>NZ_JSWJ01000004.1:0-433527 GCF_000826845.1 Phaeobacter sp. S60
CGCTGAAGCTGAAACGCGCAAATCACAGCAGCCTCACCCGGAGGCACTCCCTGCGCGACGCCACGCAGATCGCCGACACCATTTATCGCACTGCCCGTGCCCTGCTGGATCAGGTTGGCAACGAAGGTCCCTACCGGCTGCTTGGCTGTGGCATTTCCGATCTGGTCCCGGAAACCCAGGCCGATATCACCGGTGATCTGCTCGACCCTCAGGCGGGTCAGCGCGCCAAAGCCGAGCGCGCGACAGATGCCATTCGCGAACGTTTTGGCAAATCTGCCATCCAGAAAGGTCGCGCCCTTCGCTAACAGCGGCCTGACTTACTCCGCTGCGAGAGGCACCGGATCACAATTCAGCCGCGACAGTTCCGCAATCACATCGGTCAGCACCATCTGCAGCGCGGCAAAATCAGCGGTTTTTTCCACGCGCGCCTCATTCATGTAGAGGCTCCGATCAATTTCGACCTGCACTGCATGTTGCGCACGCGATGGGCGACCATAGGTTTGCGTAATATAGGCTCCCGCAAAGGGGGTGTTGCGCGCCACGCGCAGCCCGGCGCCGACAAACGCCGCTTCGACCCGGTCCATAACCTCGGAGGAGGCGGCAGCGCCGAACCTGTCCCCCAGCACGACATCAGGCAGCCCAGCCCCCCGGCGCCCGGCAGCAGATATCGCCTCATGCGGCATCGAATGGCAGTCAATCAGCACCGCCTGTCCAAACCCGATCCGCGCCTGATCCAGAAGCTGCTGCAATGCAGCGTGATATGGCCGCCAATAGGAGGCGATCCGCTGACTCGCCTCGCTCTGGCTCAGCTTGCCACGATAGATCGCCCGCCCATGGGCCACCACACGTGGTACCACGCCCAGCCCCGAAGCCACCCGCGGGTTCTGCCCGCGTTTGATGACCCCCTCAATCAGCGCCGGGTCCAGCTCTTCTGTGGAACGGTTGAGATCGAGATAGGCGCGGGGCGCCCGCGCCGTCAGCAGGGGCATTCCGAATCGCGGCGCGGCTGCGAACAGCTGATCAACAAAGGCGTCTTCCGAACTGCGCAGCTGCAAAGGATCAAGAATCGTCTGCGCCAGAAACGCCGCGCTGTAGTCCGATCCGCTGTGCGGCGAGGCAAAAACAACCCCAGACCGCAATTCCTGTGGCATTTCCACCAAATATACTGTGTCAGACATGCAGGCTCCGGCCGATCAGATACAAGAAACAGCATAGACCGGAAATTTCTGCGGTCAAAAGCTCTTGCACCCCTCTCCGACTCATTTTATAGACCCCTCACCGGCGCGGTCATCCGCGCCCCTTTCAATTTGGGGCCGGCCGAAAGCGTAGGTATTCATGGGCGATTAGCTCAGTGGTAGAGCACTTCGTTGACATCGAAGGGGTCACAAGTTCGAACCTTGTATCGCCCACCATGAATTCATTGCTCTGGTCCAACGATCGGAGCCCCGCAACCCAGGCGCTGGTTCGCGCCGCAGAACAGGAGATAGGCCATGAAGGTCAAGAACTCGCTCCGCTCGCTCAAGAACCGGCACCGTGATTGCCGCGTTGTGCGTCGCAAGGGCCGTGTCTATGTGATCAACAAGACCCAGCGCCGCTTTAAAGCACGCCAGGGCTGATTGCCAGACGCAGCTTAGCTGATTTGAAAACCGCATCTTCGGATGCGGTTTTTTTATTTTGTCCCCCTCACATCGCCACAAATAACCAGGTCGCAGAGGCCTGCGTCTTTTTCTGATTCTTTTTGTCGGTTTTGCTTTGCAATTGTGCTGAAACTCTTTATCTGAGCAAATCAGTCGGGTTCGACGCCACTGGCCAAGACCCCTGAGTGTTTTGAATAGATGGGATGTACCATGCTGAAATCGACCACCATTCTTGCAGGCGCCTTGGTCGCCGCCGTCGCAACATCTGCCGCTGCCGAGGGTGAGCTGAACCTCTACTCCTCGCGCCACTATGATACCGACGAACGTCTCTACTCTGATTTTGAAGAGGCCACCGGCATCACCATCAACCGCATCGAAGGCAAAGCCGACGAGCTGATCGCCCGCATGAGCGCCGAGGGTGCGAACTCTCCCGCCGACATTCTGCTGACGGTCGACACCTCTCGCCTTGCCCGCGCCAAGAACGAAGGCCTGCTGCAGGCCATCGACAGCGACACGCTGGAAGCCCGCGTTCCCGGTTATCTGCAGGATGCAGACAACCAGTGGTTCGGCTTCTCGCAACGCGCGCGCATCATCTTCTTTGACAAGGCAGACGTCGCCAACCCGCCAAAAACCTATCTCGATCTCGCCGATCCCGCCTACAAAGGTCAGGTCTGCATCCGGTCGTCGACCAACACCTACAACCAGACCCTGCTGGCCTCGATCGTCACCCATCACGGTGAAGAGGCTGCAACCGACTGGGCAAAAGGCGTCGTTGCCAACATGGCCCGCGCACCGCAGGGTGGTGACACCGACCAGCTGCGCGGCATCGTCTCTGGCGAATGCGAAATCGCAGTCGGCAACAGCTACTACTTCGCCCGCTCCATCCGCAAAGACGTGAAAGGCCTCTCAGCAGATCGCGACATGATCGGTTGGGTCTTCCCTGCGCAGGATGCAGAAGGCGCGCATATGAACCTGTCCGGCGGTGGTGTGGCGGTAAACGCCCCCAACAAAGACAACGCGGTAAAGTTCCTGGAATACCTCGCCTCCGATCAGGCACAGCAGTATTTCTCTGCTGGCAATGACGAATACCCCGCGGTCCCCGGCGTCGCCTTGGCCCCCAGCATCGCAGCACTCGGTCACTTCAAGCCGGATGATGTTCAGCTGTCCGACGTGGCCAAGAACATCCCCACCGCCCAGAAAATCTTCAATCAGGTGGGCTGGGAATAATCCCCCCAGTGGGACGACCGGCGCATATGCGTCATTGATCTAAAGATAAAGGCGCAGGAAATTCTACTGCGCCTTTGTTGTTCTGAAGGACGCACCGCAACCGACCTATTCTGCCGGTGAAACCTGATCCCCAGATCCAGACTGACCCTTGGGCGCCAGACGGGACAGGCCATACGCCACCACATACAGCCCCAGCCCGAACGAGAAATGCGACATCAGGCTCTTCAGCCGCGCGGCATCCGGATTGGGTTTGTTTGCCGCCATGATACCCGCGCCCAGTGCCGGCTGCAGGATGAAGAACGGGGCCACTACCGTCACCAGACCAAAGAGAATCGGTGCAACCGGCCCCGGCTGCAGCAGTTGACGCTGCCCACCAACCGCCACGAAGACCGCCGCGAAGATCACGCCAACACTGTAGTGTGCAGTCCAGCCCAGTGCGGCCTCATTCGCCACCGGCGCCGCCTTGCGGATACTGTCGTGGGTGAACACCCCCTCAGGCATATGGCCAAGCCAGCGCCCGACCACCGCAAAATTGCTCTGCGGAACACCAAACAACGCATCGGCGGCAATCGCCCAGAGATCCATGAAGGCCGTCGCCCCCAGCCCCAACAGGACAATGCGAATAATCAATTCATTGCGGTTCAACACGGCTTCCATCCCTTTTTCATGGTTTTGCTGCCCGGCGGACAAAGCCCCTCTCGGGTCCCCGTGATTTTAGGGCGACCCCGCTGCCTATCGCCAATCGCATTGTCTGAGGTGCCCCCCCAACAAAGCGGATACGCCATAACTCAATCGCGGTAATTGCTGCCGATACCAACTTGAACAGACGTCGCGCCGTGGGTGGACGGACGGGATAAGACCACCTATAGCTGCAGCCCGAATTCAGTGATGCAGAGCGGGGGACGAGCCATGCGTGACCATATCATTCCATTGGGGCGCACCCGATGAACCGAATCCCCGTCACCATCATCAGCGGCTATCTTGGCGCAGGCAAAACCACCCTGATCAACCGTCTCCTGAGCGAGGATCACGGGCTGCGCCTAACGGTATTGGTTAATGATTTCGGCCGCATCAACATTGATGAAAGCCTTCTTCAAGATGCCAATTCACAGACCATCGCACTCAGCAATGGCTGCGTCTGCTGCACGCTAGGGGAGGATCTGACCGCCGCGTTGCACCGCGTTCTGGCAGAAGAGAGCCACCCGGATCACATCGTGATCGAGGCCAGCGGCCTCTCCGATCCGGTGGCCATCGCCAACACCGTGGTGAACGAAGCTCAGCTGTCCTACGGCGGGATCATCACCGTTGCCGACGGTGAAAACCTCTCGGATCTCCTTGGCGATGATCTCTTGCGTGATCAGGCAAGCCAGCAGATCCGGGCCGCAGATCTGGTGCTGATCAGCAAATGTGACACCCCGTCGAGCGCGGTTATGGAACAGCTGAACGCCCTTGGCGCCCGCACGCCAACACTTTTGGCAGACGCTCCTATTGCCGATCTCCTGTTTGACGTGTTGCCTTTGCCTGTGGGCAGGACCAGTGAGAAATCCGCCCATCATGCCTATGCCACCTGGCACCATCGCAGCACCGCCCCCATGGACCGCTGCCGCTTGGGTGACAAACTGGCGAACCGGCCCGATGGCCTTTACCGGATGAAGGGCTTTGTGCTGACCAACGGCGGCGGGTATGAGCTGCATGTGGTTGGCCGACAGGTCTCTGCCAAACGCTGCGAGGCGGAAGAAACCGTGCTTGTTGCCCTTGGCCCCGCGGCCCGGATCTCCCGCGAAGATATTGAGGATTGGTGGCACAGCTGAGCCACCAAAGGAGGCCGCACTTAGCTGCGCCGCCCCACCTGCCGACAGATCAGGATCACCGGCAACAGGCCAACCAGCACGATCACCAGCGAGGGTACCGCCGCGCCTTCCAGCCGCTCGTCCGATGCCAGACGATAGGCCTGAACCGCCAGCGTATCATAGTTGAAAGGACGCATGATCAGCGTCGCAGGCAGCTCCTTCATCACATCGACAAAGACAATCAGCAAAGCGGTCATCAGGCTGGGCGTCAGGATCGGCAGATGCACCCGGCGCAGCATACCCAGCGGGCTTTGCCCCAGCGAACGCGCAGCAGCGTCCATATTGGCATGCACCGTGGATTGCCCGCCCTCATAGGCGCCCAAGGCCGCCGCCAGAAAGCGCACCATATAAGCGGCCACCAGCAGCCAGATCGACCCGGTGATCAGCAGGCCGGTCCGGATCTCGAAATTCGCCCGCATCCAGGCATCAAGAACGTTGTCAAAGGCTGCAAACGGCACCATCAGCCCGACCGCAATCACCCCGCCCGGCACCGCATACCCCAACCGCGAGACATGCCCCGCCAACGCAGAGGGCCGACCCGGCCGCAGACGCTGATAAAACCCAAGGCAAACTGCTGCGACCACCGTCAGGATGGCCGCCGTCATCGCCAATGTAATCGAGTTCTGCAGGAACCCGAGATAGCGTTTGCTCAGCAGGGTCTGCTCCGACTCCATCCCCATCTGTGCCAGAATCACAACTGGCAACAAGAACCCCAAGAGAACCGGCAGGACACAGAGACCAAACGCCAGAACCGCCTTAAACCCACGCAAATCCACCGGTGGCATCTTGGCCTGATGCTTGCCTGCATGATGATAGCGCGCCCGTCCGCGTGTGGCCCGTTCCGCAACTGCCAAGGTCAAGGCAAACCCAAGCAGACATAGCGCCAACTGCGCCGCACCAGCCCGGTCAGCCAGAGAAAACCAGCTGGTATAAATCCCGGTGGCAAAGGTCTGCACGCCGAAATAACTCACGGTACCGAAATCAGCGATGGTCTCCATGACAGCCAGCAGAACACCGGACGCGATCGCGGGGCGCGCCATCGGCAGGCTGACCCGCCAGAATGCCTGCAGAGAGGTATTGCCAAGCGCACGCGCCGCCAGAAAGGCCCCCGCGCTTTGCTGCAGAAACGCAGCCCGCGCCAACAGGTAAACATAGGGGTAAAGCACCAGCACCAGCATCACCGCCGCCCCTCCGACAGAACGGATTTCCGGGAACCAATAGTCGCGCGGCCCCCAGCCGGTCACCTGTCGCAATGTCGTCTGCACAACGCCGGGGTGATCCAGAACAAAGGTATAGGCATAGGCCAACACATAGGCCGGGAAGGCCAGCGGCAGGATCAGCACGACCTCCATTATTCGCACACCTGGGAAGCGGGTCATCGTCACCAGCCAGGCCGCACCCACACCGACCATTCCGGTTCCCAGCGCCACCAGCAGGACCAGAACCAATGTGGTTCCGGCATACCCCGGCAACACCGTGTCCATCAGGTGCCGGATCGTCTCTGTCCCGCCTGTCAGAGCCGCAAGACTCACCGCCAGCATTGGCAATAGGCACGCCAGGGCCACCACCCAACCGACAGTGGCGAACAGCGCACCACCGGGTTTCTTTCGCCGCGCCCGACGGCCGCTTGGGCCTGCAATGGATGGCACAGCGCCTGCGGCGGCGACACGCTCAGCCTCTGCTGTTACGGGTGAAATAGGTGTGATCTTTGGCATGAATGCAGGACTACCTCAGTGCAGCCCTCTATTTCGATCATTTTCGTCGGAAATGCCAGCAACAATGGCAAAGCGCAGCCATTCGCCGCGCCCGCATACGTCACTGTGTTTGGCGAACCCAAAACTGGCGCAACCGGAGGGAGGAACCCGGTTGCGCCAGATATACCCGGATCGGGTGGTCCCCACAGGACAGGGGATCAGTCGTAGCTGCGCTGGTCCTCAATGACCAAACCGTCTTTAGGCAGGGCTCCGGGGGCGACCACTTCCACGCGCCCCTTCAGCTTCAGCACTTCCACAACCGAGCGGGAAAAGGCGATTTCATCCCCGTTCTGTGCTTCGATCTGGACGGTCATAGCATCCATTTCACCATCCCGGCTGGCAATGACCCGCGCCTTCACGATTTCATCGTGTTTGTCGACCAGTGCCGCAACCTGTTCGGGGCGGACAAACATGCCCTTGATCTTGGTGGTCTGATCGGCGCGGCCCATCCAGCCTTTGATCCGCATGTTGGTGCGGCCACAGGGGGATTCACCCGGCAACACAGCGCTGAGATCCCCGGTAGCAAACCGGATGAGCGGATAGTCCGGGTTCAGCGTGGTCACCACAACCTCGCCCACTTCACCCACCGCAACTGGCGTACCAGTGCCGGGGGTGACAATCTCGACGATGACCTGTTCATCGACGATCATGCCCTCCATTGCCGCGCTCTCATAGGCGATATTGCCCAGATCCGCCGTCGCATAGGATTGCAAACAGGTGATTCCACGATCTGCATATTCCTGACGCAGGGATGGGAACAAGGCCCCGCCTCCGACCGCCGCCTTGGTAAAGCCCAGCTGCACACCCATGGCGTCGGCCTTGTCCAGGATCACCTTCAGATAGTCTGGCGTCCCGGCATAGGCCGTGGCCCCGACGTCACGCGCCGCAGTCACCTGAAGCTCGGTCTGGCCAGTGCCCGCGGGCAGCACCGCGGCGCCAACGGCACGCGCCCCATTCTCAAAAATCATACCTGCCGGCGTCAGATGGTAGCCAAAGCAGTTCTGTACCACGTCACCGGGACCAATACCCGCCGCATGCAGGAACCGCCCCATACGCCACCAGTCATGATCCACCCCACCCGGTTCGTAGATCGGGCCTGGCGACTGGAAGATATGGGCAAAACCACTGGCCGGTTTCACGGTGAACCCACCAAACGGTGGATGCGCGGCCTGTGCCTTGCCCAAGTCGGATTTGCGCAGAACCGGCAGAGCCGCCAGATCCGCGACGGAAGTAATGGATGTGGCATCAACATCCCGCAAGCTGTCGCCATAACCGGGCGCGGCCATGGCACGGGCAATCTGCTGTGGCAACTGTTCCGCCAAATCCGAGGCACGGGCCTCTGCACTGCGGGTCTCAAGGCTGTCAAAATTTGTCATGTCAGCACCCCGCCTCAGCTCAACCACCGCTTCCGGCGGCGATAGGATCGCACATCCCGGAAACTCTTGCGTCCGTCGTCGGACATACCGAGGTAGAATTCCTTCACATCCGGGTTCTCGCGCAGTTCAGCGGCGGGGCCATCCATCACCACACGACCGGATTCCAGAATGTAGCCGTAGTGCGAGTAGCGCAGCGCCACATTGGTGTTCTGTTCGGCCAGAAGGAAGGTCACCCCTTCATTTTCATTGATCGACTTCACGATCTCAAAGATCTGTTCCACCAACTGCGGCGCCAGCCCCATTGATGGCTCGTCCAGCAGGATCGTTTCCGGGCGACTCATCAAAGCGCGGCCCATGGCAACCATCTGCTGTTCCCCACCCGAGGTATAGCCCGCCTGGCTGCGGCGGCGCTCCTTCAGACGTGGAAAGTAGCTATAGACCATTTCCAGATCGCGCTGGATGTTCGCATTGCCATCGCTGCGTGTATAAGCGCCCGTCAGCAGGTTTTCCTCAACGGTCAGATGTTCGAAACAGTGACGGCCTTCCATCACCTGAATAACACCTTTTTTGACCAGTTCGGCAGGATCCCGATCCTGAATGCGCTCCCCGCGATAGCTGATCGACCCTTTGGTGACCTCGCCCCGCTCCGAGTGCAGCAGGTTTGAAACCGCCTTGAGTGTTGTCGTCTTGCCCGCGCCATTGCCGCCCAGCAGCGCGGTGATCCCGCCCTTCGGGACCTTCAGGCTGACGCCCTTCAAAACGAGGATCACGTGGTTGTAGATCACTTCGATGTTGTTGACCTCAAGCAGGGTCTCTGCCTGAACATCGGTGGTTTTGGCTGTATCCAGCATCTTTTGTTGTCCTCACGCGGTCCTGACCCGATCGCCCTGTTCCGGGTCTGTCAGTGGGTGCGGCCCTCGCGCGCCGCACCGGATGATATGCGCGCCAGCTGCGACGCGGTTCGGCAGATCCGCCCCCGACCGAAAGCCGGGGACAGACCAGACTGCGTTACTTGCAGCCCGCCTCGATGTTGTTTTCCTTGGCATAGGCCATGGAATCTTCCTCGATCAGCGGCTGGATCACATCGCGGTCGCTGGGTGCGAAATCGCTGATCAGATTCCAGGTTTTGGCCGAGGCATCCCACTGGGTCATCCCAACCAGACCGGGGCCACCGTGGTTTTCACAGGAAACGTTGAAGGAGGGACCGAAATACGGCATTCCCAGCGCAGACATGCGCGCCTCGGGCATCTCCAAGGCTTCCATACCATCACGCATCATCGCCGGGGTGATGTCGTTGGTGCCATGGATTTCCTGGGCCGTCTTTGCCGCTTCTACAGCCAGCATCGCCGCATACATGCCGCGGTTATAGAGCACGTTGCCAATCTGATCGCCGGCACCAGCCGCAAGCCCCTTGTCCACAACATGCGTCTGGATATCCCCGAACACAGGGAAGTCACGACCCACACCATGGAAGGTCACAGCCTTGTAGCCATTGGCCTTTTCGCCTGCCGCCATCACGTCATGCTCAGCACCGGACCACCAGACGCCGATGAAATTCTCCATCGGATAGCGAATATTGGCGGCTTCCTGAATGGCGACCTGGTTCATCACGCCCCAGCCCCACATGATCACGAAATCCGGACGGTCGCGACGGATCTGCAACCACTGGGATTTCTGCTCCTGACCGGGGTGGTCGACGGGCAGTGTCGACAGGGTGAAACCGTGTTTCTTCGACAGCTCCTCCAGCGTCCGGATCGGCTCCTTGCCATAGGCGGAGTTGTGGAACAGCAGCGAGATTTTCTTACCGTTCAGATCACCGCCGTTTTCTTCCAGCAGATAGTTGATGATCCCCGAGGCACCATCCCAGTAGTTGGCAGGATAGTTGAAGACATTGCTGAACACTTCGCCATTTGCCGCCGATGTCCGGCCATAGCCCATGGTGTGCAGCGGAATGCCATCTGCGGTTACTTTTGGGATCAGCTGATAGGTGATGCCGGTGGACAGCGGTTGATAGACCAGCGCGCCTTCGCCCTTGGTCGACTCATAGCATTCCACACCTTTCTCAGTGTTGTAGCCAGTCTCGCATTCGATGACCTTTGCCTTCACGCCATTGATGCCGCCGTCGCGCTCATTGACCAGCGTAAAGTAATCCGCATAGCCATCCGCAAAGGGGATACCGCCGGCCGCATAGGGGCCGGTACGATAACTCAGCGACGGAAACACCAGGTCCGCCATGGCAGGGCCAGCGGCCATCACGGCGCCCAGCGCCAGAGTTGTCAGTTTCATTTTCATCGGGTCTCATCCTCCCTTGAATTGTCCGATGTGGGTCACAGCGGGGGTTGATCTTGTTATTGCCCCGCGGTCTTGCTTGGCCGGTCCCGCTTAGTGCGGGAAAGGCCAGAGTCTCAGTTTTTCCTTGGCCACGCGCCACAGCTGGGCGATGCCATGCGGCTCCGCGATCAGGAAGATCACGATCAGCGCACCAACAATTACCAATTGGATATGGGCCACGATATCCGTGGGCCAGCCGAGCACATCCACGCCCACGACCTTCAGAACGACCGGCAGCAGCACCAGGAACGCTGCCCCAGCAAAGGAGCCAAAGATCGAGCCCAAGCCGCCGATGATCACCATGAACAGCACCAGGAATGATTTGTTGATGCCAAAGGCTTCACCAACTTCGACGGCGCCAAGATAGACAGAAAAGAACAGCGCGCCGGAAACCCCGATGAAGAAGCCCGACACCCCAAAGGCCGAGAGCTTGGCCTTTAGCGGGTTCACCCCGATGATCTCAGCCGCAATGTCCATGTCACGGATCGCCATCCAGCTGCGGCCTACGGTCCCGCGGGTCAGGTTGCGGGCAACCAATGCGCAGAAGGCCAGAAAAATCAGGCTGAACATATAGGTGGCCCAGGCCGGTGCATTGGGGCCAGTGATGATGATGCCGAACACATCCCGTTCAGGCGCGCTGATCTGACCCGAGGCGGAGTAGTTGTAGAACCACGGCACCCGGTTGAAGAGCCAGACCAGAAAAAACTGCGCCGCCAGCGTCGCCACGGCAAGGTAGAACCCCTTGATCCTCAGCGATGGCAGACCAAACCCGATGCACACCAGCGCTGTGATACCACCGGCAAGCAACACGTGAATGAACATGCTCATTTCCGGAAACGCCGTCATCAGCTTGTAGCAGGCATAGGCGCCCACAGCCATGAAACCACCAGTCCCGAGGGACACCTGACCGCAGTATCCGACCAGAATATTCAGGCCAATTGCGGCGATTGAGTAGATCAGAAACGGCAGCAGGATCGCATTGGCCCAGTAATCATTTACCACAAAAGGCACCACCAGGAACGCTAGCGCCAGCACCACATAGTAGCGGATCCGGTCAAACTTGATCGGGAAGGTCTGACTGTCATCTTGGTAGGAGGTTTTGAAATCTCCGGCTTCACGATAGAACATGACTCAGATGCTCCCTTCTTGCTGCGCGCGGTTTCTCTGACCCGCGTCGAGTTGATTTGTCTTGCTTGCGTAGCCCGTTTGCTCGGCCACACGGGCCAGTCGCAAATAGGCAAGGATACCGGTGATCAGCCCCGCCGCCGCCAGCAGCGATGCTGTGACCATCTGCGCCTCCGAAAACCCTTCGGCAGTCAGCGCTAGGTAGCCAAAGGCCCAGAACCCGGCCCACGCAATCACATTGACGATGGCAATCAGCTTGGTCATCTGACCCCTCCGACGTTAACCATTTCTTCGGATTTCCGGCTTTCGCCACATTTCGCCCAATTCTCTGTGCCATCTTCTGCGTGGGAAAAGTGAGTGGGAACGATGAGTGCAATTTTGCAGGAAATCCGGCAGCTAGAGGCTGCCCGGGACAGGGGAGACATATCCCCCGAGGACTTTACAAAGGCGAAGAACCGGCTGTTGAGCACAGTCGAAGATGCGACAGTGCTACCGCAGGCCAATCGCCACCCCCCCGCGCGCGCCACAGCGCGGCAATCGGGGACCACGGCCTCTACGGCCTGGGGCATGTTGCTTTTGGCGCTATGCGCCGCTGCTGTCATGACGGTTCTTGTCGGCCAATTGGTCGGCGACATCACCATCGCCTTCACACTGGTGGTCACCGTCTTTGCCGCCATCGTCGTCGCCGCCTTCCGTCGCCTGGAAGGCTGAAGAGACCGGCATGGCGCGGCCGTATTCCGGTGGCGCCATGCAGACATGATAACGGCCTCAGACCCGTTCAATGATCTTCTCCCCGAACAGACCCTGCGGGCGGAACACCAGGAACAGCAGGGCCAGCACATAGGCAAACCAGTTCTCCGTCGCGCCGCCAACCATCGGGCCGACCAGGAATTCGAACAGTTTTTCACCAACACCGATGATCAGCCCGCCGACAATCGCGCCAGGGATCGAGGTGAAGCCGCCAAGCATCAGCACCGGCAGAGCTTTCAGTGCGATCAGCGACAGGGAGAACTGTACGCCGGATTTGGTGCCCCACATGATGCCGGCGACCAGCGCGACAAACCCCGCAACAGACCAAACCAGCACCCAGATGAAATTCAGCGAGATGCCAACCGACAAGGCCGCCTGGTGATCATCCGCAACAGCCCGCATCGCGCGGCCCTGTTTGGTGTACTGCGCAAAGGCGACCAACCCCATGACCAGCAGCGCGGCAATAACCGTCGCTACGATATCGAGGTTGTCGATGAAGAAGCCGTAGTCGAAGATCTGATAGGTGGTCTCGTCAATCCACAGGTTGATCCCCTGCGGCAGGCCGACATCCAGCGCTTTGATCTCTGACCCCCACATCAGATCCGCCACCCCTTCAAGGAAATAGGCAAGTCCAATGGTGGCCATGAACAGGATGATCGGCTCCTGCCCGACCAGATGGCGCATCACGAAATGCTGTACCATCCAGGCCAGCAGCACCATCACGCCCACTGTCATGAGAATTGCGATAAAGGACGGGACGGTCCAACCGAAATGGGTGATATGCCCCCCGAAGATCGCATTGATCACATGGGAGAACGGCACCTGGCCGTTCATAATTCCCACCAGTGTCATGGCCGCAAACAGCGCCATCACACCCTGTGCATAGTTGAAGATGCCCGAAGCCTTGTAAATCAGGACAAAACCCAGCGCGACCAGCGCATAAAGTACGCCCGCCATCAGGCCGTTCAGCGTGACTTCCATCGCAAAGACGAGTTGTTCAGGCATCCCGCTCTCCTCCCGCAAGTGTCTTCAGAGACGCTTGCCAAAAAATTTCATAATTTTTCCCGCCGAGCTGCTGATCAGTCATGGCTAACCCCCAGATAGGCATCAATCACATCCTGATTGTTGCGCACTTCGTCGGGGGTGCCGTCACCAATCTTCTTGCCATAGTCCATCACGACAACACGATCAGACAGGTCCATGACGACACCCATGTCATGTTCAATCAGCGCAATGGTGGTGCCGAATTCATCGTTCACATCAAGGATGAAGCGGGACATGTCCTCTTTCTCCTCGACGTTCATGCCCGCCATCGGCTCGTCCAGCAGCAAAAGTTTGGGTTCCGCGGCCAGCGCGCGCGCCAGCTCAACCCGTTTTTTCAGGCCATAAGGCAGACGTGCCACTGGTGTCTTGCGGATATGCTGGATCTCGAGAAAATCGATGATCCGTTCCACCGCCTCGCGGTTTTCGGTCTCTTCCGCCTCCGCCTTGCCGCGCCAGATCGCCTGCTGAAAAATATTGGTTTTCATGAAGTTGAGGCGCCCGGTCATCACATTGTCCAGCACGCTCATGCCATCAAACAACGCGATATTCTGGAACGTACGTGCGATGCCCTGACGGGCCACTTCATAGGGGCGCATCTGCGGGCGGGGTTTACCGCGAAACAGCACCTCGCCTTCCTGCGGCACATAAAACCCCGAGATCACATTCAACATCGAGGATTTTCCCGCGCCGTTGGGGCCGATAATGGCCCGGATCTCACCCTCGCGAATGTCAAAGGAGATATCCTTGATCGCAACCACGCCGCCAAAGCGCAGGGTGATGTTTTTCATCTCCATCACCACGCCGCCGATCTTGCGCCCGTCCTCGGTGATATAGCCGTCTTCCATATCCTTCACGACACCGCGCCTTTCGCATTGTTGTTTTGTTTTAGATGGCTTCGCGCCGCTGCCGACCGCATCGCTGCGGGTCTTGTCATCAACTGTCTCATTCCGCAGCCACCGCCTGCGTGGTAACCGGCACGACCTTGGCATCAATGATGTCCAGCGTGGCGCTGATCTCACCCTTGCGGCCATCCTCATAGGTCACTTCCGTACGTGTCGAAATCTGCGAAGAGCCATCGTAAAGCGCTGCGATAATGTCGGAATATTTGTCCTCGACCACCACACGGCGCACCTTTCGGGTCCGGGTCATCTCGCCATCGTCAGCATCCAGCTCTTTGTGCAGCACGACAAAGCGGTGCACCTGACACCCCGAGAGCATGACATCCTGTGCCACCGACTCGTTGACGGTTTCGACATGTTCCCTGATCGATTGCAGCACCTTGGGATGCCCCGCCAGCTCCTGATAGGAGGCATAGGCGATATTGTTCCGCTCCGCCCAGTTGCCAACTGCCGTCAGGTCGATGTTGATAAAGGCGACACAGCGGTCCCGGTCATTGCCGAACAGCACAACTTCCAGAATGTCCGGATAGAACTTCAGCTTGTTCTCGACGTATTTGGGCGCAAACATCGCGCCGTCCGCCATTTTGCCAACGTCCTTGGCACGGTCGATGATGCGAAGGTGGCCGCTGCCCTCTTCAAAGAAGCCGGCATCCCCCGTGGCGACCCAGCCCTCGGGATCCTTGGTCGAGGCCGTGGATTCCGGGTTTTTGTAATATTCGACAAAGGTTCCGGGAGAGCGATAGAAAATCTCGCCATTGTCCGCGATCTTGATTTCCACGTCAGGGGCCGGAACACCCACAGTATCTGCACGGACCTCGCCATCGGGTTGCACGGTGATAAACACCGTCGCTTCGGTCTGGCCGTAGAGCTGTTTCAGGTTGATGCCCAAGCTGCGGTAAAAATCGAAGATTTCCGGCCCGATCGCCTCACCGGCGGTGTAGCCAACGCGAATACGGCCATAGCCCAGCGTATCCTTCAGCGGACCATAGACCAGAAGATCCCCCAGTTTGTACTTCAGCCGGTCCATCAGCCCGACCGGGCGACCATCCAGAATGTCACCGCCGACCTTCTTGGCATGCGCCAGGAAGTGGTGGAACATCTTGCGCTTCAGCGTGCTCGCGTCTTCCATGCGGATCATGACGCTGGTCAGTTGACCTTCGAAAACACGCGGCGGCGCGAAGAAATAGGTTGGCCCGATTTCGCGCAGGTCCGTCATCATGGTGTCGGCGCTCTCTGGGCAGTTCACACAGAAGCCGCACCAATAGGCCTGCCCGACCGAGAAGATGAAATCGCCAACCCAGGCCATCGGCAGATATGACAGGATATTTTCGCCTGCCGTCAGCTTGTCAAATTCCGCAGAATTCTTGGCGCTTTCGATCACATTACGATTGGACAGAACAACGCCCTTGGGCTTGCCTGTGGTGCCCGAAGTGTAAAGCATCACGCAGGTGCTGTCGTAGGTCAGCTTGGCCTTGCGGGCTTCCAGATCAGGCATCCATTCATCGCGCGCAGCCCTGCCCTGCTCCTGCACATGGGCATATTCATGCAGCGTATGGTGGTCATATTTGCGCATGCCGCGCGGATCCAGATAGATGATCTGCTCCAGATTGCTCAGCTGCTCCTGAACCTCGAGCACCTTGTCCACCTGCTCCTGATCACCGGCGATGACGAACCGCGCACCGCAGTGATCCAGAACATAGGACATCTCTTCAGCGACCGCGTCCTGATAGAGAGGCACCGGAACCGCGCCCACCGATTGCGCCGCAACCATCGCCCAGTACAGCGATGGACGGTTGCGTCCGATGATGGCGATGAAATCCCCCTCGTTAACCCCGAGGTTGATCAACCCAAGCGCAAGCGCCTCGATTTCCTTCTGGGTCTCGGACCAGGTCCAGCATTGCCAAATGCCGAATTCCTTTTCCCGATAGGCTTGGCGGTCACCAATCTGCGCCGCATTGCGTTCAAGCAGCGCCGGCAGGGACATCATCCCTGCGGCACCCGACTGCGTCTGAGCCACGTTCTTTCTCCTCCCCTTTCCGACCCATGCGGCCGGACTGATCGCTACCCGCGATTCTGATCCCGATTAGGGACGGCCTCATGCTATGGCGTCAACTTTTTCCTGATGTTTTCCCAAATCTTACGAATTGTAACAGCCGTTCACCTGGCGTACGCAGGCCCTCTTGGGCGGTCCCCCTATGACAGGCTTGCCCCTTTGCGCAGGCCTTTCAGGATGCTAGCCATACGCCGTGGGAGACAGCATGAACCGATCCGAAAAACACCGCGCCACGATGACCACCGCCGGGCTCAACCTGATTGCCCAGGCGATGTCGATCTACGACAGCGATTTGCGTCTGGTGGTTTGCAACCAGCGCTTTCAGGAGATGTTCGACCTGCCCGATGCGCTGATCACTCCGGGCGCACGGTTTGAGGAAACCATCCGCCATATCGCCACCAGCGGCGAATACGGGCCCGTTGATGATATTGAGGGGTTCGTGCAGCAGCGGGTTGATCAGGCGCTCGACTTTGTGCCCCATTATCTGGAACGCGAACGCGCCAACGGGCAGGTGATTTCGATCGAAGGGGCGCCGCTGCCGCAGGGCGGCTGGGTCACGGTCTACACCGACATCACCCGCACCAAGCGGATCGAACAACTGTTGCGCGCCCGTTCTGAGGAAATGTCCGATCAGCTGATCGTCCATACCGAGGAACTCTCGGCCACCAACCGGAAACTGGCCGCCACGATCACCGCGCTTGAGGAGGCCAAACGCCAGCTCACCGAGATGGAGGCCCGCACCCGCCTCACAACCGAGATGATGCCCGCCCATATCGCCCATGTGGATGCAGAGGGTTACTATACCTATACCAACCGGCGCCTCAGCTCTGTCTTTCCCAGCCGTCCCTCTGAAATTCTCGGCATGCATATTGCGGAGGCACTCGGAGCTGCCGCCTATGACAAGATCGCCCCACATCTGATGGCCGCCTATCAGGGCGACAGCCCGGTGTTCGAATTCACCGAAAATCACGACAGCCGCCGGATCCGAGTCGCCTTCACCCCCGATGCCACTGGCGGCGTGTTCATCCTGTCCATGGATGTGACCGAGGAAACCCAAACACGCGTCGCCCTGCAACAGGCGCGCCGCCGCGAGATGGCGGCTCAGATGACCAGCGGGCTGGCGCATGATTTCTCTAACTTGTTGACCATCATCCTCGGAATGCAGGGCAAGCTGGCGAAATCGGACCTGAACCCGGAGGCCGCCGATCTGGTCCAAGCCACGTTGTCAGCCGCACGGCGCGGCGGACGGCTGCTGAACCGCATCGCGGAAATGACAGGCCATCGCAGCCTGCGCCCGCGCGCCACCGATCTGCATGCCCTGCTGCAAGAACTGAAGGTGCTGGCAACGCCCTCGCTGCCCCAGGGTATGGGCCTCAGCATCGTGGACCATACCCCAGATGTGCGGCTGCTGCTCGACCCCGGAAAACTGCAGGATGCCCTGCTGAACCTTATCCTGAATGCGCGTGATGCTTGCGGCACCCAAGGCCAGATCACCGTCAGCGCCCATGTCGTTGGCCAGACATGGTTGGAGGTCAGCGTGACCGACACCGGACCCGGATTTTCAAAAACCGCATTGGACAAGGCGCTCAATCCGTTTTTCACCACCAAAGGCGGCGAAGGCTCCGGCCTGGGACTGCCGATGGTCTATGACATGGCCAAATCCACCGGCGGCGACATGCGTATCGGCAATACTGTCTCCGGCGCCAGCGTGACCCTGCGCATCCCCTATCGTCTTGCGCCAGATGCTGCGGGCGGGCTGGCGCTTCTGGTGGAGGACAGCGAGGAGCTGCGCGCCACCTTCCGTGACATGCTGATCGATCTTGGCTATGCCGTGGTCGAGGCCACAAGCGTGGATGAAGCCTGCGCGCTGACCGCCGACATTGAGGGTATTTCGCTGGTTCTGTCAGATATCAAACTTCAGGGCAGCGCCACAGGTATTGATCTGGCCGACCGCTTGCAGAGCGCCCGGCTGCCCTGCATTCTGATGACATCCCTGCCAACCAGCGACCCTCTGTTTCGCACCGCCCTGAAACGCTGCCCGGTGTTGCAGAAACCTTTTACCACCCATCAGCTCTCAGCGCTGATCAAATCGGACTCCGCCGCATGAGCAGACCCCTTATTACCATTCTGGATGACGAACCTGAAATCCGGCGCATTCTGACCGACACGCTTGAGGAGGCCGGGTTTCGCACCCAGAGCTTTGCCCGTGCCCGCGAGTTCGAGGCCTCGCTCAACCGGGTGACCCCGGATGTCTGTCTCGTGGATCTGTCACTGCCAGATACCGACGGGCTGGCGCTGGTCCACCGGCTGGCACTGGAACAGGGGGCCGCTGTGATCATCATTTCTGGCCGCGCGCAGGTGCAGGATCGGGTCACCGGGCTGGAGCTTGGGGCGGATGACTACATCACCAAACCCTTTGACCCGGCAGAGGTCGTGGCCCGCATTCGCGCCCGCCTGCGTGGCGGCCCGCGCAGCGCCGCAACCACGGGAAACAGCGCCGAGTTTTCCGGCTGGACCGCGCATTTTGACCGCTACATCCTGGAAGATGACAGCGGCGCAGAGACACCATTCTCCCATGCAGAGGGCGAGGTGCTGCGACTGTTCCTCGAAAGCCCGAAACGCCTGATCTCCCGCGCGCAAATGCAGGAAAGCCTGGGCGGTGGCGCAGGAGAGAGTTTCGACAGAGCAATGGATGTTCGCATTTCCCGCCTGCGCACGAAACTGCGGGAGGACCCGAAGAACCCCCGGTTGATCAAAACGATTTACGGTGCCGGCTATATCTTTCTCGGCGATGTGACCTGGCTCTGACCGGCAGGCCGCACCGCAGAATATCGTGATGGCTGTAGCGCAGACTGGACGCAGCGAATCGGGGACGATATGATTCGTATATGGCTACCTGTCTGCTCTATCGCCAAGCCCCCGCGCGGGTTCCGCGCTTTTATCGGATCGAACTTGCGATGAACCTGTTCGCCGAGGTTTCCGTTCTGCGGGAATGGGGGGTTGCTGGCGGCAGCGGGCAAAGCACGATCAACATTTACGGCAACCTGCGAGAGGCGTCGATCGCCGCGGACTACCACCGCAAACGGATGCTGAAACGCGGCTACGACCGCGCCTGATCTTCGCTGCAGCCTCCGCTCCAACCGGGGTAAGATCTGGTCGCCACCTGTCCCAAGCGCGGCACAGTCTCTGGTTCTCATCACCGAAACCTGCCGTACGCCCACTGCGCAACAGCTGCAAAACCAGTGTATTTTTACGATCTGGCGTTAAGCCTTTGTTTGGTTGTTTCGCACGCGAAACATCTGGTCCGATCCGGACCTAAAATTCAATCCATGCGCCTGCCATACACGATTGGATCCGAAATCGCGAACTGGCTCTTTTCACCGTTGCAAAGCTTGCATAAGACTTGCCCGGACGCAAAGGAACACGCCATGACCCATATCACGCTGATCCGCCACGGACAGGCCAACACCGGCGCCCGCGACGAGGCGAGTTATGACCGGCTAAGCGATCTGGGCCATCAGCAGGCACGCTGGCTGGGCGCGCATTTGCGCGACACCCGCGCGCATTACACCCGCGTCTATTGCGGCACTCTGACCCGCCACATCGAAACGGCTGCCGGCATGGGGCTGGAAGATGTGGTGCAGGATCCCCGCCTGAACGAGATGGAGTATTTCAACCTCGCTGAGGCGATGCAGGACCAGCATGGTCTGGATATTCCCACCGAGCGTGAGGGGTTTGTCGATCACATGCCTAAAGTCTTTGCCGCCTGGGCCGCAGATGACATCGCAAACCCGCCCGAAAGCTGGCGCGACTTTGAAACCCGCACAAAATCTGCTCTGACAGAGATCGCGGCAGGGGACGGCCCGGCCTTGGTGGTTACATCGGGCGGATTGATCGCGATGGCGATGGGGCAAGCGATGGGGCTTGATACAACCGGAACCGCGCGGATCGCACTGGCGATCATGAACAGTTCCCTGCACCGGCTGCACCCGATCGGCGGTCAGCTGAGCCCGGTTCTGTTCAATGCTGTCCCGCATCTCGAACATCCGGAGCGCCACTACGCGCAAACGCATCTCTAGGCTCAGCATGGAGCACTGAGAACGCATGATCTGAGGGAGGACAGACTGATGCAGCTATATTACGCACCCAAGACGATTTCGGTGGCCGTCGCGATTGCGCTGGAAGAGGCAGGACTGGACTATGAACCCATCCGCATCGACTTTGCTGCCAAGGAGCAACTTGGCGACGCCTACGCCCAGATCAACCCCAAGGGCCGCGTGCCGGCATTGGTCGTCGATGGTGGCATTCTGACGGAGACCGGCGCGCTGCTGGAATATGTCGCCGATCTGGCCCCGGACGCTGGCCTGCGCCCCCAGGATCCCGTGATGCTGGCGCGCATGCGCGAGGTGATGTTCTACCTCGCGTCAACCATGCATGTGAACCACGCGCACAAGCTGCGCGGCAGCCGCTGGGCCAATGAGCGCAGCAGCTGGAAAGACATGCAGAAGATGGTACCCCAGACCATGGCGGCTTCCTGCGACTATATCTGCCAGTCGGGCCTGCGCGGCCCCTTGGTGCTGGGTGACACGCTCAGTCTCGCCGATTGCTACCTCTATGTGGTGTGCAGCTGGCTGGAAGGCGACGGGGTCGATGTGGCGGACTACCCCAAAATTCAGAAATTCATGGCGGCCATGGATCAGCGCGAGTCCATTCGCGCCGTGACCGCCAAGGGCATGCTGTAAAGGACAAGACATGACGCATCTATGGGTACGGGCCGAGCAGCGCCCCAATGAAGAGCGGGTCGGCCTGACCCCCGAAGGCGCCAAGGCGCTCCTCGACGCAGGCATCAAGGTCACGGTTGAGGAAAGCTCAGTCCGGGCGATCCCCTTGCAGGGCTATATCGATGCAGGTTGCGATATCGCAGCAGAGAACGCCTGGCCGGACGCCCCAAGGGAGGCCATCATATTTGGCCTGAAGGAACTGCCGGAGGACGGCACCCCGCTGCCGCATCGCCACATCATGTTCGGCCATGCCTTCAAGGGCCAGCATTCCGGCAAGGCACTGCTGGAGCGGTTCAAGGCCGGTGGCGGCACGCTCTATGATCTGGAATATCTGGTGGATGACACCGGTCGCCGGGTTGCGGCCTTTGGCTATTGGGCCGGGTATGCAGGTGCCGCCGTCACCCTTAAAACCTGGGCCGCACAACAGCGGGGCGAAATCTGCGGACCGGTGGGCGTCTACTCCGGCAAGGACGCGCTTTTGGCCGAACTCGGCGCCGAGTTGGACGCGCTCGCAACAGCCCGTCCCAGCGCCATGGTCATCGGCGCGCTGGGACGTGTCGGAACCGGTGCGGCGGATCTCTGCGAGGCGATGGGGGTCACGGTCACCAAATGGGACATGGCCGAAACCGCCAGCGGTGGCCCCTTCCCCCAGATCCTGGCCCATGACCTGTTTCTCAACTGCATCTTTGCGCGTCCCGGCACCCCGGTGTTCGTCCCGCGTGAGGCATTGGAGCAGGATCGCCAGCTGTCCGCCATCGGGGATGTCGCCTGCGACCCGGACAGCGACTATAATCCGGTGCCGGTCTATGATCGCGCGACAACCTGGGCCTCCCCCGCGCTGCGGGTCGCCGAACACCCGGTGCTCGACGTGATGGCCATCGACAATCTGCCATCCATGCTGCCGGTCGAAAGCTCGGAAGACTACGCCGCACAGCTGCTGTCCTCTCTGCTGACCCTCACCGATCTGCAAAGCGGCGTCTGGGGGCGGGCAGAAACCACCTTCAAGGATCATCTTCCGGGCTGACAGCCGACGGAACCAACAACGGAGACTGAGAAAATGACAATCCATTGGTGCGGCACCGGCCTGTCCGCAATTCCCGGCCTGCGCCGCCTGCTTGAGGCCGGTCATGATGTCGCGGTCTGGAACCGCACACCCGACAAGGCGCGCGAAGCGATTGGCGATCTGACCAGCAACATCCACAGCTTCAGCCTGGCCAACCTCGGCCAGATGCTGAGCCCCAAGGACGTGATCGTGTCGATGCTTCCCGGCGACTGGCATGTGCCTCTGGCGGAGCTGGCGATTGAGCATGGCGCGCATTTCGTGTCATCCTCCTACATTGCGCCGGAGATGCGTGCCCTGGATCAAAAGGCCAAAGATGCAGGCGTCTGCCTGATCAATGAGGTTGGTCTCGATCCCGGTATTGATCACCTGATGGCCCATGCGCTGGTGGCGGACTACAAGGCCTCGGACGCCTTCGATGCGGCAAATGAAATCAGCTTCATCTCCTACTGCGGCGGCATCCCCAAGACACCGAACCCGTTCCGCTACAAGTTCAGCTGGTCGCCGCTCGGCGTGCTGAAGGCGCTGCGCTCTCCATCCAAATCGATCCGCGATTTCAAAGAACTGGATGTCGCGCGCCCTTGGGATGCAATCTCATCTTATGCAGCACCGCTGCCCACAGCGGAGAGTTTCGAGGTCTACCCAAACCGCGACTCCCTCCCCTTCATGGCGCAGTATGAATTCGGTGACGACTGGAAGGTGAAGGACTTCGTCCGCGGCACCCTGCGCCTCAATGGCTGGGCTGAGGCCTGGGCGGATGTCTTCAAGGAAGTCGAGACCCTGGAAGGCGCCGAAGGGGACGCCCGGCTCAAGGATATGTCGGATCAATTCTGGACCGAAAACGCCTACGCCGAAGGTGAGGCAGACCGCGTCGTGCTTTGCGTTGGCCTCAAGGCTGAAAAAGACGGCTCGGAGGTCTGGCACAAAACCTACGTCATGGATGCCTGGGGGGATGAACGCGGCACCGCGATGGCGCGTCTGGTGTCTTATCCCGTGTCCTTTGCCATTGAGGCGGCGATGAACAGCAAAATCGCGCCCGGCGTCAGCGCCGCCCCCAGCGATCCTGCATTGGTGGATCAATGGATGACCAAGATCGGTGAACTGGCTCAGCACCTTGAGGTTGTCGACAACAAGGCCTGAGGTATCCCGCTGTTAGGGGCAGCGCCCCGGCAGAGAGACACATCATGCGGGCGCCGGTTTCCGGCGCCCTTCTGCATCAGGCCCCACAGATCAGAGGCAAGCTGAACGGGTCAGCCGACTGTGTTAGGCGTCTTTGCTAGCGATCCAGCTAGCGCCCGATGACATCCTCTTCGACGCCCTGCACATCAATCCCCAGCGCATCCAAACCGGCCTCCAGATTGTCCGCCAGATGCGGTGTGCCGATCAGGTAATCAGCAGTTGGGGTGGTCGCCTCCTGTCGGGCGGTGGCGATGGCCTCTTCCAGATCACCGGCCTCGAAACTGCCGCGACCGATCCACATGATCGCCACCAACTCGGCCTGTTCATCTTCGCCCATCCGGTCAATGAACGCCCTGAGTTCACCTTCGGCGCGGGTCAGCTCACGGGCCATCAGGGCCACCTGCGCCACCTTGCGGGTACTGATCTCAAGCATGGCGATTGTCCTCCGTTGTCCGCGCTTGCAACGGGGATCTAAGCCACATTTGCCGCCACCGTCCTTGATCTGAGGCAAAGACCGCAGCAAAGGCCCCGATCAGCCCTCTCTGCCGTAGATCTCAATCACCTTGCTGCGCCCACGCAGGGTGACCGGCGGCAGGGACACCCAGCGTTGGCGGGCGGGTTCGATCCCTGCCACCGTCAGTGTAACGGCAGAGGCAATGATGATCTGTGGCACTGTCTTGCTGTGTTGTTCCAGCCTTGACGCCGTGTTCACCGCATCCCCAAAGACCGAATATTCCAACCGCGCCGCATTGCCCACGACGCCGGAAAACACCTCGCCTGCGTGGACGCCGATGCCGATCTCGACCACCGGCTCCCCGGCTGCGACCCGTCGGTCCGACCAGCGGTGAATCGCCTCGCAGAGCGTCGCCGCACAAGCCAATGCCCGGGCCGCACCATTGGGGCCACCCATTGCGACCGGTGCATCATCAAACAGCAGCATCGCGGCATCGCCCATGTATTTGTCAATCATGCCGTCATGACGCGCTGCGCTGTCCTCGACCTCATTGCGGAAAGCGGTGATGAAATCTCCGACTTCTTGCGGGTCACGGGTTTCCGACCACCGGGTAAAGCCACGAATATCGACAAACATCACCGCCATCGGCTGCCGCTGACCTTGCTGCAGCGCCGACAACCCGCCATCCGCCAGCTGATCGGCCACCTGCGCCGGCAGGTAGCGGGTCAGATTGGCGCGCGCATCAGCTGCCTCCAACTCGCGGTAGAACAGCCGCCGCATGCGCGCCGCCGCCAGCACCATGACCAGACCCGCAAGGAGGATCATCGTCAACTTCATCACATTAGCCGGAGTATCCAGCACGCTGTGCAAGATCCCAAGCTGCCCGCCATCAAACCGGCCATCCGGCCAGAATATCAACGCCCCCAACCCGCCACTGAGCAGCACCGTTGTATAAAGCTGCAGGCGCGGGTCCATCCGCATCACACCATAAGCCAGCACCAGCGGCACCAGCCAGGCCGGCGGCAACAGCAACGCCACCCCGCCGGGATAACTGCTGTTTTCTAGGCTGAACCAGACATTGAAAAGAAGGAAACCGCAATCAGCCGTCACGCTGAACCACGACATCCAGGGCCGGAACCATCCGAGCGTGGTCGCGGCAAAGGTCACCACCCCCAGCATCAGATAGGCAAACATCGTCAGCACGGCGAACAACAGCTGGCGATGCAGAAACGGGGCCAATGTGCTGAAATCCAACCCGGCCACGGTGAGCACGAAGACCGTCAAAAGCCCCAATGTCACAGCGATACGGAGGACCGAAACCAACCGCTCTGCTGCGATTGAGGCATTGGTCAGCAGGGGCGCGATTGTGGTCTGCTGCATCAGCTCTCGGGCCGCCCCAGCGGAACGACATTGGCCGGATCACCGGGCTGGCCGATCCCTGCCGACGGTGCTGCGATTTCCTCAAAGTCGAAATTGTCCAGCCGCTGCGCGCGCCGTCCGGCCTTGTCGGCGCTGATCTTGATCTCGGCAATATCCTTGGCCGCCATGCCAAAATGCCGGTCCAGATTGCCGACCCGGTCGCCCAGACGCTCCACATCCTTGTGCAAATGCGCCAGCTCGCTGCGGATTGCCCCGGCCTGTTCCCGCATCCGGGCATCTTTCAGGATGGCACGCATCGTATTCAGCGTTGCCATGCAGGTCGTCGGAGAGACGATCCAGACCTTTGCGGAGAAGCCCTCCCGTACAATATCAGAGAAATTGGCATGCAGCTCGGCATAGACCGCCTCAGACGGCAGGAACATCAGCGCGCCATCTGCGGTCTCGCCGTCCAGAATGTACTTCTCCGAAATGGCCCGAATGTGGGCACGCAACGCAGCCTTCAGCTGGCGCGCCGCACTGGCGCGCTGCTCCTGTGTTTCCGCGTTGCGCAGCGCCTCATAGGGTTCCAGAGGGAACTTGCTGTCGATCACAATTGGGCCGGGTGGATTGGGCAGGTGGATCAGACAATCGGCGCGCTTGCCGTTGCTCAGGGTATGTTGAAACGCATAGCTGTCAGCGGGCAGCGCCTTGGAGACGATATCATTGAGCTGGATCTCACCAAATGCACCACGCGTCTGCTTGTTTGCCAAGATATCCTGAAGCCCCAGAACATCCCCGGACAGTTTGGTGATATTGTCCTGCGCCTTGTCGATCACCGCCAGCCGCTCTTGCAGCTGAGTGAGCGAGGTTACTGTGCGTTTGGTGGATCCATGCAGGCTCTCCTGCAGCCGTTCCTGCATATCCGCGAGGGCGCGCGCCTGTCGCAAAGCGTTATCTGACAGGCGATCATTGACCTGTTGCTGCACCGCGCTGAGCCGGGTCTCCACCGTCTGGATCATCTGCACCTGCGCATTGGCCTGCGCGTCCGAGACATGTTGCACGCCGCCGCGTAGCTGCTGAACACTTTGCCCCAGATGGGCCATCTGCTGTGCAATCGGCGCAATGCTCTGGGCGGCGCGGGCATTGGCGCGCAGCATCATGAGGAGCACCAGCAGCACGAGGCCCCCCAGTCCCAGCAGCGCGAGAGTCTGCGGGTCTGCAGTCTGCAGAAACAGCGCGATGGTCTCCATCAACTGCGTCCAAACAGGCGTTCGATGTCGGCCAGTTTCAGCTCAACATAGGTGGGGCGGCCATGGTTGCACTGGCCCGAATGCGGCGTGGCCTCCATTTCGCGCAGCAGCGCATTCATCTCCTCGCCCCGCATCCAGCGCCCGGAGCGGATGGATCCATGGCAGGCGACACGGCTGAGGATGGCTTCGATCTTGGCCTGAACCAGCTGGCTTTCGCCCTGATCATCCAACTCATCCAGAATGTCGCGCACCATTGCTTCGGCATTCACGGTCCCCAGAATGGCCGGTGTTTCCCGCACCGCGATGGCGCCACCGCCAAAGGCCTCGATCCCGAGACCAAAGCGGGCGAGGTCCTCTGCAACCGCCAGAATACGGGCACAATCGCCCTCGCTCAGCTCCACAATCTCGGGGATCAGCAGGGCCTGCGCGGCCACGCCTGTTTCCGCCATCTGGCGTTTCAGTTTTTCATAGACCAGCCGCTCATGGGCGGCGTGCTGATCGACGATGACCATCCCGTCGGCAGTCTGGGCGATAATGTAGTTTTCATGCACCTGCCCGCGCGCGGCGCCAAGCGGCAGTTGCTCGGCCCCGGGTGCGGAGGTCTCGGATTCTTTCAAAGGTTGACCCGGGGCTATGTCCGGGAAAGGGCGCTCCGGCGTTTCTGTCACCCGGCCACTATAGGCCTGTGCCAATTCGGCGAATCCTGATGAGGGCGGCACCTCGCCGCCAAAGGGGCGCGTCTGGTCTGTCGCCTGCGCCGCATAAGAGAGGCTCCGCGCGCCTAATGAAGGGCGGTCCATCTGGTAGATCCGAGGCGCCCCATCCGCGCCCGGCTGGCTGGCCATGGGTTCGGGACGCATTGCACCCAGTGTGGCGCCAGCCACCGTGCTGGAGGCCCGGTGACCGGCCTCAGCCAGCCCATGGCGCAGCGCGGAGACAATCAAACCGCGCGCCACACCTGGATCCCGAAACCGGACCTCGGATTTGGCGGGATGCACATTCACGTCCACCAGCGTCGGATCACAGTCCAGAAACAACGCCGCCGCCGGATGGCGATCCCGGCTGAGGAAATCGAAATAGGCCGCCCTGAGAGCCCCGGTCAGCATCTTGTCCTTGACCGGTCGCGTGTTCACAAACAGGAACTGCGCCACCGCCGCCCCGCGCGAATAGGTGGGCAACGCCGCATAGCCAAAGAGCCGCACACCGTCGCGGGTGGCGTCAATTTTCAGCGCGTTCTCTGCAAATTCCCGGCCAAGAACCGTCGCCAACCGCCCGTGCAGCGCATCAAAAAGATCACCAGTCAAGGGATCGGCGCGGAAGGTCACGCGCCCCTCCCCGCCACCGGACACATCGCGCAGGGTGAACCCCACTGAGGGTTCCGCCATGGCCAGACGCTTGATCACATCGCCGATGGCTTGCGTTTCTGCCCGGTCGCTGCGCATGAACTTCAACCGGGCTGGGGTCGCGTAGAACAGATCCCGCAGCTCCACCACTGTGCCGGCGCGCAGGGCCGCAGGTTTGACCGGTTCCATCCGCCCGCCGGCGACACGGATCTGGGCGGCGTCCTGATCCTTGGCACGACTGGTGATACTCAGCCGTCCGACCGCACCAAGGGAAGGCAGCGCCTCACCGCGAAAGCCAAAGGTATGGATGTTCAGCAGATCGGAGCCGTCGATCTTGGAGGTGGCATGCCGGGACAGCGCCAGCGGCAGATCCGCAGGCGACATGCCGCAGCCATCGTCGGTCACCCGGATCAGCGTCTTGCCGCCATCCGCGATGTCGATGGTGATCCGCGTCGCCCCCGCATCAATGGCGTTCTCCACCAATTCCTTCACCGCCGAGGCGGGGCGTTCCACCACCTCGCCTGCCGCGATGCGATTGATGGCGCTGTCGTCGAGCTGCCGGATAACCGGTTGAGAGATGCCGCTGATTTGGGGGTCTGCTTGTGCCATGCCGCAATATTTAGCATGGCATTGCGCGATTCTTCCAGCCGCAATCCTCGCGGCTGGACACTGTCAGTGGTACGAAAATCAGATGCCTGCGGGTGCTCCGGCCCGGTGTCGGCACGGCCCAAACCGCGCTGCGATGGCCAGTAACAGACCCGAAACTGTCGCGATCATCCCCGCTGCGCTGACCGCATCGGTCGCGCCAAGCCACAGCGGACCATATCCCGCCAGCACATAGCCGAGCACAGCCGACACAACAGCAAAGGCAACGCTCCAACCCAGTTGCCCTTCGAGGCGGTTCGACATCATCCGCGCCGCCGCAGGCGGGCAGATGAACATCGCAATCACGATGATCGATCCCACCGCATCAAAGGCGGCGACGGCGGCAATAGCGGCGGTGATCACCAGCCCCAATCCCAAAAGGTTGGTGCGAATGCCAAGGGTCCGGGCAAAGCCCTCGTCAAAGGTCGAGATCTTGAGCGACCGCCAAAACAGAGCAATGAAAAGAATGACACCAATCAGGGTCAGTGCCATGCGCGGCAGCTCGGCCGGCAGATAGCTGAGTGCCACCGGATCCAGCAGCGAGGCCCAGCCGGTGGCATCCAGCCAGATCAGGCTTTCGAGATTGCCATAAAGCGCATGCTCCACATCCAGATGCACCGTCGATGTGTCGGTCTGCTCCAGCAGCAGGACACCACCTGCAAACATGGTGGTGAAAACAACGCCCATCGCCGCGCCCGGCTCAATCCGGCCAAGGCGCCGGATCAGCTCAATCAGGATCACCGCAGCGATGGCCGCCCCAGCCGCGCCCAGCATCATCGGCCCGGCGGCGATTACCCCGGTCAGCAGGAAGGCCACCACAATGCCCGGCAGGACCACATGGCTGATGGCATCGCCGATCAGCGCCTGGCGACGCAGCAGCAGGAAGTTGCCGGGCAGCGCGCAGGCCACGGCTGCAAAAATTCCGATCAGCAGCGGCGTCAGCGACAGGGGGACAAATTCAGCGCCATTCATGCCGGAACCTCGCGGGGGCCGCCGATGCGGCGGTCAATTTCAGAAATCTGATCCTCGGTCAGGACCGTCTCAATCTCGCGCAGCCCATCATAAAGCGCGGCTGCCGCCTCATGGGTCTGATCGCTGCGGACCAGTGCCCAGCGATGTTCATCCCGCAAGGCCTTGGCGGCACGGGCCCGGCCTTTTTCCGTGGGCACACCATCCGCGCGCAGCAACCCGCGCTGACGCAGCAGCCGCAGGGTCAGTGGCTCATAGATCACCTGATCCTGCGCCAGCGCCAGCAATCCCTGCCGCAGATGGACCCGGCGCTGAAACCGCAGATGGCGCAACACAGCGGCAAGCACGCCACGATTGGGGGCCAGCAGAAGCGACAGCGCAAAGAGGCCAAAACTCATTAACACAATGATCGGACCGGTGGGCAGATTGGGCGCCGAGGCCGAGACCGCTGCCCCAAGATAGGCCGATAGCCCTCCGGCCACTCCGGCCAGCAGCACCACCATATCGGATCGCTCGGTCCAGAACCGGGCGGTGACAGCCGGGATGATCAGCAATGCCACGATCAGGATCAGACCGACGATCTTCAGCCCGACAACGGTGACGGCCATCACCAGTCCCATCATCATCATATCGATCCGCGACACAGAAATGCCCCGCGCCGCTGCGTATTCAGGGTCAAATGCAACCAGCGTCATCGGACGCCTGAGCAGCAGGATCAGCAGCAATGTGGCCGCACCACCGCCAGCGATCACCAGCGCATCATTCCACAGCATGCCCGCAGTGGAACCGAGCAGAAACCCCTCCAACCCGGCCTGACGGCCCACGCCAAGCGTCTGAATCACGGTCAGGATCACAATGCCGAACCCGAAGAACACCGACAGAACCGCGCCAATCGCGGCATCCTCGGCCAGGCGGGTGCGCCGCGTGAGCCAGTTGAGACACCAGAGCCCAGCCATCGCCGAGAGAGCCGATCCGGCCAGCAGACCAGCCAGATTGCGCCCATCCCCGCCAAGCGCGACCATGACAAGAAAGGCCAGACCAACACCGGGCAGTGTGGCATGGCTGATGGCGTCGCTGACAAGCGCCCGTTTGCGCAGGAACAAGAAGGTGCCGGTGATCCCGGATGAAATTCCAAGCAGCGTCGCGCCAATGGCCACCAGCGTGGCGTTATAGCCCATCTGCAGCAGCAGAGCGTCCCACAGCATCAGAGCGCCCCACCGGTCTGCGGGCGCCGCGACGCCGGTGCTGTGGCCAGTTGATCGACCTGCGCGGTGGCAAGCCGTCCGCCATAAGCGCTTTGCAGTGTTTGTGGGGTAAAGGCCTGCGCCACCGGACCTTCGGCCACTTTGCGGGTGTTGATCAGGAACACATTGTCAAAATACTCCCCCACCGTGGCGAGGTCGTGATGGACCACAACCACGGTCTTGCCATCTGCACGCAGCTGTTTCAGCACGGCGATGATGGCCTTTTCGGTCGCTGCATCTACGCCGGCAAACGGTTCATCCAGCAGGTAGAGATCCGCCCCCTGCGCCAAGGCCCTCGCCAGAAAGACCCGCTGCTGCTGACCGCCAGAGAGCTGGCCGATCTGGCGGGTGGCAAAATCGCCCATCCCGACCCGGTCCAGACAAGCCTGTGCGGCCGTCCGGTGGCGGCCGGTGATCCGTCCCAGAAGACCCAGCTCGCGGTAGAGACCCATCATGACCACATCAATCACCCGCGTCGGGAAATCCCAGTCCACACTGGCGCGTTGTGGCACATAAGCGATACGGCCACGCTGACTGTCCAGCGGTTTGCCAAAGACCTGCACCCGCCCCGAGACGGGCGGCACAATGCCAAGTGCCGCCTTCAGTAGCGTTGATTTGCCGGCGCCATTGGGGCCGATGATGGCGGTCATCCGACCCGGCTCCACCGTCATATCAACTGAGAAGACAGCGGGTTTCTCACCGTAGGTGACAGTCAGGCCGCGAATGGCCAGCGGCGATTGTTCAAGGTGTTTACGGCTCTCAGCTGCGCCAGCAGGTGCGCCATTTTCACGGGCCAATTCCACAGTCATCTCACTCGGTCCTATCAAAGCCCGGCACCGGAGAGACGGCCTGACATGCCCTTGGGCGGCACCTTGGCGCCGAGCGCGGCGGCGATGGTGGTCATATTGTGATCCAGCATCCCGACATAAGTGCCCTCATAGCTGCCATCCGCGCCCATAGCATCGGAGAACAATTCCCCGCCGATGCGGACCTCGTGACCCTGCGCAGCAGCGCCCTCAATCAGAGCGCGCACGGAACGATCCGAGACCGAGCTTTCGACGAAGACCGCGGAGACACCGCGCTCCACCAGCAGATCGACCAATTCGCCGATGCGGTTGAGGCCCGCCTCTGACTGGGTGGAGATGCCCTGAATGCCCAGAACCTCAAACCCGAAGTCACGCCCGAAGTAGCCAAAGGCATCATGTGCCGTGACCAATACGCGGTTTTCCTCAGGGACCTGGGCAAGAATCTCAGTTCCATAGGTGATCAGCTGATCCAGTTCCGCCAGATGCGCCGTAGCGTTGGCCGCAAACAGATCGGCCTGTTCCGGGCGCGCCTCGGTCAGCGCCGCCTGGACCTCTGCCACCATATCCTTCCACAGGGCGGGTGTCATCCAGACGTGCGGGTCGAATTTATCGGCATAGGTATCGTGACCACGTAGTTTGCCCCTGTCCAGCCCATCGGCAACCGCCACCACCGTCCGCTTGCGCGCCAGATCGTGGAAGAACTCCTCCATCTGCGCCTCAAGATACAGACCGTGCCAGAGCACCAGATCCGCGCGGGTCATCGCAACGATGTCGGACCGCGTCTGGCGATAGGCATGCGGGTCCACCCCCGGCCCCATCAACGCGCGGACCTCTACGGCATCACCGCCAACCTGACGGGCGGCATCCGCAATCATGCCGGTTGTTGCCACCACTTTCAGGGGTGCCTCTGCCCGCGCCGGGCCAGCACCAAGCCCCCCAATAGGTAGCGCGATAAGCCCGGTAAGAGCCATCATAACCGCCAGCATCATTCTGCGGGCCATCATTGGTGAGTTCAGTTGCAAACGCATTGGGCAGGTCCTTTGGATACCATCTGCCCCAATAAGAGCACGGCGCGGCGCCCTGTCAATGCTAATGCGAATTATTCGCAATAATAAATGCGAATCGTTCTCAATCTGAGTGAATTTTTGTCCAAACAGTCAAAAATTTACCCCCAAGACGGCCCCGCTTGCTTGCCAAGACAGGGTGGTCGTGCGATTTTCGCACCGAACTCGAACGAGGATTCCCGGCATGGAAAGCCAAATTGCAGAGCACACCGCGCAGCTGCCGCAGGTGGGCGAACCGCGTAACCCCGGCATGGAGCTGGATCTGGACTGGGCATTAGGGGTTGAGGCAAATACCTCCGCCATCGAACGCCGTTGCGCCACCCTGCCCGGTCGGCGCAGTGTGAAGAAAGACCATCAGGCGGCCTGGCTGCTGAAGGCGATCACCCTGATCGACCTGACCACGCTCTCCGGTGATGATACCGTCGGTCGGGTGCAGCGTCTATGCGCCAAGGCCCGTCAACCGGTACGTGCCGATCTGATGCAGGCGCTCGATATGGAGCCGATCACCACCGGGGCTGTCTGTGTTTATCACGACATGATCGAGACAGCCGTGGACGCGTTGGATGGCAGCGGTATTCCGGTTGCTGCGGTATCCACCGGCTTTCCCGGCGGGTTGTCACCGTTTCACCTCCGGCTGGCCGAAATCGAGGAAAGCGTGAAGGCAGGTGCCAAAGAGATCGACATTGTGATCTCCCGTCGTCACGTGCTGTCAGGCAACTGGCAGGCGCTCTATGATGAGATGAAAGCCTTCCGTGAGGCCTGCGGCGAGGCCCACGTCAAGGCCATTCTTGCCACTGGCGAGTTGGGCACATTGCGCAATGTGGCGCGTGCGTCGCTGATCTGCATGATGGCCGGTGCTGACTTCATCAAGACCTCCACCGGCAAGGAAAGCGTTAACGCCACATTGCCAGTCAGCCTGGTGATGATCCGCACCATCCGTGACTATCACGAGCGCACCGGCTACCGTGTCGGCTACAAACCCGCTGGTGGGATTTCCAAGGCCAAAGACTCGTTGGTCTACCTATCGCTGATCAAGGAAGAGCTGGGGGATCGCTGGTTGCAGCCTGATCTGTTCCGCTTTGGCGCCTCGTCGCTGCTGGGCGATATCGAACGGCAGCTCGAACACCATGTCACCGGCGCCTATTCCGCCGGCTACCGCCACGCGCTGGCCTAACATCCAGATGCCACCCCCGGACGCCCAAGGGCCTCCGGGCCGCTTCCCTCGCAAGGCAGGCGGCGACAGACCACAAGGCTCGACACATGACCATCAAAGAGATCTTCGACACCATGACTTATGGCCCCGCCCCCGAGAGTGCAGCCGAGGCGCTGGCCTGGCTGGTGGATCAGGGCGCCCGGTTCGGCCATTTCATCGACGGTGACTTCACAGCGCCCGGCGATGGGTTCGACAGTAAGAACCCCGCCACGGGTGAGGTTCTGGCCACTTTGAGCCAGGCCAGCCAATCCGATGTGGATGGCGCCGTTGCTGCTGCGCGCAAGGCGCAGGGCAAATGGGCGGCGCTTGGTGGCGCCGGGCGTGCGCGCTACCTCTATGCAATTGCACGTCTGATGCAGAAACACGCGCGCCTGTTTGCGGTTCTGGAAACGCTTGATAATGGCAAGCCGATCCGCGAAAGCCGTGACATTGACGTCCCCCTGGCACAGCGGCATTTCTACTATCACGCCGGCATGGCCCAGCTGATGGAAAGCGAACTGCCCGACCGTGAGGCATTGGGCGTTTGCGGTCAGATCATCCCCTGGAATTTCCCGCTGCTGATGCTGGCGTGGAAAGTGGCGCCCGCCATAGCCATGGGCAACACCGTGGTGCTGAAGCCTGCAGAATATACCTCCCTCACCGCGTTGCTGTTTGCAGATATCTGTCGTCAGGCGGGTCTGCCCAAAGGTGTTGTGAATATCGTCACCGGCGACGGCGCTGTGGGGGAAATGATCGTTGGCGCAGACGTCGATAAAATCGCCTTTACCGGCTCTACCGCTGTGGGTCGCCGTATCCGCGAAGCCACCGCAGGCAGCGGCAAGGCGCTGACCCTGGAGCTGGGCGGCAAATCGCCCTACATCGTGTTTGATGATGCAGACATTGATTCCGCGATCGAAGGTCTGGTCGATGCGATCTGGTTCAATCAGGGCCAGGTCTGCTGTGCCGGCTCACGCCTGCTGGTGCAGGAAGGCATCGCCGAGCGTTTCCACCGGAAGCTGCGCACACGCATGGACAAGCTGCGAATCGGCAACCCGCTGGACAAGAGCATTGATGTCGGAGCCATCGTGGATCCGGTTCAGCTGACCACCATCAGCGAGATGGTCGCGGCCAATACTGCGGGCCGCATGCATCAGGCACAGGTCGCTGTGCCGGAACGCGGCTGTTTCTACCCGCCGACGCTGATTGAAGGGCTGGCCCCCTCTGACGCGCTGATGCAGGAAGAGATTTTTGGCCCGGTTCTGGTCTCCACCACGTTCCGCACTCCTTCCGAAGCCGTCGAGCTGGCCAACAACACCCGCTACGGGCTGGCTGCGACCCTGTGGACTGAGAATGTCAATCTGGCGCTGGATATCGCGCCAAAACTGGTCGCGGGTGTGGTCTGGGTTAATGCCACCAACCTCTTTGATGCGGCGGCTGGTTTTGGTGGCACCCGCGAAAGCGGCTTTGGCCGCGAAGGTGGCTGGGAAGGGCTCAGCGCTTATACCAAACCCAAGGGCAAGGCAAAAACGCTTGACCAGGTGCAAGGTTTCAGCGGTGAAGGTGCGCCGGTTGACGCGGTGGATCGCACCGCAAAGCTGTATGTTGGCGGCAAGCAGGCCCGTCCAGATGGCGGGTATTCCAAGGCCGTACACGCAAAATCGGGCGCGCTGCTCGGCCACGTCGGGCTTGGCAACCGCAAGGATGTGCGCAACGCCGTGGAGGCCGCAGCGGGCGCAAAAGCGTGGTCCAAAACCACCGGCCACCTGCGGGCTCAGATCCTTTACTATATTGGGGAGAACCTGTCGGCGCGGGCCAGCGAATTTGCGGATCGTATCGACCGGATGACCGGCAAATCGCAGGGCGCGCAGGAGGTCGAGGCCTCAATCCAGCGCCTGTTCACTGCTGCTGCCTGGGCCGACAAATATGACGGTCAGGCGCATGGGGTGCCGATCCGCGGTGTGGCACTGGCAATGAAGGAACCAGTCGGCGTAATCGGCGCGCTCTGCGCGGATGAAGCTCCCCTGCTGGGTCTGGTGTCGGTGATGGCACCGGCGATTGCCATGGGCAACCGCATGGTTCTGGCCGCCTCCGAGGCCTATCCGCTGGCCGCCACCGATTTCTATCAGGTGCTGGACACATCCGATTTGCCCGGCGGTGTCGTCAACATCTTGACCGGTCGTCACGCCGAGCTGGCCGAGCCACTGGCCGCCCATCTCAACGTCGATGCTGTCTGGAGCTTCTCCTCTTCGGATCTCTCCTCCACGATCGAAGCGGCTTCGGCTGGCAACCTGAAGCGCACCTGGGTCAATAACAGTCGGGCGCTGGACTGGTCTGCCGATCACAGCCGCCGGTTCCTTGAGGCCGCAACAGAAGTGAAAAACATCTGGATCCCCTACGGCGAATAAACCGATTGGGGCAGCTGTGGCTGCTTCGATCACATCCAGCAAAAAGGGCGCGACCAGAGATGATCGCGCCCTTTTCCGTTTGATCGGCTCTGCGCTGATCTCAATTGGTGGATTGCAAACCTTCCGGTCGACCAACCACGATGAAGTGCAGCTGATCCGGCAATAGGATTTCGCTGGCCACCTTGTTGATCTCTTCCAATGTGACAGCGTTCACCTTGTCGTTTCGGGTGGCGACGTAATCAATGGGCAGATCATCCATCTGCATCCCCGCCAGGATCGACGCGATGCGGCTATTGCCGTCGAAACGCAACGGATACGCGCCAGTCAGATAGGTTTTGGCGTCTTCCAGCTCTTTCTCCGTCACGCCTTCAGCTGCCAGTTTCGCCCATTCCGTCTGGATGACCTCAACCGTTTCGGCAATCTTGCCGTTGGCCGACGCGACCGAGCCCATGTAGACGGCCCCCAGATCACGCGGCACCAGATAGCTGTAGACGCCATAGGTCAGCCCGCGTTTTTCGCGCACTTCCGACATCAGGCGACTGTCAAAAGACCCGCCGCCAAGGATCTGGTTCAACAGGTAGGCTGCGAAATACCGCGGGTCGTCGCGTTCGATCCCGGCATGACCAAACAGAGCCACAGATTGCGGTGTGTCGTAGTCAACCACAGTCACACCACCCTCTATGGTGACCTCCGCCGGTCCCGGAATTGGCGCCCCTGCGTCTGGCAAATCGCCCAGCAAAGTATCCAGCAGCGCCCCCAACTCAGCCTCAGTGATATCCCCAACCGCCCCAACATAGAGCCGATCACGGGCAAACACCGCATCATGGGCATCGAACATATCCTGACGGGTCAGCGCGGTAACGCTTTCGATGGTGCCGTTGCCTTCGGTGCCATAGGGGTGATCGCCAAAGGCCATCTGCGAAAACACCCGCCCTGCGATATCGTTGGGATCCTTGGCATCAGCGCGCAGACCGGCCAGAACCTGTGCGCGCACCCGGTCCAGCGCATCCTGATCAAAGCGTGGCTCATGGATGGTCTGGCGCAGCAGATCAACGGCCTGATCGCGGTTCTCGCTCAGAAACTGCGCTGAGATCGACACCGTGTCCTTATCCGCATCATAGGAAAACCCGGCAGCCAGGCTTTCGACTGTGCGGGCGTAGTCCTGCGCAGCCAGCGGCCCGGCCCCCTCCTCAAGCAGCCCCGCCATCAGATAGGTCGCGCCACGTTTGCCCGGCTTGTCGAGCGACGTGCCGCCGCGAAAGCGCAGCTCCAGCGCTGTGAAGGGAATGCTGTGATCTTCGACCAGCCATGCGGTTATGCCGCCGGGAGAGGTCACCTCTTTGATCTTCACCTCTGCCCAAACCGGCAGGGCGAGGAAACAGGCGGCCAATGCGGCCGTGACAAGCTTTAGCGCCTTCATTGGCTTACCTCTTCGTCTCGCATCATCCAGCCGGTGACCGATACCTCCGGCCGCAACACCTCGCGGGCGACGGCGATGATTTCATCTGCGGTGATGGATTGCAGGATACGCGGCCAAGCCTGCACATCCTCAACTGTCAGACCCGACGCAAGCGCCCGTCCATAGCGGTTGGCAATTCCGTCGACGTTGTCGCGGGCGTAGATTTCTGCGGCCCGCAGTTGCAGTTTGATCCGCTCCAGCTGCGCCTCATCAACGCCGTCTTCCAGAAACCGGGTAAAGGTGGCATCCAGCGCGGCCTCGGCCTCCTCAAGGCTCACATCAGCCCCGGGCACGACCAGAAAATCAAAGGTCGTGTCATCCAGAGACACGTCGGAGTAAAACACACCGGTGTAGACCGCCACCTGCTGATCAAACTGCAGCGCGTTGGTTAGGTAAGAGGTGCTGCCACCGCCCAAGAGTTCAGCCAGAAGATAGAGCGCCGCTGCGCGTTCTTGCGCACCTTTGTCACGTTCCGGCGCCAGATAGGAGCGCTGAACAAACGGCTGCGCCACGCGCGGGTCTTTGAAGACAATGCGACGGGCGGCGGTCTGCGGCGGCTCCTTGCTGCGAACCCGTTCCGGCAGATCCGGGTTGGCCGGGATCTGCCCATAGGTCTCCTCGGCAAGGCGACGCACCTCCTCCGGATCAACGTCACCGGAGACAACCAAAATCGCATTGTTCGGCGCGTAATAGGTTCCGTAGAACGAGAGCGCATCCGCCATGTCCAGCTCTTCCATCTCATGACGCCAGCCAATAATGGGCTGGCCATACCGATGGTTGAGATATTGCGCGGCGTTCAACTGCTCACGAAACAGCGCCCGCGGCTCGCTGTCCGTGCGCTGGTTACGCTCTTCCAGAATGACCTCCCGCTCGGTCTCGATATCCTGCTCGGTGAGGCGGATGTTGACCATCCGGTCGCTTTCCATCTGCATCATCAGCCCCAGGCGGTCCGCCGCGACACGCTGGAAATACGCCGTGTAGTCATAGCTGGTGAAGGCGTTGTCCCGGCCGCCGTTTGCAGCAACAGTGGCCGAAAGTTCCCCTGCCTCCAGCTTATCAGTGGCCTTGAACAGCAAATGTTCCAGAAAATGTGCAACACCGGACTGGCCGACAGGTTCATCGGCGGAGCCTGCACGGTACCAGACCATATGCTGCACAACAGGCGCGCGGTGGTCTTCGATCACCACGACCTGCATCCCGTTATCAAGGACAAAGCTGGTGACCATATCGCTCGCGTCGGATTGAGCGGCAGTGTCCTGCGCCTGAGCGCCCTGAACCAGACCTGAGGCCGTCAAACCAGCGCTGTCCAGAGCAACAAGGGCCGCGACAATGGCGGTGGCCCGGGTGATCCGCCGGATCACAGGCTTCATAGGGGGGATCATTCGGTGATCTCCTTTTTGCGGTGCGCCACCGGCACCACAAGCACCGGTCGCGTCAAAATAGACTCATGCAGCCGGTCAGATCCCGCAGCCTGCCCTGACGGGCGATGCAGCGCGACCCTGTCCGTGTGGTCTGCGGTGCAACAGAAACAAGTCCGATCCAGCAACATATCAATGGTAATCAGCCCGAAAACCGAGCCAACATCGCTAACGTCAAACTACGCTCTGGAGGGGCATGTGCAAGGGAAATGGCGTTTTTGTGATCGCCCGGAGCCGCTGGTACGGCCTGTTCGGCGTTACTCTGCCGGTGGGGCTGACGGTGTCTCAAAACCCGCACGGCGGAAACGTTCGCTGACCTGATCCGGCGCGATGGCCTCGCGCTTGTAGGCCTCCTGATAGCGATCGACCGGGAACAGTTTGAACCGCGCAGTGCGGTTTTCACGCTTGCGTTTCTTCGCATCGCGCGCCGCGAGATCCGCGCGGACGTCGGGGTCGACGCCATAGCGGCTCACGGCGGTGACCAATGCGCCGTCGCTGGCGGGAATGCCCTCACCGGGCACCAGCGCAGCCGGGTTGCCGCCAAGCACGGCGACGGCTTCACCCTTGGGGTTTCGGTCGGTGAGATTGGCCGCGCCGGGTGTGGGCTGCGGCAGCGTCTGATAGCTGGTCGGCTCGGCCAGTGGCTTGGCGGGCAGGACCATGAATTCATCCGGGCCGGTTCCGGCCGGGCGCAGATCGCGCAACCCTTTTTGCCCGCAAGCAGATACGGCCAGCGCGCCCATCAGAACAATCACACCAAAAGGGATCCGCATGACCCGTTACTCCTGCCTGTTTGAGCCGCTTTTATCGCATTTCCCCAGCGAGGTCACGCAGGGTTTTTCTGCCGCCCATCAAATAGGATCAAGCCGGCCGCGCCCACAAAGATGAAGATGTCCGCCACGTTGAAGACAAAGGGATTGTTGATACCGCAGCAGGACATATTGAGGAAGTCCAGCACATACCCGTAAAGCAGTCTGTCCACCACATTGCCAAGCGCGCCGCCGATCACCAAACCGGCTGAAAGCTGCATCATGCGCGCATTGGCAGGCAGCCGCGCGATCCAGACCACCAGCACCACGCAGATCACAAGTGACAGAGCAATAAGAACCCATCGCGTAGTATCGGCCCCACCGCCGAACAGACCGAAATTGATGCCGGTATTCTCGCCATAGCGAAACCGCAGCAGCGGTGGCAGCACATCAATGCCGCCGCGATTGGCCACATCCATGACCCGCACCACCAGATATTTGCTGATCTGATCGGCAAGCAGCGCCAGTATCGCGGCCCAGATCATCACTTTGGCTCGCATTGTGCGGCCCCCTTTGCCCGGAATTTGAGGCGAGATCGGGCCAAAGCCGGCCCGATCTGCGTTAGCCGCGTTTAGTGTCGGAAGTGACGCATGCCGGTGAAGACCATTGCCAGGCCTGCGTCATTGGCGGCCTTGATGACCTCATCATCGCGCATGGAACCACCGGGCTGGATCACGCAGGTGGCACCGTTTGCCGCAGCTTCCAGAAGACCGTCCGCAAAGGGGAAGAATGCATCGGATGCAACCGCAGACCCTTTTGCCAAGCTCTCCGGCAATTCCAGCGCATCAGCCATCCGCTGCGCTTTCACGCCTGCGATGGTGGCACTGTCCAGGCGGCTCATCTGGCCGGCGCCGACACCAACGGTCTGGCCAGATTTGACATAAACGATGGCGTTGGATTTCACGTGTTTTGCTACCTTCCAGGCAAACAGCAGATCCTGCATCTGCTCATCGGTCGGGGCCTTCTCGGTGACCACCTTCAGGTCGTCCATGGCACGGTGACCGACGTCCTTGTCCTGCACCAGCATTCCGCCAGACACCTGACGGGTGGTCAGACCCGTGTCCTGCGGGTTGGGCAGACCATCCGTCAGCAACAGACGCAGGTTTTTCTTGGCCGCAAAAATTGCCTTGGCCTCATCCGAGGCACCGGGGGCGATGACCACTTCGGTGAAGATCTGCACGATCTCTTGCGCGGTTTCGCCGTCCAACGGCTGGTTCAGAGCCACAATCCCGCCAAAGGCAGAGGTCCGGTCGCAGTCGAAGGCCTTTTGGTACGCATCTTTCAGCGTTGTGCCACGGGCCACGCCGCAGGGGTTGGCGTGTTTGATGATCGCCACGGCCGGGCCATCAGCGGGTGCAAACTCGCTGACCAGTTCAAAAGCCGCATCGGTGTCGTTGATGTTGTTGTAGGACAGCTCCTTGCCCTGCACCTGCTGCGCGGTGGCGACACCTGCGCGGGCGGAGCCATCAAGGTAGAAGGCCGCCTGCTGATGCGGGTTCTCACCATAGCGCAGGGTCTGCGCCAGCTGTCCTGCCACGGCGCGGCGGCGCGGCGCCTCAAGATTCAGTGCGCCCGCCATCCAGTTCGATACTGCCGCGTCATAGGCGGCCGTCCGGGCATAGGCGTTCTGTGCCAACCATTGACGGAATCCATAAGAGGTCTGGCCATCATTGCGATCCAGCTCTGCGAGCAGCGGTTCGTAGTCCTCGACATCGACCACAACGTTCACGAACAGGTGGTTCTTTGACGCCGCACGGATCATTGCCGGGCCGCCAATATCAATGTTTTCAATGCAGGTGTCGTAGTCGCCGCCCTTGGCCACGGTGTCCTCAAACGGGTAGAGGTTCACCACCAACAGTTCGATGGCGCCGATCCCATGCTCTTCCATCGCGGCCACATGCGTGTCGTTGTCGCGCAATGCCAGCAGCCCACCATGCACCATCGGATGCAGCGTTTTGACTCGGCCATCCATCATTTCCGGAAAGCCAGTGATCTCGGAGACGTCCTTGACGGTCAGCCCTGCGTCGCGCAGCGCCTTGGCCGTGCCGCCAGTTGAGAGCAGCTCAACGCCGCGTGCCGCCAAGGCCTTGCCCAGGTCGATCAGCCCGGTCTTGTCGGATACGGAAAGCAACGCACGGCGTACGGGGTGAAGGTCAGTCATGGCAGGGCAGGTCCTTTTCAGGCTCAGTCGGTTAACGCGGGATCATCCCGGTTCAGGTCTCGCACGGCAACGGCAGTCTCCTGCGCCTTACTGAGCGTCCACCGGATGCGCGTGGCATAGTTCATTGCCCGCCCGGAGAGAACGATCTGTTTTGCCGCACGCGGCTTCAAGCGGGTTTTTTCCAAGTATACGCTGGGTTCCAGCTTCAACTCGCAGGTTCCATCATGACGGAACACCCAGATCTCCCCGCTCTTGAGCGCCATGGATACTGCTGCGCCCCCCAAGTCAAGGGCTGCGTCCACATCCGGGTGCAGATGCAGCCGGATCTCAAAGCCAATACCGCCCAGCGAATGGGCGTCCATCGCCTTGTCGAAACGGCGTTTGTTGCGGGTATCCAGCGCCAGCAACATGTCCTCACCAGCCAGACCACGGCCATCCACCGCCAGTTCCAGCGTGCGCGCATGGGTCAGGCCGAAATGGCGCTCATAGCCATTGTGCCCGCCTTGGAAGCGATAGCCGTCTTCCAGATCAGACACATCCAGCGGCACGTTATCGGGCGCCTCAGTCATGATCTCATGGCCGCTGCCGCGTTCCGGCGGGGCCAGGCGGGCGCTGGAATGCCCTTCGATACAGAGCGTGGAATGGGACGGTGTTGCCCGCCCCGCTCGGCGCCACTCAACACCAAAGGTTTCGCCCGAGCCGCAGTTGACGATCAGCGGGCGACGACCGGATGTCAGCTCAAACGCCAGGGTGGAGGCATGACCATTCCAAGAGGCGCGCCCTGTCGGCGGAACAGACGCATCAATGATCACCGAGGTGCGCCGCCCGGACAGGCGGGCATAGCCCATCGCCAAACCATCGGCGTGGCGCGTGGTGACATGGCTTGCCGCAAGCGCATGATCCAGCCGCCCCTCCAGCCCGCGACCACCGCCGTGGAACCGCGCGAGACCGCCATCCGCATGACGCAATGTGCGCAGGGTCGGTGCGATCCGCTCAATCGCGGCCAGTTGCGCGGGTGGAACGCCGCGTCCGGCATCCTGTAACGCAGCCGCAGCCCAGGTCAGCAGGGTAAAGACCTCCAGCAGCTCCTCAGGGTTGCGGGTCGGCAGGCCACCCTGATCATCAATCTGGCTGGAGCATTCCTCGGCCAGGGCCTTCAGAGCGGGGTCGACCTGATCCTCATGCCCCTTGAGAGCAAGGCCCGCGTAGATCAACCCGGTGAGTGCCTCAAATCGGGGCAATCCGGGGGAGGCCCCTTGCCAGCGGCGGGAGAGGAACCAGGTCTGGCGGGACAGGGCCCCGAAAAACGCCTCCGATTGCTCCGCCGTGCGGGCCGCCAGCAGGAACAGCGCGTGGTTGATCCAGCGGATCACCCGACGACCGGTCAGATCCGGCGACCAGCCCGGCCCGCTGCCGTTGCCATGGGTGTCGATCCATCCCCAGACCCAGAGCTGTGCCTTTTCCCGGGCCCGAAAATCACCGACAGCGGCCAGATCATCAAGCCAGGCAAACCCGTGCCGTTCTGCATCAAAAGCGAGATCGGGCGCCACCACATCCCAGAGCCCGGTGGTCGGCGATTCGACGAGGTAACCCGCAAACAGAAGATTGCCCGCCACCAGTTGCCGACCGCGGGCAAAGCTGCCGATGGTGCGCGGCTCAGGCTGCGACACAAAGGCCGTGGCGCCGGGCTGCCGTCGCGCGCGCCGTGCGTAAAAGCGGTTCAACAGGCGGGTGCCGCGCCGCGCCATTCTATCGTATCGGGACATGCTCTCTTGCCTCACGCCAGAGATTTTTTCCGGGGCGTTTTGCGCTGAGCATAGCGAGGCTTACAGGCCAAGTCACCGATAATGCGGCAGGCGACCCGATGGCCGAGCGGCGAAGGACCGCCGAGACCTGAGGTCAGGCCGCGCCCTTGCGCAATTCCGCCATGTAGAAACCGTCCATACCGCCCTGATCAGCCCAGTAATCAGGTCGCAGACGCAGCCCGCCTTCTTCTGTGATCCAGTCGGGGTCGATGCCCGCGACCGCGTGGATCCGATCGCCGACCGACATATCGGGAAACATCTCAAGCGCATCTTCAACTTGGCATTCACCCTCATCCGGCAGGAGCGAACAGGTGCAGTAAATCAACCGTCCACCCGGTTTCACCAGGCTCCAGGCATGGGCAAGCATCTGTGCCTGCAATTCAATCAGCGCGCCAAAGCCACTGCCATCCTTGGCATGGGGCAGATCCGGGTGCCGGCGAATCGTGCCCGTTGCGGAACACGGCGCATCCAGCAGGACCGCATCATATTGGCCGGTCTGTTCCAGCGCATCACCGACAACCACCGTGGCGCTGAGGCCGGTCCGGTCAAGGTTCTCCGACAGGCGCGCCATCCGACCAGCGGATTGATCCACGGCCGTCACATTCGCACCTGTGGCAGCGATCTGCATCGTCTTGCCCCCCGGCGCCGCGCAGAGATCCAGCACCGATTCGCCCGGCTGTGCCGCCAACAGCTGCGCAGGCAGCGCGGCGGCGGCATCCTGTACCCACCAGTCACCGGCCTCAAATCCCGGCAGGCCAGAAACTTGAACCGATCCGTGGAGACGGTAAGACCCGGTTGGCAGGCGGGTTGCCTCCAACGCCGACAGATCGGCACCAGGTTTCGCCGTCAGATCAAGCGGCGCGCCCGCCAGATGAGCCGCCTCAATCGACAGCATCGCAGGTGCGCCCCAGGCCTGAGACAGCGGGCTGCGCAGCCATTTCGGCAGGCGCGGGACCCGCAGCTTGGCCCATTCAGCAGGCCCCTGATCCGCCACCTTGCGCAGAACCGCGTTGACCAGCCCCTTCAGTTTACCGTGGCGGCGGTGACGCGCGATAATGTCCACCATCTCGTTTACCACCCCATGTGCCGCCCCGCCCTGACACAGTTCGACGGTGCCAATACGCAGGGCATTGTGAACTGTCAGCGGCGTCGATTTCTTAAGATGTTTCTGCAGGATCCGGTCCGCGCGTTCCAAATTGCGCAGCGTATCTGTTGCCAGTCGCTGACTGCGCGCCCGCTCCTCCACCGGGAGCTTGTCCAAGGCGCCAGCTGCATAACATTCAGACAGCAGCTTGCCCTCCCCGAGCACCTGATCCAGCAGGTGAATAGCGCGGCGGCGGGCTTGGCTTGCGTTGGACATGCGGGTCTCCTGATATAGGGCAGCGGCGCAATGGGTTGTCGCCGCCGGACGCGGGCGTATATCATAGAACGACAACAAGGGAACCCGGCATGAGTGACGCTGACAAAACCAAAATCGATCCGGCAACAGATCTGCCGCCCGCCGCACAGCGGGCGCTGGCGGAAGCCGCAGAACGGCGCAAGGCCGCTGAGGCCGAGGCGGCCAATCGCCCGGTTGAGCTCGGCGGTCGCGATGGTCCAGATCCCGCGCGTTACGGTGATTGGGAGAAAAAAGGCATCGCCATCGATTTCTGACGGTGTCACCGCAGGAGGCCTGCATGATCATCGAGATCCGCCGCTACAGGCTGCACCCCGGCAAACGCGAAGCCTTTATTGAGGTCTTTGAACGGGTGAACAGACCAGCATTGCGCGACGCGGGCATGCTGGTTTTTGGTCCGATGCGCGATCTAGAGGATCCGGATGTCGTCCACTGGATGCGCGCCTTTGCAACGCTATCGGACCGCGAACGCATCAAGGATGACTTCTACGACGGGCCTGTCTGGCTGAAAGAACTGGAGCCTCAAGTGATGCCATTGATCGCCCATTTCGAAGCTTCGGTGGTGGAAACCACCGAAGGGTTCGAGACGTTCAGCGGCGCCGCATCCCTGCTCTGAGGATCAGAGGCCCAGCACATCCAGCATGTCGTATTGACCGGGTTGCTTATCCTGACCCCAAAGTGCGGCCTTAATGGCCCCGCGGGCAAAGATCGCACGGTCCGTCGCCAGATGGCGCAGGACGATACGCTCTCCCTGGCCGGCAAACAGCACGTCATGTTCCCCGACAATATCACCACCGCGAATGGCGCTGAAACCGATATCACCGCGCTTGCGCGCGCCGGTGATGCCATCGCGCCCGCTGTCGCTGACATCTGAGAGCACCACGCCGCGCCCTTCGGCGGCGGCCTCTCCCAACATCAGCGCGGTGCCGGAGGGGGCGTCGACTTTGTGATGGTGATGCGCCTCAATCACTTCGATATCAAAATCTTCATCAAGGGCGGCGGCGACCTTCTTGGTCAACTGGACCAGCAGGTTCACGCCAAGGCTCATATTGCCAGCGCGCATCTGCACCGACTGACGCGAGGCCGGTTCCAGCTGGGCGATCTCTGCGTCGCTCATCCCGGTGGTGCCGATGACATGGACAACACCGGCCTCGGCCGCCAACCCGGCAAAGGCAATAGTCGCCGCTGGGCTGGTGAAGTCGATCACGGCCTGCGCCTTGGCAAAGGCAGCAGCCGCATCGTCGGTCACTGTCACACCGATTTCAGAGCCGCCCATGGCCAGCCCCACATCCTTGCCGACCCAATCGTGGCCTGCCCGCTCCACCGCGCCGACCAGATGCGCGCCGGGATGATCCGCAACCGTCTTGATCAGCATCTGCCCCATGCGCCCAGAGGCGCCGGTGATCACGATGCCGGGTGTATCCGTGCGGGAAGCTGTCATGTCAGTGGTCCTTAGGTGTTGCGCTGGATCGCGGGTGGTCTGTTTCGGGCTGGTTTTGTCCTAACCGCTTGTGCTGCGCTTGGCAAAGCCCCGCTTTCGGCATAAATCGGATATATGGCTAAGAACAAACTCCAAGAGGGCTCAGGGCCCTCACAACGTCAGCTCCGCGTCGGCGAATTGATTCGCCGCGCCTTGTCCGAGATCTTTGCACGCGGTGACCTGCATGATCCCGAATTGAACCGGCTGTCGATCACCGTTGGTGAGGTTCGCACCTCGCCCGATCTGCGTATTGCCACGGCTTATGTGCTGCCGCTTGGTGGCAAGGGGCAGGAAGACACGCTCAAACTGATGGCTCGCAACAAGGGCGAACTGCGTCGGATGATCGGCAAGAAGCTGGCACTGAAATTCACGCCGGAACTGCGGTTCCAGCTGGATGACACCTTTGACCGGATGGATGACACCCGCCGGATGCTGTCGCAGGACGCGGTGCGCCGCGATATCGGCGAGTGATTCGCTGGGCGGTGGCTGTGGTGTTGGCCCTTTGGGCTGCGCCTGCAGCGGCGGTGGACTGCCGCGACATCGCCTATGACGGCAATCGCTACACGATCTGCGAGGTCGACGTGGCCGAAGATGAGCTGCGCCTGTTTCTGAAAAACGGCGCGGGCGAGGTCTACGGTCATTTCTCGACAATCGAAAACGATCTGGCTGCCAAGGGGCAGAGTCTGCCCTTTGCGACCAATGCCGGCATGTACCATCGCGACCGTTCTCCTGTCGGATTGTACCGGGACGGCGACGGCGAGGAGATGCGGCTGATCACAACCCCCGGTCCGGGCAATTTCGGACTGTTGCCCAATGGGGTGCTGTGTATCGGCGCTGCCCGCACGGATGTGATCGAAACACTGACCTTCGCCGAGACAGAGCCATCGTGCCGCTATGCCACGCAATCCGGCCCGATGCTGGTGATCGACGGCGCGTTGCACCCGCGGTTTCTGCCGGACTCGACCTCGTATTTCATTCGCAACGGCGTCGGCACCAGCGCCGACGGCAAGCGCGTGGTCTTTGCCATCTCGCGGAACGCTGTGACGTTTCACCAGTTTGGCAGCCTGTTCCGGGACCATCTGAAACTGCCAAGCGCGCTCTATTTTGATGGCAATATATCGCGGCTCCACGCACCGCAGATCAATCGCAGTGATGCCGGTTTCATGATGGGGCCGGTGGTGGGCGTGGTGGCAGACGGCACCAAGAGCGACGCGGCGACCAACTGAGCCAACCACGCGCGTTGGGCCAGCCCGCGCCGCAGTTGGCTGACGGTTTCGCCACCTCCCGCGATTGACAGCCCGGGATGGCTGGGCTACCTCGCGCGCCTCTCTCACCGACGATGACATTGGGGTACGATATGGGACGCAAACGCAAAGGGCGCGATATTTCCGGCTGGCTGGTGGTCGACAAGCCTGCGGGGCTGACGTCCACTGCGGTTGTCAACAAAGTCCGCTGGGCCTTTGATGCGAAGAAGGCAGGCCATGCCGGCACATTGGATCCCGAGGCAACCGGCGTTCTGGCAGTCGCCCTCGGCGAAGCCACCAAGACCGTGCCTTATATCACCGATGCGCTGAAGGCCTACACCTTCACCGTGCGGCTCGGTCAGGCGACCAATACCGATGACGCCGAAGGCGAAGTGATCGCCAGCAGCGACACACGGCCAAGTGATGAGGACATCGTGGCGGCGCTGCCGCAATTCCTTGGTGATATCATGCAGGTGCCACCAAAATTCTCAGCGGTGAAAATCGACGGTCAGCGCGCTTATAAACTGGCCCGCGACGGTGAAGACATCGAACTGGCCGCCCGCCCGTTGTGGGTTGAGGAGCTGATCCTGGTGGATCGTCCTGATGCTGACCATGTCGTGTTGGAAATGACCTGCGGCAAAGGCGGCTACGTGCGGTCCATCGCGCGGGATCTGGGCGCCGCGCTTGGGTGTCAGGGCCATGTCAAATGCCTGCGCCGGATCTGGTCGGGGCCGTTTGACGCCGAGGATGGCATCAGCCTTGAGACGCTGGATGAAATGGCCAAATCGCCGGATCTTGATGGCTATCTGCGCCCGCTTGAAGAAGGGCTCGCCGATCTGCCGCAGCTGACCTGCACACCTGAAGGCGCGGCCAAGCTGCGCAATGGCAATCCCGGAATGGTGCTCGCCTCCGATGTTGAATACGGCGAGGAAGCCTGGGCCTCACTGGATGGTCTGGCTGTTGCGGTTGGACACTACAAAGCCGGCGAGCTGCATCCCAGCAGGGTCTTCGTCCGCTAGGCTGCGGTTGACAGCGGCGCGAGGTCTGGGCACGACGGGCACCATGATCCATCGCAGCCACACCAAGGGCGACGCGCCTTCAAACGCGGTCTATTCCGACTGCGAGCAGTATCGATATAGCCTCAGCCGGATCTGGGATCCGGCAGGGACACGGGTGATGATTGTGATGCTCAACCCGTCCACCGCAACTGAGGTGCAGAACGATCCAACGATTGAGCGCTGCGAAAGACGCGCGCGCACCTTGGGACATGGCGGATTTCGCGCCACCAATATCTTTGCCTTTCGGGCCACCGATCCGCGCGACATGAAACGCGCAGCGGACCCGGTTGGCCCTGATAATCTCGGAATAATTCTGGAGGGTGCGGCCTGGGCGGATCAGGTGATCTGCGCCTGGGGCACCCACGGCGCGTTTCGTCAGCAAGGTGATCAAGTTGCGGCGGCGCTTGTCGAAACCGGTAGTCCGTTGTTTCATCTCGGACTAAGCAAGGCCGGTCATCCCAAACACCCGCTCTACATTCGCTACGACCAGAAACCTGAACCCTGGCGGCCCAAGTCGGCATAAGATCTTGCTAACCATCGCTTTCGATTTGGTTTGATATACAACCATTGCGTGTTCAATATTGATCATGCGGGTGTTCCGCGTGTTTTGTAAGGGGTCGCCGGAATGTTGATGCTGGCTGCAATGTTGGGGGTCGCCGCCGTTGGTGGCATCTTGTTGATTGACGAGGGGGGCGATGACCCGGAAAGCTCTGACGTCAATGACCACGCGGCAGAGGGAAATACCGATGAAACCTCCTCCCTAGCTTCACTTGTCTCCACGGGGACCTCCGGGAGCGATCAGCTTGGCGGCGGCGATGCGGATGATTCTCTACAAGGTCTTGCGGGACACGATCAGCTGAACGGCTACTCCGGCGATGACGGGGTGCTGGGCGGCGATGGTGACGATTCTTTGCATGGTGGAGAGGGCCACGACACGCTGCAGGGTGGGGATGGAGATGATCTTCTGCACGGTGACGATGGCGATGACCTGCTGTCCGGAGACGACGATGACGACAGGTTGTTCGGCCACTTCGGTGAGGACATGCTTGACGGCGGTGCAGGCGATGATCAGGCCCACGGCGGTCACGGCAATGATACGCTGGTCGGGGCTGACGGGCGCGACGCGCTGCACGGGAACGACGATGATGATCATCTGACAGGTGGGCAGGGGCAGGACACGCTGTTCGGCGGCACTGGCGATGATCGTCTGGTCGGCAATGATGATGGTGACGCCACGGATTATCTGAACGGCGGTGACGGCGATGACACGATACTTGCCGGGGCCGGTGATATCGTGACCGCCGGCACAGGCGCCGATAGTATCCTTGTTGGCGCCGGAGATTTCTATATCAGCGAGGACGCAAATGGGGACAACGCGGCCCCCACCGCCCCCATCGATTTATCCGATTTCAATAGCAATGAGGATCAGCTGGTTGTCATCTGGGACAAATTCGGCTCTGACACGCCTGTCGTTGACGTGAGCAGCAATCCAGATACCCCCGGTGAGCATATCGTGACCATCGACGGCGAGGAGGTGCTGCGCGTTATCGGACTGGCAGAGTTAACTGCGTCCGACATACTGGTGGTCGACCAAGATGCCGCTGTCGGCTTTGGCGTGATTGCCAAAGAATCGGGGGATGGCGGACTGACGCTCGAGTGACCCGGATCTGGTCGGGTCGACATCCGCTGCGCTGACAGAGACCACTCTTCAAAACCTTTTGCTATTTCCGAAGAATCTGCGTATACGCGCGACCTGTTCAACGGCACTGCGACTTTCTACGGAAAACTGCAGTGCCCGAGACGCCTCCATGGGCCTGTGCTGGACGACATCCCGGCCTGCGCCATTCACACAAACCTTCAAAGGAGACCCCGATGTCGATCACTGCTGAAGAAAAAGCCCGCCTGATGAAAGAATTCGCAACCAAAGACGGCGACACCGGTTCCCCGGAAGTCCAGGTTGCAATCCTGACCTCGCGCATCAACACCCTGACCGAACACTTCAAAACCCACAAGAAGGACAACCACGGTCGTCGTGGCCTTCTGAAAATGGTTGCTCAGCGTCGTAAGCTGCTGGACTACACCAAAGGCAAAGACGTGGCCCGCTATCAGGACCTCATCAAACGTCTCGGCATCCGTCGCTAAGCGCGACGACCTGACGAATAAAAAACGCCCGCGCCTCTCGGCTGCGGGCGTTTTTTATTTCAGTGCATGATCCGTGGTCAGCTAGGCGACAGCGCCGCTCTGTGACGAGGCAGCCGTCGGATGGGCCATTTCCGGCTGCGATGGGTCGGCCTGAAGCAAGCTCACACCAAGGCCTGCGAGAATACCCAGACGCCGCGCTGAAAAAGCATGGGCGCGGGCGCGCAAGACGGCAAGGTTTTCCTCTGGTAGGTCCAGAACGCGACCCTCCTGCTCCAGCCGTTGCCCTTGGGGCTCAAGAATTCGCCAGACGAAGGTCGCCCAGTCATTTGGTGTCTGATGACCCTCGCTTTGAGCCAGTAGGAACAGCTGCTCCATTCGGTCAACCGCGACACCGCCCCCCGTCACCGGGGATGCCAGGAATCCCAGGCGCTCGCTGTCCTCAGCATTCTTACAAACCGCCATATTGAAGTCGCGGCACCGCACAATCCGATCCGCATATCCCGCTTGCGGCAAACAGGGCACGATATGGCCCGCACCGGTCAGAATCGTCAGCATCCGCGTAATGTCGCCCCAAGTCATATCTGAGAACACCCCTTGCTCCAGCAAGGCACGAACGGTGTGGTGCCCATCGGACAAAGCCTGCAAGACAGGCTCATACTGGCTCGCTTCCAGCGCGATATCGCCCTTGCGCCAGCTGACTTTCAACGGGCCGGTTCCATAATGACGCGCCAGCGCAAAGGGGGTCTGAAACCACCCTCCGACGCCGCCACGTTGTGTCTGTGGCAGCCACCCCCGTACAAAAACATCTGCGCGGAACTGCTCGTTCAACAGAATATCACGCAGGCCCTCGCGCCTGACTGAATTGCTTTCTTCTGCGAGCAGCGCCTGCTGTGGCCTGCTGAGACAGATATCGTCGATGTGATCCAGAGGGTTCGCCGCGCCCATAAACTCCAGTTTTGCCTGCGCAAGATCATCTGCAACATCGGCAAAATGGAAGGGGGTCCAATCTTTGTTGAAGAACTCATGCGCGAGATAATTCCGGGACATGGACTTCATCTCGCTCAGCCGGGTCAGCTGACCAGGATTGGAGGCAAAGAAACCGGCGTCGGCCAGCTTCAATCGCTCGGCGAAATCCAAGGCCTCATCGATGCGTTGTTCCAGTGACCCGTTGCCTTGGGCCGCGCGATCCGTCAGCAATCGGCGCAATGGCATCGATGGTGCCCAGCCCGGTTGTGTATTGTAACTGATATAGACCAGTCCACCGGGTTTCAGGCGACGGGCAATAAAGTCGATAATCCGTTCCTGATTCTCACGCGAAACCCAGCTATAAACACCGTGGAGCGCAATCACGTCGAAGCTGTTTGGCAGGGTTGCCTCCTCCTCAAAATCCTCAAAGGACCTTTCGTAGAAGGTGACATTGGGCACCGCGGCCTCCCGCGCCAATCGATGTGCGCCAGCGATATGCGCCGGATTGAAATCCATGGCATGTACATCAACATGCGGGTTTGCAGCGGCCAGCAGATTGGCGGTGAACCCCTGCCCACAGCCCAACTCACAATAGGTTAGACGGTTGTCGTCCAACCCATGCCGATGCCCCCGCGACAACGCAGCAAACGCCAAGCGCGATGGCGTCATCTCATGAAAGAAATCATGCGTGTAGTCGAGCTCGGCAACATAGCCGGAGGTCCAATCGTTCATTCAGCACCTGTTCGTTCGTGGTGGGGGCGACGGCGTCTTTCCCTTCTGGGGTGAGCAATGTTTTCATAAAAACGTTGAGGATCTGGTTAATGCATCAGTGTTTTGAGTTGCCAAGTTTGCCGGTGCGGCCTGCTGCATTGGCCCGGCGCCAAAATTTCAATGCACTGGCTCGGCCAGCGCTTGCCCTTTCAATCTGTGCAAAAATCCTGTAAGGGCGGCCTATCTGAGACGTGCTGCCAAGACCCCGGCAGTCGAAAGAAAGATAGAGAGGGGTCGGCGGCAATGGGGCCGCCACATCAAACGGGAGACCCGGGATACGCCCGGGAGTGCTCCCAGCTAGGATAAGCTGAATGTTTAACGTTACAAAGAAATCGATGCAGTGGGGCGAAGAGACGCTCACACTGGAGACCGGCAAGGTTGCCCGTCAGGCTGATGGCACCGTGATTGCCACCCTGGGCGAGACCTCGGTCATGGCAAATGTCACCTTTGCCCGCCAGCAAAAACCGGGTCAGGACTTCTTCCCTCTGACCGTCCACTACCAGGAAAAATACTACGCGGCGGGCAAGGTCCCCGGTGGTTTTTTCAAGCGTGAAGCACGCCCCACCGAAAAAGAAACACTGACTGCGCGTCTGATTGACCGTCCGATCCGCCCGCTGTTCGTCCCCGGCTTCAAGAACGAAGTTCTGGTGATGTGCACCGTGCTGAGCCACGATCTGGTCAACGATCCCGACATGGTCGCAATGATTGCAGCCTCTGCGGCGCTGACCCTGTCCGGCGCACCCTTCATGGGTCCGATCGCAGCTGCGCGCGTTGGTTTTGAGGGCGGCGAATACGTTCTGAACCCGACTGTCGACGACATGCAGGACCTGCGCCTGAACCCTGATCAGCGTCTGGATCTGGTTGTTGCCGGCACCAAAGATGCCGTGATGATGGTTGAATCCGAGGCTTACGAGCTGACCGAAGCAGAAATGCTGGGTGCGGTGAAATTTGCTCATGAGCAGATCCAGCCGGTGATCGACCTGATCATCTCTCTGGCAGAAGACGCGGCGAAAGAGCCGTTTGACTTCCAGCCGGCGGATTATTCCGAGCTGTTCGCCGTCGTGAAAGCCGCAGGTGAAGAGCAGATGCGCGCTGCATTCGCAATCACCGACAAGCAGGAGCGCACCGCCGCTGTTGCCGCTGCCCGCGACGCGATCAAAGCCTCGCTGACAGAAGAACAGCTGGAAGATGCCAACCTCGGTTCCGCCCTGAAGAAGCTGGAAGCTGGCATTCTGCGTGGCGACGTCGTCAAGACCGGCAAGCGGATCGACGGACGGTCAACCACTGACGTGCGCGCCATCGAGTCGGAAACCGGCATGCTGCCGCGGACCCATGGTTCGGCGCTGTTCACCCGTGGTGAAACTCAGGCACTGGCCGTGACCACGCTGGGCACTGGTGACGACGAGCAGTTCATCGACGCGCTGCACGGCAACTTCAAATCCAACTTCCTGCTGCACTACAACTTCCCTCCCTATTCGGTTGGTGAAGTGGGTCGTGTCGGCTCTCCGGGTCGCCGTGAAATCGGTCATGGTAAGCTGGCATGGCGCGCGCTGCAGGCGGTTCTGCCTGCGCCGACCGACTTCCCCTACACCATCCGCGTGGTGTCGGAGATCACCGAATCGAACGGTTCCTCCTCGATGGCATCGGTCTGCGGTGGTTCGCTGTCCATGATGGACGCCGGCGTTCCGCTGAAGGCACCGGTTGCCGGTGTGGCCATGGGTCTGATCCTGGAAGACGACGGCTCCTACGCGATCCTGTCGGACATTCTGGGCGACGAAGACCACCTCGGCGACATGGACTTCAAAGTGGCAGGTACTGCGAACGGCATCACCTCGCTGCAGATGGACATCAAGGTTGCGGGCATCACGCCTGAGATCATGGAAAAAGCACTGGATCAGGCCCGAGACGGCCGTCTGCACATCCTGGGCGAAATGTCCAAGGCCCTGTCGGAAACCAACGCGTTTTCCGTCCATGCACCCCGCATTGAAACCATGCAGATCCCAACCGATAAAATCCGTGAAGTGATCGGTTCCGGTGGCAAGGTCATCCGCGAGATCGTGGAAACCTCCGGCGCGAAAGTCGACATCAACGACGACGGCGTGATCAAGATCGCATCCGCCGACGGCACCGCCATTCAGAAGGCCTATGACATGATCCACTCGATCGTGGCAGAGCCGGAAGAAGGCGCCATCTACACCGGTAAAGTTGTGAAGATCGTCGATTTCGGCGCCTTCGTGAACTTCTTCGGCAAGCGCGATGGCCTGGTACACGTGTCCCAGATCGAAAACCGCCGCCTGAACCACCCTTCGGACGTTCTGAAGGAAGGCCAGGAAGTGAAAGTGAAGCTGCTGGGCTTTGATGATCGCGGCAAGGTCCGCCTGTCCATGAAGATCGTGGATCAGGAAACCGGCGAAGAGATCAAGGATGAGAAGAAAGAAGACGCAGAATAATCTGCCTCTTGTTTTGAAAACACATGGAACCCCGCCAGAGATGGCGGGGTTTCTTCGTTTTCGGGTCCGCAGGCTGCGGCCTCCCTCTTTTCACCGCTGGGCAAGATCGCTACCTCTGGCTTATGCGATCCTATATCATTCATATGGCAGGTGATCAGAAACGCGCCCCAAACGTGGCACGGCTGATGACGGAGCTGCCACAGCCGGAGGTCATTGAGGCGGTCAACGGCCGCGCGGTTCTGGAGGCAGGCGGGATCACCGTGCGCAATGGCGACCTGCACCAGCCATGTTACCCCTTTGCGCTGAGGGCTGGGGAGATCGGCTGTTTCCTGTCCCACCGCAAATGCTGGCAGAAGATCGTCGACAGCGCTGATGAGTTCGGCCTGATCGTCGAGGATGATCTTGCCTTGGATCTGGGGATCTGGCGCAATGCCATCGCATTGGCCGAAAATCACGCCACCACCGAGAGTTTTTTCCGGCTGCCTGCCAAACACCGCGAAACCGCGACGCAGCTTATCGCGACCGAGGGCGAAGCGCGCCTGTTCCTGCCAAGACGCATCGGATTGCAAACCGTCGCGCAGATGGTGGGAAAAGCCGCGGCGGCGCGTCTACTGGCTGCCACAGAGACGCTGGACCGTCCGGTTGATACCTTTCTCCAGATGCACTGGATCCATGGGCAAATAGTCCACACCATCTGGCCCAATGGTGCATCAGAACTGACGGAGGAATTGGGGGGCTCAACCATCCAATCGCGCCCCACAGGAGGAAAGATCGCGCGTGAAGTGAAACGCGCGCTCTACCGGAGCCAAGTCGCCCTGCGCCCACAAAAACACTCGTAGTGGAGCCATAGAAAAGGGGCCGGTCGGCCCCTTTTCCACAGCGGTCAGTTCACAAGGGCACGACGCCCCCGTTTGGATGTTTCAGTCGGTTATTCCGGCGCCTTGGTTTTGCGCAGATAGGGGAAGATCGTTTCGAACTCACCGAACTTGGCTTTGGCGTCCTCGTTCGACACGCTTGGCGGAATAATCACATCTTCGCCGGGTACCCAGTTCGCAGGGGTCGCCACGCCTTTGCCAGACATCTGCAGACCGTCCAGAGCGCGCAGAATTTCGGCAAAGTTACGTCCCACGGTCATCGGGTAGGTCATCGACAGTTTCAACTGCTTATCCGGGCCGATGATGAAGACGGAACGAACCGTGGCGCTGTCTGCAGGAGTGCGGCCATCGGGAAGATAGGCCTCTGCAGGCAGCATGTCGAAGGCCTTGGAGACGGCCAGTCCTTCATCGGCAATGATCGGAAAGCCCGCGCTGGCCTTGCCGTAGCTTTCGATGTCACCTTTCCATTTCTTGTGATCCTCGACGCCGTCAACGGACACACCGATCACCTTGGTATTGCGGGCTGCCCATTCGTCAGCCAGCTGCGCCACAGCCGAAAACTCCGTGGTGCAGACAGGTGTAAAATCTTTGGGGTGGGAAAACAGGATCGCCCAGCTGTCGCCGATCCAATCATGAAACGAGACGGTGCCCTGATCGGTTTCTGCGGTGAAATCCGGAACCACATCATTGATACGCAAACCCATGGGTCTCTCCTCTGCTGTCAAATAATTGTTCTCTGGTAGATAACCTAACCACTCAACGCGCAGGTTAAACCCTTGATCGGGTGCAAGCAGCCGAAAAGATCAACCCACGCGCAAATCTGACCCGTCCGGGACATGCGTGTAGTTCGATTGATGAGACCGCGCAGCCATCCCAAAACAGCGGTAAAATGGTGGATTTTTATCCATTTCTATAATTTGATCAAATTATTCATTCCCCCCTTGCCCATCCGAAACACCGGTGACAGAGTGTCGGCCAATTGCGGGGTTTTGCCCCGTCACACCCTGATACCTGGGAGATCGACAGATGATCGAGAAACGTGATTTTTACATCAACGGCCAATGGGTCGCCCCTGCTGCACCCAATGATTTCGAAGTGATCGACCCCTCGACTGAGGCGCCCTGTGCCGTCATTTCCCTGGGCGATGCTGCGGATACCAATGCCGCTGTCGCAGCAGCCAAGGCCGCCCTGCCGGGTTGGATGGCGACACCGGTTGAAGATCGTATCGCGCTGGTCGAAAAGCTGATCGAAGTCTACGAGAGCCGCACCGAAGATCTGGCGCAGGCGATGAGCGTCGAGATGGGGGCTCCCATCGACATGGCCCGCACCCAGCAGGCAGGCGCAGGCAGCTGGCATCTGCGCAACTTTATCAAGGCGGCGAAGGCGTTCTCCTTCGATGCTCCTCTGGGCGACCATGCCCCCAACGATCGCATCATCCATGAGGCTGTCGGCGTCGCTGCGTTGATCACGCCATGGAACTGGCCGATGAACCAGGTCACGCTGAAGGTTGGCGCCGCAGCCATCGCGGGCTGCACCATGGTTCTGAAACCTTCGGAGCAAAGCCCGCTCAACGCGATGATCTTTGCCGAAATGATGGACGAGGTTGGCTTCCCTGCCGGTGTCTTCAATCTGGTGAACGGTGACGGCACCGGCGTGGGCACCCAGCTGTCCAGCCATCCCGATGTGGACATGGTGTCCTTCACCGGATCGACCCGCGCCGGCACTGCCATTTCCAAAGCTGCGGCAGATACACTGAAGAAGGTTCATCTGGAGCTTGGTGGCAAAGGCGCCAATGTGATCTTTGACGATGCCGACGAGAAAGCGGTCAAGCGCGGCGTGCTGCATATGATGAACAACACCGGCCAAAGCTGTAACGCGCCAAGCCGTATGCTGGTTCAGAAAGGCATCTACGACAAAGCCGTCGAAGAGGCCGCCGCTGTTGCCAACAAGGTAGAGGTCGGCCCCGCCTCCAGCGAAGGCCGTCATATCGGCCCGGTTGTGAATGAGCTGCAATGGACCAAGATCCAGGATCTGATCCAGAAAGGCATCGACGAAGGCGCCCGATTGGTAGCAGGCGGCACCGGTCGCCCCGATGGCTTGAACCAAGGCTTCTATGTCAAGCCAACCGTCTTTGCCGATGTGAACAACCATATGACCATCGCCCGCGAAGAGATCTTTGGCCCGGTGCTGTCGATTATCCCCTTCGAGAGCGAAGAGGACGCAATCGAGATCGCCAATGACACGCCCTATGGCCTGACCAACTATGTGCAGACACAGGATCCCGCCCGTGCCAACCGCATGGCCCGCAAGCTGCGCGCCGGAATGATCGAGATGAACGGCAAGTCGCGTTCCGCTGGCTCGCCGTTTGGGGGCATGAAACAATCCGGCAATGGCCGCGAGGGCGGCAGCTGGGGGATCGAGGATTTCCTGGAGGTCAAAGCCGTCGGTGGCTGGGCCGACGAGTAACGCCCCACACCAATCTGCGAACCCGACGACAAGAGCCGCCCATCAGGGCGGCTCTTTGCTATTTTCGCGCTGATTTCAGGTGAAACGGCTCCAATCAGGCAGATCAAGAACCAGTTGAGGCACACCATCCGAGGTCCGCTCAACCGAGCGTCCGTCCCACCCAATGGTGCCGCTGATCCGCTGACGCATTGCGGAGAAACTGTCGAATTTCACCACATCCACCGGCTCTTCCAGATGCAGGGTCACACGTCGGCGCGCGCCTTCACCAAAGACCTGCAGCCCGCGCAGCTCAGCGGTGAAGGCCTGACCAAGGTAGCTGCCCCGCAGGGTCTGCCCGACACGCAGGGTCTGCTGCGGAATATTCGGACGCGGTCTGTCCGCCTTGGCACTGATCGTATTCCAATCTTTATAGCCATATTGCCGGGCCACCATCTCAAGCGCGGCGCTATGTGACAGGGTGAGATTGCGGGCCTGCAACTGCTGTCGCAGATTGCGGGCCTGTTGCTTCAGGCTCCCGACGGTGGGGAGGTCTTCTGGGTTGGTCGTCATTCTTGCCTCTTGTCCAATCAACAAGATGCGCCGAAAACATGGAGCCCGCATTGCCATTGGCGCATCACATCGATGGGCGAAAGACAGGAATTCTATTGACGGGGGTTCACCATGGTCGTGTTGACCGCGAGCGGCAGGGCCCCGACCCTGCCTCAGCCTTAGGCCCTTCCACACGCCATGGTCAAGACCTTTGCCACCTCGTGTCTGTGGTTGAGTGGCTGTCTATCAGCCCTGCTGAGTTGAAAGTGGCCACGTCCAAGCCGCATCAAAAGAAAAAAACGGGGAGGTCATTTACCCCTTGATCTAAACCTGACTTGAGCTCGCAGGGTGGGAAAAACGATTGTTCAAAGGAGACACCGAATGATCCATCAGAAGCCTGCCCTCGCCGTTAAACCCGGTATTAACACCACCTTGACCGGTGTTTACGAAACCCACCTGCCGGTGAAAAACCTTGAGGTTTCAATGGCCTTTTATGGGGAGACCATCGGGTTGGAGCTTGCGCGTCACCTACCCGAGCGGCAGGTCGCTTTCTACTGGGTCGGCGGGCAATCTCAGGGGATGCTTGGACTTTGGGCGGGTGGCTCCGCTCCGATGGGTATGCGGTTGCACATGGCGTTTCGCACTACGGTCTCAGCACTTGATGGCATTTGCGACCGGCTGTCTGATGCCGGGATCACGCCGCTTGATTTTCACGGGTCCCCGACGACAGAACCGGTGGTGCTGGGCTGGATGCCCGCGCTGTCGGTCTACTTCAAGGATCCGGACGGGCACTCGATTGAGTTTCTGGCACCAATGACCGACGACCCAGATATGGATTTTGGCGTTGCAAGCTACAGCGACTGGCAGGCGCGATCCGGCGGATGAACCTGACCGGGACTGGTCATGGCGGTCGATGGCGCCTATCAACGCGGTATAGCGCTCCGAGGGACCAACCATGATCATCACCCGCCTGCATGGCCGACTGGGCAACCAGATGTTCCAATACGCTGCCGGGCGTGCGCTGGCGGATCGGCTAGGTGTATCAGTTGCGCTTGACAGTCGCGGCGCCGAGCTGCGCGGTGAGGGCGTGCTGACGCGCGTCTTCGATCTTGATCTGGCGACACCGGATATCCTGCCGCCGTTGCGCCAACGTGCTCCGCTTGGTTATGCGCTATGGCGCAGTTTGGGCCAGCATCTCGGCGCCGGACCGAAGCTGCGCCGGGAGGCAGGCCTGGGCTACAATCCGGGTTTCGCGGACTGGGGCGACAACAGTTACCTGCACGGCTACTGGCAGAGCGAGCGCTATTTCGCACAAAGTGCCGAACGCATTCGGCGCGACTTCACCTTCCCTGAGTATGCAAATCAGCAGAACGCGGAGATGGCGGCCCGCATCCACGAAACCAATGCAATTTCGCTGCACGTACGGCGGGGGGACTATCTGACCCTCGCCGCGCATGTGCTTTGCGATCAAGCCTATTACGAGGCCGCACTGGCGAAGGTTCTGGACGGGTTGGAGGGACACCCAACGGTCTATGTCTTCTCGGATGATCCACAGTGGGCCAAGGAAAATCTCCCTCTGCCCTGTGACAAGGTGGTGGTGGATTTCAACGGCGCTGATACCGACTATGAGGACATGCGCCTGATGAGCCTGTGCAAACACAACATCATCGGCAACAGTTCGTTCTCCTGGTGGGCGGCCTGGCTGAACCAGACACCGGACCGCCGCGTGGCTGGTCCCGCCAAATGGTTCGGCGATCCGAAACTGAACAATCCCGATATTCTGCCGCCAGACTGGCTGCGTATTAGCGTTTAGGTAGGGCCGACCTCAGAACGGAGCCTTGACGCGAAACTTCATCGATTCACCACTGTCAGGATGTTTGATCCGCAGCTCCTCCGCATGCAGCATCATACGCGGGTGATCCAGCGCGTGCCCCTCTGCATAAAGCGGATCGCCCAGAATCGCGTGGCCTAGAGACAGCATATGTACCCGCAGCTGATGCGACCGCCCGGTTTTGGGCGTCAGGCGCACGCGGGTTGCGGTGTCCTCATATTTCATCACCCGCCAGTCGGTCACGGCTTCTTTGCCGGTGTCATGGCAGACCATCTGGCGCGGACGATTGGGCCAGTCCACGATGAGCGGCAGATCTACGGTGCCGCTGCGCGGTTCAAGCCGACCGTCAACCCGCGCGACATAGGCTTTCTTCGCGCTGCGCTTTTCAAACTGCATGGACAGATGCCGCTGCGCATGTGGAGAGACGCCGAAAACCATCACACCGGAGGTATCGCGGTCAAGTCGGTGCACCAAAAGCGCTTCCGGAAAGGCAGCCTGCAGCCTGCTCAGCAGACAATCCGCAAGATGTTCCCCCCGCCCCGGCACGCTGAGCAGACCATGGGGCTTGTTCACCACTAGGAGCTGGGCATCGTGATGCAGGATGTCCAGGGGATCCTTCGGCGGAGTGTAGTCGCTAGAAACTGTCATGCCCGCGTCCCTAGCGGCCCGTTGCCTGCAGGGCAAGGTATCGCGACGTCGCGCTTGTCGGCGCTTGGGTAGAGCGGCAGGGTGGTGACATCTTCACATCCGCCCCGTCCGCGGGCTCCCTGGTCTGAAAGGTGACGCATGACTCATCCAACCATCAGCAGGCTGCAAGAGGTCGTCGCCAAGGGTGATGACAGTCAGATTGCAGATCTCCTGGCCGAAGACGTGCAGTTTCTGCCACCAACCTACTGGAAAACCTGGACAGGTCGCGCACCGGTCGCGGCCATTCTGGGGCATGTCGGTCAAGTTTTCAGCAATTTCCGCTATCGTCGCATCATGGGAGATGGCGATGACTGGGCGTTGGAATTCCAATGCAAGATCGGCGAATTCGACGCGGTCGGCGTTGATCTGATCACCCTGAATTCAGACGGGCTGATTGCTCAGTTCGAAGTGGTGATGCGCCCTTACAAAAGCATCGGGATCTTGCGGGACGCAATCATGGCGCGGGTCACCTCGGATCCCAGGTTTCTGCACTATCAATCGGCGCTCAGCTGATCGGCCTGGACCATATCGCCCGGATCGTACTGCTACCGTTGCTGGTCGTGCAGGTGGTCAACGTACGGCGCAGGGCCCTGCGCCTGCCTGAACCTTGGGGACCGCGGTTTGGACAGATGGGGCGTGGCGCCCCCCTGCGTCTGTTGATTGTCGGCGACAGCTCCGCCGCAGGGGTTGGTGTCGGTCGGCAGGATGACGCGCTTTGCGGCCAACTGACCACGAAACTGGCCGAAGGGCGGCATCTGACCTGGCGATTGGAGGCGACAACCGGACATCGCAGCGCTGATGCACTGGCGCGGGTCCGCGCATTGCCACCACAGACATTCGACGTCGCTGTCTTGGCGCTTGGGGTGAATGATGTGACGCGGCTTACACGACGGCGACGGTTTCACATGGAACAGTCAGCCCTGATCCAACTTCTGCGTGACCGATTTGGGGTCACGCTGGTGATCCTGTCCGGTGTCCCGCCGATGGCGGATTTTCCCGCTCTTCCCAACCCGCTGGCCTGGGTGCTGGGTCGGCATGCGACGCGGCTGGACCAAGTTCTGGCCAAGCTGGCCGCGCAAGATCCAAACATTATTCACCTGCCCTTTACACTGCCACCCGATCCAACGCTGGCCGCACGAGACGGGTACCACCCTTCGGCCACGGCTTATGCGCTTTGGGCTGACACACTGGCACAGACAATCAACGCCGAACTGTCGGGGCCTTCCGATCCGTCAGGCGCGACGCATCTGGCGCAGCAGAGAAGCGGAATAGATCACCAGCGCGAGCCAGATCATCGGGAAGGCGATCATCCGCGCGCGGCCGAACTCCTCGCCAAAGACAAAGACCGCCGCCAGAAAGATCATGGTGGGCGCGATATATTGCAGGATACCGATCGTGGATAGGCGCAGCAGTTTGGCGCCATTGGCATAGGTGATCAACGGCACCGCAGTCACCACACCACACCCCAGCAACAGCGCGGTATCGCTGAAGTCGCCGCCAAAATGGGCACCGCCCGTGGCCGTCAGATAGGCCAAATAAACCAATGCAGGGGGCGTTAGGATCAAAACCTCCAACATGAAGCCCTGATTGGGACCAACCGGTAGGGATTTTTTGAAAAACGCGTAAAAGCCCCAACTGAGCGTCAGCCCAATCGCCGCCCAAGGCAGCCGACCCGCATCCAGGGCGAGCACCAATACCGCCAGTGCTGCCAAACCGATCGCGACCAATTGGGCAGGTGACAGCCGCTCGCCCAGCAGCACAGCACCAAGCATAACGCTGAACAGCGGGTTGATATAATAGCCAAGAGCCGCATCCAACGCATGGCCGGTCGCGATGGACCAGACATAGATGCCCCAATTCACCGAAATCAGTGCTGCTGTTACCGCGCCCATCATCAACACTTTCGGGGAAGTAAGTGCCGCGCGCAGGTCGCGGGTCCGCCGCAGAATGATGAGCAGAACACCCGCAACAGGCACTGACCAGATCACCCGATGGGCCACCACTTCCGCTGCCGGCATATGCGCCAGCGCCTTCATATAGAGTGGCAGAAAGCCCCACATCAGATAGGCGGAAACGGCAAAGGCGAGGCCCTGTGGCGTGTCTTTGTTCTCAGGCTGCGGCGTCATCGTAAAATCTCCCTGAGCCGGGTTTATGACAGGTCGGCCGACAATGAACAGGGGGGATACTGCCAAAGGTGTTGATGTCATCGTTGGGCGGCAGCTTTACTCTAGGCTGCCGGGAGGATGCGCGATTATCGCACGCATCTTCCCCTATGACGCGTTATATCATGTCACAAGATCGGGCGTTTCTATTGCTTCACCCGCTCTGATTTCGGGTCATACATCGGCTTCAGCGACACCTCGGCCTTCACCTTCACACCGCAGACGTCAATCTCATAGCTTGAGCCGAGCACATCAGCCGCGCTTTCGCCCTCACACGGCACGTAGCCCATACCGATGGCGGCACCCAGCGTATGCCCGTAGTTGCCGGAGCTGAGGTAACCCACATATTCGCCGTCACGAATGATCGGCTCATTGTGGAAAAGCAGCGGTTCAGACTCAGTCAGTTTGAACTGGACCATGCGGTTCTTGGGGCCGGTTTCCTTTCGCTCCAGCACCGCCGCCTTGCCGATGAAATCCGCCTTGTCGGTTTTCACCGCAAAGCCCAGGCCAGCGTCGATCACATTGTCCTCGCAGGTGATGTCGTGGCCAAAGTGGCGGAAGCCCTTTTCGATCCGGCAGCTGTCCATCATATGCATGCCGCAGAGCTTCAGCCCCATATCCTGACCCGCCTCATGCAATGTCTCAAACGCGTGGCCTGCCATATCCGCGCTGACATAAATCTCCCAGCCGAGTTCGCCCACATAGGTCACGCGGTGAACACGGGCCAGCCCCATACCCAGCTCGATTTCCTGCGCGGTGCCAAAGGGGTTCACCGCGTTGGAGAAGTCATTGGGCGACACTTTTTGCAGCAACTTGCGGGCGTTTGGACCCATAACGGCCAGCACACCCTCGCCTGCGGTCACATCGGTGATCACAACCCGGTAGTCGCCCACATGACGCATCATCCAGGTCTGATCTGCCAGACGGGTCACCGCAGGGGTCACCACCAGATAGGCGGTCTCCGACAGGCGGGTGACAGTCACATCGGCCTCAATGCCGCCGCGGGCGTTCAGGAACTGGGTATAGACGATCTTGCCCGCCGGAACGCTGAGATTGGCGCCGCAGATGTAATTCAGGAAGGTTTCGGCATCCGGGCCTTCGACGCGGATCTTGCCGAAGGAGGACATGTCGTACATGCCGACGTTTTCGCGGACAGCCTTGTGCTCAGCTGCCGAATTCTCAAACCAGTTCTGGCGCTTCCAGCTGTATTGGTATTCGCGCTCCTGGCCTTCGTTTGCAAACCAGTTGGCGCGTTCCCAGCCGCCGATTTCGCCCATCACCGCGCCTTGCTCCAACAGGTGATGGTGGAACGGGGTGCGGCGCACGCCGCGGGCGGTGGCCTTTTGACGGTAGGGGAAGTGGTCGGCATACAAGAGACCCAAGGTCTCTTTGGAACGTTCGAACAGGTAGTGCTTGTTGCCCTGGAACGGCTGCATGCGGGAGATATCCACGTCGCCCAGATCAAAGGGTTTCTGGCCGTCTTCCATCCACTGCGCCAGCGCCATACCAGCGCCACCTGCCGACTGGATGCCGATTGAGTTGAAGCCTGCCGCGACCCAGACATTATCCATCTCCGGCGCCAGGCCCAGGTGATAGGCATCATCCGGGGTAAAGGATTCCGGACCGTTAAAGAAGGTGTGGATGCCGGCCTCGGCCAGCATCGGCATCCGGTTGCAGGCCGCTTCCAGAATGGGTTCAAAGTGGTCGAAATCCTCGGGCAGCTGATCGAATTCGAATGTGTCGGGGATACCGTTCATCGCCCAGGGTTTGGCGTTCGGCTCAAAGGCGCCGAGCAGAATTTTGCCTGCGTCTTCCTTGTAGTAGGCGCATTCGTCCGGCACCCGCAACACCGGCATCTGGGTCAGGCCCTTGATGCCTTCGGTCACGATGTAGAAATGCTCGCAAGCATGCAGCGGCACGTTAACGCCCGCCATGCGGCCAACCTCATGCCCCCACATGCCCGCACAGTTGACAACCATGTCGGCCTCAATATGGCCCTGCGACTGACCATCATCGCTAGCCCAGTCGACGCCGGTGACGCGGCGGCCCTCCTTGGAGATGCCGGTGACCTTGATCCGTTCCTTGACCAGCGCGCCGCGTTGACGCGCGCCCTTGGCCAGGGCCAGCGCGATGTTGGCCGGATCCCCCTGCCCGTCTTTTGGCAACCACACGCCTGCAGTCACATCGCCGACATTCAGGTGCTCATAGCGGGTTTTCACTTCCTTGGGGGAGATTTCCTCAACCTCGACACCGAATGCGCGCGCCATGGCAGCCTGGCGGAAAATCTCTTCCTTGCGCTCTTCGGTCAGAGCTACGGTGATCGAGCCGCAGCGTTTGAACCCGGTCGCGACGCCGGTTTCCTCTTCCAGCGCGCCATAAAGCTCCTGGCTGTATTTTGCCAGCTTGGTCATGTTGGCGGTCGCGCGCAGTTGGGCGATCAGACCCGCGGCGTGCCAGGTGGTGCCCGAGGTCAGCTGTTTACGCTCCAGCAGCACAACGTCCTTCCAGCCAAGTTTGGTCAGGTGATAGGCGACCGAGCAGCCAATCACGCCGCCGCCGATGATGACCACGCGGGCCTTGTTGGGAAGATCGCTCATCATGTGCCTCCTGAACTTGACTGGACGAACTGCATGGCCGGATCCTGCCACATCAAGGCGACAACAAATGCATCAAAAACGCCAGTCTGCACCCTCTATTCTCCACCGCTATCCTGTGGATTTTCGACGCTGCTGGTGTGACTGAGACACGCGCCGTGATTTGCGCAGAGCAAAGGGTGTCATGCCAAAAAAAGCCTTATACAGGGTCGAAAACCCATTGGAGAACCCGCAGGCCAAACCGATTTCGCGCACGCTCATCGTGGTATTCAGCAAGAGGTTATTGGCCTTATTCAAACGCATCTCCCGGTAGAAGCCATTGGGTGTCGTGCCGAGAAAGGTCTTGAACTTGCGTTCCAGCGACCGGGTCGAAATCCCGAGATGGTCAACGATCTCATTGATCGGCAGCGGTTCCTCTATGTGTTCCTGCATAACGTGAATGGCCTGATCAAGGTCCGCATCGCCGGTGATCGTTGGCTTCACACCGGAAAACGGCTGCAACGACGCGAAGTCCCGCACCTTGTCGTGCAAGAGGATATTCGCAACCGTCACCTGCGCGGCTGCCGTGGTCAGCTGTCCGATCAGGGCCAGAACGATGTCCACCGTCGCCCCCATCCCGGCACAGGTCACCACCTGCCCATCTTCACTCGCCAGCGCAAAATTGGCGTCGAACAATCCAACGCGTTCACGCATCAAGTTGGTGTTTTCCCAATGCGTTGTGTGCTGGGCCCCGTCCTTGCCACTGTCACGGATATACCGGCTGGCGGCCTCTGCCAGCAGATAGACCTTGGCCCCGCGCGTGCGGTAGGTGCGGATCAGCGATCCCATCGACAGCTCTGGACAGTCGGGATCCGTATTGCCCAAAACAAACACGCAGTCGGCATCTGCTTTTGCCGCGAAAGGCTCCGTCTCGACAAAGGCGCCGGCGCGGCATCCGACCTGACCGCCCCCGGCAGAGCGCATAGTCCAGGAGAACGGTGGTTGGGCGAGCACACGATTGGCCAACCGCAAGGGCTCCACCACAGCGGAAAACTCAGTGAGCACAAAGCCTTCCGTCAGGATGATATCAACCTGCCACTGACGTCCCCCCGGGGGTGCCCCTCCGGTGGTCACTGAAGTCTCAGGCGCGGAGCCGGTCATTGTCCGGATCCCACAGCGGTTTGTCTTCCTGAACTACAGCGCGGTATTTCTCTCCATAGATCTCAACCTCCAGCTCGGTGCCCGGCACCGCGATATCGCGGCGCACCATGCCCAGCGCGATTGAGGCGTTCACGCGATACCCCCAATCGCCGGAAGTGGTCTCTCCGACAATCTCGCCATCCTTCCAAATGCAGGACATATAAGGCGCATCCGCATCGCCGGCCTCAACGATCAGAGTGACAAAGGATTTCTTGACGCCCTGCTGTTTTTCACTCTGGATCGCGGCCTTGCCCGGGAAGTCTTGCGGCTTGTCCAGTTTAACAAACCGCTCAAGCCCCCCTTCCAGCAGCGAATAATCGGTGCTGAGGTCACCTTTCCACGTGCGATAGCCTTTCTCGATCCTCAGCGAGTTCAGCGCATACATGCCGAACGGCTTGGCGCCGCCTTCGATCAGCGCTGCGTAAATGTCGGTCTGATGTGCGTTGGCGCAATGCACTTCCCAGCCCAGCTCACCAGCATAGGACACCCGCGCCAGGAAGGCGGGTTTGCCTGCGACGGTGGCTTCCTGATGGGTCAGCCAACCCAGCGACAGATCGGCGTCGGAAATATCCGCCAGCAGCTCCCGCGATTGCGGGCCCGTCACAATCATCGTCGCAAATTCCGTGGTGTGATCCGTCAAGCTTAGACCAGCGGGCAGCGCTTTCTTCAAGATCTCAAAATCATGCCACTGGGCCGAGCCTGCGGTGATCATGGTGAAGTGATCCTCACCGTGACGCATGCAGGACATCTCCGTCAGGATGCGACCGCGATCATCGGAAAAATAGACAAGGTTCATCCGGCCCACCTTGGGCAGCCTGCCGGTGACCAAGCCGCGCAGGAATTCGGCGGCACCTGCGCCGCTCAGATTAAAGCGAGAGAAGCCCGGCAGATCCAGCACGCCAACACCATCGCGCACGGCTTCGCATTCTTCCTTGATCCGCTGCTGCCACGGGCCGGAACGACCCCAGGTATGAGTGGCTTCCTCAGACGTGTCGTCTCCGGGCTTGGCAAACCAGTTGGCGCGCTCCCAACCGTTGTAGGCGCCCATGACACCTCCCAACTCCTTGATCTTGGTATGAACCTGGCTGACCTTCTTGTCGCGCGCAGCGGGCCATTCGTGATGCGGGAAGTGCATGGCGTATTCATTGCCGTAAACCTCCATGCCTTTCTGGTCGCAATAATCCTGATCGGTGTAGTCGGTGTAGCGGCGCGGATCGACCGCCCACATGTCCCATTCAGTCTGACCATCGACGATCCATTCCGCCAGCACCTTGCCAGCACCACCGCCCTGGGCGATGCCGAAGGTGAAGACGCAGGCCTCAAACGCGTTATCGACGCCCGGCATCGGGCCGATCAGCGGCAGGCCATCGGGCGCATAGGGGATCGGGCCGTTGATCACGCTGGACACACCGGAGGTGGCCATCAGCGGCACCCGTTCCATGGCGTCGGTCACGATATCCTCGATCCGGTCCAGATCGTCTGACCAGAGCTGGAACGAGAAATCGTCCGGCATCTGGTCATCTTCGGTCATCCAGTGACCTCTGCAGTTCGGCTCATAGGGGCCGAGGTTATAGCCGTTCTTCTCCTGCCGCAGATAATAAGAGACATCCACGTCACGGATCAGCGGTAGCTTTTTGCCGTGCTCCTTGCTCCAGGCTTCGATTTCCGGAATCTGCTCGGTTAGCAGATACTGGTGCGACATTACCATCATCGGCACCGTACGACCGCCATAGGGTTTGAACCATTCCCCCACACGTTGGGCATAATAACCGGCGGCGTTCACCACATAATCGCATTCGATGTCGCCTTTCTCGGTCTGCACGATCCAGGTCTTGTCTTCCTTCTGCGTCACACCCGTTGCCGGGCAGAAGCGGATAATCCTGGCTCCCATGTCGCGTGCACCTTTGGCCAGCGCCTGCGTCACCTGTGCCGGATCGATGTCTCCATCGGTGGGATCATACAGTACCCCTTCCAGATCGTGGGTCTCCAGAAACGGGTAATGCTCCTTGGCCTGATCAGGTGTCCACATCTCCATCTCAATGCCCTGATACCGGCCCATGGAACAGGCGCGTTCGAACTCCTGCATCCGTTCCTTGGTATGCGCCAGACGGATGGACCCGGACTGGTGATAGTTCATCGGATAATCGACTTCCTCCCCCAGACCCGCATATAGTTCGGTCGAGTAGCGCTGCATGTTCATGATCGCCCAGGACGTCGAAAAGGTCGGGACATTGCCCGCCGCGTGCCATGTGGAACCTGCAGTCAGCTCATTCTTCTCAAGCAGCACGCAATCCGCCCAGCCTTTCTTGGCCAGATGATAAAGCGCTGAACAACCGACGACACCGCCGCCGATGATGACCACACGGGCCTTTGTTGGAAAATCAGACATGATGCCTCCCTCGTCGTCAGTCCTCTTGCGGCACACCGTCCGCAATGTCGTAGTAGTCGCCCTTGGAGGCGGTGAAGATGTGCTTTTCGACGCTGAGACCAGTGTTCCCGTCGACAGCGCCCAGTGCAAAGCTGATGGTGTCTTCGTCCATGGCCTTCCAGAACAGGAAGGAGCCGCATCGCGGGCAGATGCCGCGTTTGGCCAGCGATGTTGCCTCAAACCAGCGGACCGGGCCCGTGATCATGAGGTCCACGTCACGCACCTGTGCGGAGGCCCAGATGCCGCCCGATTGCTTGCGACATTGGGTACAATGGCACATCGATGCGCCGCTCGGTTCTGCGGCGGTTTCAAAACCAACGTCACCGCACAGGCAAGACCCTGTGATCATCGCGCACCCTCCAGATCAGGCACGCTGGTCGATCCCAAGAGCACCCCGTAGACAATGAAACAAATGGCCAGAAGACGCCGGACCCACAGGTTGAAGACCGCTTTCATCGCCGCCTGACCCATCGCAACACCAAGCAGCGTGAATCCAGTATAGCTCAGCGTTGTGAGGATCAGCGCGGTGGGCATGATCACCAGCATCTGATCCCAGATTGGCACGCTTGGTTCGACAAATTGCGAAAACGCTGCGAGATATCCGGCAACGCTCTTAGGGTTGATCACCGCCACAGCCAGAGCATGCAGATAGACATGGCGCGCAGGTCGCTCCACTGCCGGAGTTGGCCGTGTGGCGTTGCGCCATCCGCGCACGCCCAGATAGATCAGGAATGCCGCCCCTATCAGCTTGGCAATCAGAAACACACTCGGCGACGCTGCAATCAGAGCCGTCACGCCGATCGCCGACAGCAGCAGAAACAAGGTTGCCTGTGTCAGAATGGCCAGAACGCCGACCATCGCCCGCCAGAACCCCAAGCTCATTCCATTGGAAATGCAATTCACGGCATTTGGTCCGGGTGTGGTGACGAAGACCACCCAAAACACAGCAAAGAGGGTCCAGGCGTCAAAACTCATCAATACACCGGCGGCGCGATAACCCAGACGGCCACAGCAGGCACATCATATGGGTTGGCCCATTGATAGGCTTCTTCCTTGATCCGGAAGCTATCACCCGGCCCAACGGTGAAGCTGCGGCCCCCGATCACCAGGTCCAATTGCCCGGCAATCATATAGCCGACCTCCTGTGTCGGACGATCAGCCGGGACCTGCATTCGAGAATGCGGGCGAAAGGTGGAATGCACCATCTCGAAATCGTCGGTCAGATCCGGTGAGAGCAACTCCTCCATCAGGCCTTCCTCACCAGACCCCATCGGGCGACGCGCTCCCGCACGGACGATATACCCCTGCTCTGCGGCCGGCGCCGCCGAATGGGCAAACAGCATCGACATCGGCACGTTCAAAGCCTTTGCAATCTCGCGGAGGTCCGAAATCGACGGTTCCGACATATCCCGCTCAACCTGGCTCAGCCAACCGACAGACCGACCTAAACGCGCCGCGAGATCTGCAAGTGTTGCGCCTCGCGCCTTGCGCAAGGCACGCAAATCAGCCCCTAGGCTTGCGGGTTGTGGAGATTGATCCGTCACATAGCACCTGTGAAAATTGCCGCTCATTTTTCACGATGCAATGTATTCATGAAATTTCCAAGGATTTTTTCACGAACATCACTTTATATACAAAAGCCCAGCACACTATAGGCGCCGGGCTCTGTCATCTTTCCGTAAATACTCTGGGGTGAGGCCCTGAGGGCCGAGGGGCAAAGCCCCTGCCACTGCGAATCAGCTTGGAGCGAAGACCCGCTTCAGCATCGCAGCGATCTGTTCTGCATCATTCCCAGTAAAAGCCTCGGGCTGGTCGCTGTCGATGTCAAAAACCCCGATCAATGCTCCATCACCGTTCCAGACTGGCAACACCAACTCAGAGCGCGTCGAAGAAGCGCAAGCGATGTGGCCAGGAAACGCCTCGACGTCGGCCACCAGCTGCACCTCGCCGGTCCGGGCCGCTGCGCCGCAGACCCCCCGGGAGAACGGGATCTGCAGGCAGCCATGACCACCCTGATACGGGCCGATCTTCAGCAATTCCGGCGCCACAACCCGATAAAACCCGGTCCAGTCAAACCGCTCATCACTGTGATGCACTTCGCAGGCCACGGTGGCCATCAGCGCGACCTCGTCGGTCTCGCCCTCGGTCAAAGCAGTGATGGTTTTGGCCAGTGTTTCGTAGTCGACCTGCATGGGTAGCCCTCCTTCAACGTCGCTGAGGGGGCTGTCTGCCCCCTCTTGACCTGCCGGTCAATTCACCCCCGAGAGTATTTTTTGAAAGGTGATTATCACATGCGCTCAATCGCGATGGCCGTACCCTCACCGCCACCAATGCAAATGGCTGCGATGCCGCGCTTCAGGCCGCGTTTTTCCAATGCGTTCAGCAATGTCACCATGATACGCGCACCGGAGGCGCCGATCGGATGACCCAAAGCACAGGCGCCGCCGTTGACGTTCACTTTGTCACGCGGCAGCCCCATTTCATGCATGAAAGCCATGGGCACGACGGCGAAGGCTTCGTTCACCTCCCAAAGATCCACATCGCCAACGGTCCAGCCGAGCTGCGCCATCAGCTTTTGTGCTGCTGGAACAGGAGCGGTTGTGAAGAGGCCTGGCGCCTGGGCGTGACTGGCATGCCCCATGATACGGGCGCGTATGGTCAGGCCTTGCGCTTCCGCAGCATCCTGGGAGGCCAGCAGCAATGCGGCGGCGCCATCCGAAATCGACGAAGCATTGGCGGCAGTCACAGTGCCATCCTTGCGGAAGGCCGGTTTCAGCGTCGGGATCTTGTCCGGGCGTGCTGATTTGGGCTGCTCATCCGCATCCGTAACAGTCTCGCCCTTGCGGGTTTTGACAGTAACCGGCGCGATCTCGTTATCAAAGGCACCGCTTTCCTGTGCTGCCAGCGCATTGGACAATGATGTCAGCGCGTACTCATCCTGCGCCTCCCGCGTGAACTGATAGGTCTCCGCACACTCCTCGGCAAAGGTGCCCATCAGGCGGCCCTTGTCATAGGCGTCTTCAAGCCCATCCAGGAACATATGATCGACCACCTGCCCATGCCCAAGCCGCGCGCCATTGCGCATCTTTGGCAGCAGATATGGTGCATTTGTCATGCTCTCCATGCCGCCCGCAATCATGGTGTCCGCCTGACCCAACGAGATCTGATCATAGGCCACCATCGCCGCTTTCATGCCGGAGCCGCACATTTTGTTCAGCGTGGTGGCCGGCACTTCTTCGCCCAAGCCAGCTGCGAACCCTGCCTGCCGCGCTGGGGCCTGCCCCTGGCCCGCGGGCAAAACACACCCCATCAGGACTTCATCGACAGTGGTGGCCCCTGCCCCCGCAAGTGCGGCGCGCATTGCAGCGCCGCCCAGCTCGGCGGCTGGGACGCCATCGTACATCCCCTGAAATCCGCCCATCGGGGTGCGGGCAGCGCCCGCGATCACAACAGTTTTCATCGAATATTCCTCCTAATGTCGAAATAGTGCATACAAAATCGTAAGGATTGGCGTCTAGGCTGATCGTCAACACATATTGACGCGGGGACACTTATGAGCCTGACCAGCACAACATCCGATGGCACTCAGATCGTGACCGTCAATGCCGAGCGCATTGATGCGGCCATGGCCATCCAATTCAAAGAAGATATGCGCGCGACCACCGAAAACGGACCTGATCGTGTCATTCTCGACCTGTCTGAGGTGAAATTCATCGATTCCAGCGGGCTGGGTGCTATTGTAGCGGCCATGAAGCAACTCGGTCAGGGACGAAAACTGGACCTCGCAGGGTTGACGCCGATGGTCGACAAAGTGTTTCGACTGACGCGAATGGATACTGTTTTTGATTTATATGCGTCGCTGGGCGATGCGACAACCGCAACCCAAATCGATTCTTGAACCAACGCGTGTTTGTTACGCGGAGCGCAAAGACTATGGTAGAAACCTTTTCCTGCACGTTCACGGCTACAGAACTGGATGCCCGATCAGGCGTACAGGATGTTGTCGCGCGGCTGCGCACTATGGGGATCCCGGCCCCCCGTGTGGACGAGGTGCAGATCGCTCTTACCGAGGCCGTGAACAACGTTGTCGAACATGCCTACGCAGGTATGGACATCGGTGACGTACGTATCCGCTGCAACTTGCACCCTGACCAGCTGTGGATTTCCATTGGTGACGGTGGCGCCCCCTTCAAGAACGACGAACTGCCCATGGGCACGCCACATGATCTAACTGTTGATTCCGATCAGTTGCCTGAGGGCGGCTTTGGCTGGTTGCTGATCCGGGAGCTTACCTCCGACGTGCAGTACAAGCGCGACGACACAGGCAACAATCTCTCGCTCTGCTTCGAAATCAAGATGCGCAACGCCAACAGCGCCTGAACAGCACGCGCGGACACGAGGGGCAGCCTGACAGGCAACCAAGCAGTGCGTGACTAGACGCCCAAAATTCACGAGCACAGGATCTTACGCAGATCGCCAGTTTGTGATGCACCCTCCCAAACGCCCCACCCGCCCCATCAGCATTGATAAGCGCTTTGTCGTTGCCTTTGCCTCTGCGCGATCTAATCTGCCTTCCAATCACAGGAGGCATCATGCGCGATTTTCATTTCCCTGGGCGATCAGCTGTATTCGCTGAAAATGGCCTCTGCGCCACATCTCATCCACTGGCAGCGGGCGTGGCGATTGACATCCTCAAGCGAGGTGGCAATGCCATGGATGCCGCAATTGCGGGCGCCGTATTGCTTGGCATATGCGAACCGCAGATGACCGGGATCGGCGGCGATTGCTTTGTTCTTTATTCACGCCCCGGCGCAGCGGTTCAGGCGATGAACGGTTCCGGGCGTGCGGCGGCGGCCGCAGATGCGGCAGGACTGCGGGCGACCGGGCTGACGACCGTCCCCTTGACCAGCGCACATGCGGTTACCATACCCGGTGCGGTTGATGCCTTCTGCACGCTCTCCGATACGGAAGGGCGGCTTGGACTGGATACGCTCCTTGCACCCGCCATCCACTATGCCGAGGCCGGGGTACCGGTTGCCCCACGTGTTGCCTTTGACTGGCAAAGTGATGCGGAGACCCTACAAGGCCGTGCGCGTGACCACTACCTCTTTGATGGTACACCACCGAAAATTGGACAGATGTTTCGCGCAGCAGGGCAGGCTGAAGTGCTGCGTCGGATTGCCAAGGACGGCCGCGATGCCTTTTATACCGGCGAAATTGCTGAGGATATGATAGCTGCGTTGCAGGCGCGTGACGGCGTTCAAAGCGCGGATGATTTTGCCAACACCAAGGCCGAGCTGACCCTTCCCGTTTCTGGAAATTACCACGATATCGATCTGGTTGAGCATCCGCCCAACGGCCAGGGTGCCACTGCCATTCTGATGCTGAATATTCTCAAACATTTCGACATCGCCGGGATGAACCCCTTAGGTGCTGAGCGGGTCCATATTGAGGCTGAGGCGGCGAAGCTGGCCTATGATGCGCGCAATCGGTTTATTGCCGATACCGAACACACCGACCGATTGGATCATATGCTGGCCCCTGAAACGGCAGCCCGGCTGGCGGAGTTGATCAATCCGAAACGGGCAATGGTTGCCGCCGCCCCACTGAGCGAAGCGGTGCACAAGGACACCATCTATATCACCGTGGTGGACAAGGACCGCATGGCCGTCTCGCTGATTTATTCGATCTTCCATGGCTTCGGGTCGGGAATTGCCTCTGATAAATTCGGCATCCTGTTACAGAACCGGGGCGCCGGTTTCACCTTGGAGGAGGGCCACCCCAATATGTTGGCGGGAGGCAAGCGTCCGATGCACACCATCATCCCCGGAATGCTGCGCAAAGAGGGCGCTGTGACCATGCCGTTTGGCGTGATGGGCGGGGCGTATCAGCCCAATGGGCACGCGCGGTTTGTGTCAAACCTGACGGATTTCCGGATGGATCCACAAGCGGCAATCGATATGCCCCGTGCCTTTGCGGATGCTGGCCAGCTGAAGGTCGAACGAGGTTATAGCGATGCGGTGCGTCAAGAGCTCGCCGATATGGGCCATAACGTTACGATCCCGGAGACAGCGATTGGCGGTGCTCAGGCGATTCAGATTCACAGTTCGGGAATTCTGGAAGGCGCCAGTGACGCACGCAAGGATGGCTGCGCCCTCGGGTATTGACCCGCTCTCGGCAGCCGATCATCAGAAAGAATAGTGATCTTCGCAGCCGCATGTGCTGTTGCGGAGATCCAATCCCCCAACGGCACCGACCCTAGTTCAGCTGATAGTGCAACGCATAGCTGCCGTCGTCAAAACTGCCAAACATCTCGGGGATATCAGGGTGGCCCACAGGTTCGCCGGAATAATCCGCAATCAGGTTCTGTTCAGACACATACGCCACGTAATATGTCTGATCGTTCTCTGCCAGCAGATGGTAATAAGGCTGATCCTTCACGGGACGGCTGTCCTCGGGGATCGCCTCATACCATTCTTCTGTATTGGCAAATTCAGGATCGACATCGAACACGACACCGCGAAAAGGGTGTTTGCGATGGCGGACAACCTGTCCCAGATTATATTTCGCGCGCGTTCTAAGCATGAATGCTGTTCCTATCGCCTCATGATACTCTGCCACAAGGGAAAATGTCGAATCCGCGACAGGGTTTCGGCGGAAACACTCTGTCCTTCACGATAGGACAATGCTGCTGCCCCCACTGCCAGGTATTCAGCGCCCGTGAAACCCTCGTGATTGCGAAACGTCTATAGGCTTTGCGCAGATCGACCCTTGGTTTCTGGGCGGCCAGCTTTCATATAGGGGGCAAGTTCGAAATGGAGAGCAAGCGCATGATCGATATTCTTGGCGGCGCGGGAGATATGGCCCCCGCAGGTGATCTGGTCAAAGACGTGACCGAGGCAACATTCATGCAGGATGTCGTCGATGCCTCAATGCAGGCGCCGGTGATCGTGGATTTCTGGGCGCCCTGGTGTGGCCCCTGCAAGACCCTTGGCCCCGCATTGGAGGCCGCCGTGACCAAAGCCAAAGGCGCGGTCACAATGGCAAAGATTGACGTGGATCAGAACCAGCGTCTGGTGCAGGCGCTATCGCAGCAGGGTTTGCCGCTGCAGTCGATCCCTACGGTTGTCGCCTTTGTCCAAGGTCGACCAATTGACATGTTCCAGGGCGCTGTGGCCCCATCCGAAATCGATGCGTTCATCAAGCGCGCCATCGAAGCAGGCGGCGGTAGCGCAGATGGCGGTCTGGGCGATGCGATCGAAGCCGCAGAGCAGATGTTGGCCGACGGCGATGTGGCAGATGCCGCACAGACCTTTGCCGCTGTTTTGGGCGAAGATGACAAAAACGCAGCTGCTTACGGTGGTCTGGCTCGTGCCCATGTTGCCATGGGCGACCTGGATCAGGCAGAGGCTGTGCTGAATGGCGCCCCCGCTGAGATTTCCGACGCCGCAGAGATCGAGGCAGCCCATGCCCAAATCGCCCTCGCCCGTCAGGCCGAAAATGCCGGTCCGGTGGCCGAACTGCGCGCAACCGTGGAGGCCTATCCCGAAGACCATCAGGCGCGGTTTGATCTGGCGCAGGCCTTGCATGCCGCCGGCGAGGCAGAGGCCGCCGTGGATGAACTTCTGACGCTGTTCCGCAAGGATCAGGACTGGAATGATGGCGCCGCAAAGGCCCAACTGTTCACGATCTTTGATGCGTTGAAACCGAATGATCCGATTGTTCTGAATGGTCGGCGCAAACTCAGTTCTATCATATTTGCCTAAGGCAATGTCAGCGCTACAGTCCCTAGCATGATACAGGCCGCTGATCTGCCCGATATTCTACCGGTGTTTCCTCTACCCGGGGCGCTATTGCTGCCTCGGGCACGGCTACCGCTGCACATCTTCGAACCGCGCTACCTGCAAATGCTGGAGGACGCATTCAAGACGTCGCACCGGTTGATCGGCATGGTCCAGCCGTTCCCCTCGAAAACAGAAGACAGCACCCTCCACAGTATCGGCTGTGCGGGGCGTGTGACCCAGTTTTCAGAAACCGAGGACGGGCGCTACCTGATCACTTTGTCAGGCGTATCGCGCTTCCGCATCAAGACCGAGGTGAACGGATTCACGCCCTATCGGCGATGCGAAGTCGACTGGAACGATTTTAACCGCGACCTGGGTAAAGTTGAAGCCGACGGAACTTTCAACCGACCAGGATTTTTGGACCTGCTCGAGCGTTTTTTCGAATCGCGCAACTTATCGACAGATTGGGATGCGTTGAAGGACGCTGAAGATGAGCTTTTGATCAATTCCCTCTCCATGATGCTCGACTTCGATCCCGAGGACAAACAGGCCTTGCTCGAAGCGCCCTGCCTTGCCACAAGGCGCGAAACACTGGTCACATTGATCGAGTTTGCCCTGCGCGGCGGCTCGCATGAGGAAATTCTGCAATGAGCACTGAACCGTCTTCCACCGATGCCATGGCGGCCTCCTTTGATCGCCGGATGCTGGAGGCATTGGTCTGTCCGCGCACCCAGACGGTTCTGGAATATGACGCATCTGCACAGGAGCTGATTTCGCGCGCTGCCAATCTGGCCTTCCCAATCCGCAACGGTATCCCGGTGATGCTGGAAGATGAAGCCCGCGTGCTAGACTAACTCCCGCGTTCCTTATTGAGGCATTCTGCAATGTGACGGAGACTGGGAATGGTTTGCTCGACCTTCATCCGTTAGATCTTCCGCCCCTGCAGCAGGCGTGGCAGATCGCCGGTCAACCCAGCGGCCTCTCGAATAAAGCTTTGCCGCAGCCCCGGGATCGCACCAACCACGCCCATACCGATGTCGCGCCCCAGACGGAGCAGCGGATTATCGCTGGAAAACAGCCTGTTGAACATATCCGTGGCGGCTGCGAGGCTGGCAGTATCGAAACGACGCCACTGCTGGTATCGCGCCAGCACCAAGGGTGAGGCGATATCCTCGCCACGGCGCTTCGCTTCGGTCAGCACCTCCGCCAAGGCGCCAACATCGCGAAGACCCGCGTTGAGCCCCTGCCCAGCAATCGGATGGACCCCATGTGCGGCATCCCCGACCAGCGCCAGCCGCTCCGACACGAACGCATTCGCCAGTGTCAGGTTCAGCGGATAGGTGAACCGGTCCCCAGCCAGACTGATCTCGCCCAGAAAATCACCAAAGCGCGGACGCAGCGCCGCCAGATAATCCGCCTCTCCAAGCGCCTGAATGGACCGGGCCGTGCTACTGCGTTCACTCCACACGATTGAAGACCGGTTACCCGGTAGCGGCAGGATGGCCAGAGGGCCAGGCGGCATGAAGAACTGATGTGCGACCCCGTGGTGGGGCTTTTCATGTTCAATCGCACAGACCAAGGCCGTCTGCCCGTAGTCCCATCCGGTCCGTTTGATACCGGCCCGTGCTGCGGTCCCGCTGCGCCGGCCATCCGCGCCAACAATCATGCCAGCGCGCAACGTGTCGCCAGACGCAAGCGTGACGGTCACACCGCTGGTGTCGACCCGCTGCGCGACCACTGTCTGCTCATCCACCAATGTGATCGCGGCGTTGTCTTCCATGGCGCTGCGCAAGGCCCGGCGCAGATAGCGATCCTCAATCATGTAGCCCATCGGACCATCTTCGATCTCGGCGTGGTCGAAATGCATGAAAAACGGCGACGGCCCCTGCCCGGCCCTGCCGTCGGTGACCTTGATATCCAGCATCGGCTGTGCGTTGTCAGCGACCTGCGACCAGACGCCGATCTGATCCACCAGCCGCTGCGAGGCCAACGCCAGGGCATAGCTGCGCCCGTCGAAGGCCTCATCGTCGCGCAGATCTCGAGGGAGCGCATCAATCAGGGTCACGTTGTGCCCGGTCTGTGCCAGCGCCAAAGCAAGAGCCGGACCATTCAGGCCACCGCCCACAATCAGGATGTCAGATGTGTTTTTCATGCCCCGCAATATGCGCCTGCGATTGGGATTGTCCATGGGGCGCGGTGCCGCTACCGTCGCCCCATCCCGTGCAACTTGGAGAGGCGCATATGCAAGAGTGGCTGACGCAGACTGCGGCGAATTTGGGCCGTGGCATCGAGGCGGGCGATATCTGTCCGGTTGCCCTGACCAAAACCTATCTCGATGCGATCGACGCACATCCGCATCGTGACCGGATTTACACCGTCGTGACCCATGACCGCGCCCTCGCCGAAGCAGAAGCCGCCAAAGCGCGCGCAGCAAATGGACAGCGATTGTCGCTATTGGACGGTGTTCCGATCAGCTGGAAAGATCTGTTTGACAGTGCCAGCATAGCGACCGAATCCGGGTCTGATCTGTTGGCCAATCGCATACCTGATCGCGATGCGCTGGTGCTGCGGTCAGCGACCGCAATGGGCGCTGTATGCCTTGGCAAGACACATATGAGCGAGCTGGCGTTCTCCGGGCTCGGCCTCAACCCGGTGAAGGCGACACCGCCTTGCATTCATGACGGCGCAGCCGCGCCCGGCGGGTCATCTTCCGGTGCGGCGACCTCTGTCGCCTTTGGGCTTGCGGCCTGTGGAATCGGCTCTGACACTGGGGGTTCGGTGCGTATTCCGGCGGCATGGAACGATCTTGTGGGGCTAAAGACCACCTCTGGCCGGATCAGCCTGGAAGGGGTCGTCCCGCTCTGCCTCAGGTTTGATACGGTTGGCCCGCTGACCCGATCGGTTGAGGATGCTGCGCTCTATCTCGGCATGTTGGAGGGCAACCATGGCCCCGACCTGAGAGGGGCAACGTTGGCGGGGAAACGATTTGCCGATCTGTGGACTGTCGCGCAGCAGGACCTCGCGCCTGAGATCGCAAGCGCCTACAGCACGGCCCTGGATCAGTTGCGCGCCGCCGGGGCGGAGATCATGCCGCTAGAGGTGCCCGTGCTGGAAGAAGCCATGGCCCTAAGCGCAGTCCTGTTCACATCCGAAGCCTACGGTCTGTGGAAGGATGTGATTGAAGCAGCCCCAGATCTGATGTTCCCGGAGATCCTCGAACGCTTCCGCTCCGGTGCGGGCTTCAGCGGTCCGGATTATGTCGCAGCTTGGGCCAAGCTGGAACAATTCAGAATGGACTGGGATCTGGCCACCGCAGGCTTTGACGGGATCCTCTGCCCGACCTCCCCCATTCTGCCGCCGAATGTCGCACGGCTCCAAAGCGATCATGACTACTACATCCATTCGAACCTGATGGCGCTGCGCAATACCCGGATTGGGAACCTGATGGGTCTCTGCGCCCTGACGCTGCCGACAAGAGTGCCATCCTGTGGGTTGCAGATCCTCGGCCAGCCCGACTGCGAAGAGGCGCTTTTGCGCATTGGCGCTGCGGTGGAGCGAGCGTTGGCGTGAAAGCCACATTTCGCCAAGCCCGGTTTTGCGTGGCTGGACGCAGCGGGATCGGCTCTGTAGTTTGATCACAAACGGGGCACTAACGATCCCGGACCTGAGGCCAGATATATGAATTTTCCGGAGCGGTTTTCGAACCTGCCGCCATATGCGTTTCCGCGCCTGCGGGCGTTGCTTGACCACCACACGCCGGGCGGCGACGTGGTGCATATGACCATTGGCGAACCCAAACATGATTTCCCTGCCTGGGTTACCGATGTCATCGTCGAAAATGCCGCTGGCTTTCAAAGCTATCCCCCGAATGAGGGCAGCGCCGAGCTGCGCGGTGCCATCAGCGACTGGATCAAGCGCCGCTATAATGTGAGCGTTGATCCAATGACCCAGGTGATGGCGCTGAACGGCACCCGTGAGGGTCTCTACAACGCCGCAATGGCATTGTGCCCGGAGCAGAAAAACGGCGCAAAACCCGTGGTTTTGATCCCTAACCCGTTTTATCAAGTCTACATGGTTGCGGCGATCTCCGTCGCGGCTGAACCTGTTTTTGTACCTGCCACGGCGGATACCGGCCATCTGCCCGACTATGCCAGCCAATCGCCGGACGTGTTGAACCGCACCGCCGTGGCCTACATCTGCTCCCCCGCGAACCCGCAGGGCGCTGTTGCCAGCCGGGCATATTGGACCCAGTTGATCCAGTTGGCGGAACAGTATGATTTTCGCATCTTTGCCGATGAATGCTATTCTGAGATCTACCGCGATACAGCACCTGTCGGCGCATTGAGCGTGGCGCAGGAGCTGGGGGCTGATCCCGAACGCGTCGTTCTGTTCAACTCGCTCTCGAAGCGCTCCAACCTTGCTGGTCTGCGTTCAGGACTGATTGCAGGCGGCCCGGATACGATGAAGCGGGTGCATCAGCTGCGTGCCTATTCCGGCGCCCCTCTGCCCGCGCCATTACAGGCGGCCGCGGCCCGCGTCTGGGCCGATGAGGCGCATGTTGCCGAGAATCGCGCACTTTATCAGGAGAAATACCGGATCGCGGATCGGGTCTTTGACGGGCTCGATGGCTATATGACGCCAGAGGCGGGATTTTTCCTCTGGCTACCGGTCGAAGACGGCGAGACAGCCGCGCTTAAACTATGGCAAGACACTGGTGTGCGGGTTCTGCCCGGCGCCTATCTGGCCCAAGGTGACGGCACCGCAAATCCCGGCAGAGGCTATATTCGTGTGGCGTTGGTTGCGCCCGCGAAACAGACAGAGGCCGCCCTGCACACGTTGCGCAGCTGCCTGTACTGACGACCCATTGCATGCGCCCCGTTCAGAGGGGGCGCCAAAATAAGAAAAGTCATGGGGACAAAACCCGCGCCAAAAGCGGGACACCCCGACGGACAAGATGAAACGAGGTAGGCATGGCATTTCAGACGCGCAGCCGTGATCCATTGCTGGACAGTACGATGCAGGCGGCCATTGAGAAACGCGGCAAGGAGCTGATCGGCGTCTTGCTGATCGGGTTCGGCCTGATGGTTGCCCTGATGATCGGCAGCTATTCCGCAGATGATCCCAACTGGATGGTGTCAACAGATGCCCCAGTCCAGAATATGCTGGGCCGCACCGGTGCCTCTGTCGCCTTCATTCTGATCACCCTCTTTGGCAAGGCCAGTTGGGCAATTGCCCTATTCCTGACCGTTTGGGGCGGACGCTGCGTGCTGCACCGGGGGGAGGATCGTTTTCTGTGGCCACTGCTGCTGTCGTTGCCCTGGCTCCTGCTGGTCTCTCTGCATCTGGAAACACTGGTCCCCTCGGAGGCTTGGAAATCAGCCCATACTTTTGGCCTGGGTGGTATGATCGGGTACACCTTCCTTGGCATGTTGCTGGCACTGCTGCCGGTCGGGTTGATCTTTCTCGTCAAATTCCTGTCGCTGCTGACGGCACTTGGCATGGTCAGCCTCGGTGCGACCGTGCTCGGCTTCACCCGACCCGAGGTGACGCGCGGCCTGCGGTTTGTGCTTGTTGGCCTCATCCTGATCTATGGTGCGATTGCGGGTCTGCTTGGCCGGGGGGCCGCCAGTGGCATGCAGGCGGCGCTCAGCTATCGCAGCCGTCGCGCCGAACGCACCGCCGCCGCTGTCGCCATGGCCGATGTTGTCGACAGTGCTGAAACAGACCCGCAGATGTTTGAGCCGATGGATTTCGACGATGCCCCCATGGCCGCACCGCCGCTGGGTGCCCCGTCACTTGGGCCAGTTGCTGCGCCCCATGCTCGGGTAGAACCAGCCTTTGAGGCCTCGCAGGAAGACGCCGCCGAGCCGGTTAAGGAAAAGACCGGACTATTTGCCCGCGTGCCAAACCTTATCCGCCGGGCAGATCCCATCATGCCAGAACCGGAGCTGGTTGAACCAACCCTAAACGATCTGGATGCCGCCGCAGATCTGGACGGATTGCCCGGCGATGAACGGATCGCAGAGAAAATCGCCAGCGCGGTGCGTGTACGCCGAGCTGCTGATGTCGCCCCCGAAGTGGATTTCCCGCTGACCAAGGGCCGCGGACGCCGACCAGAACCGCTGATTTTCAATCCCAACCAGGCAAGCGACGGCCTACCGCCGGAGCCACCGTTGACCGGCGCATCCTTGGACGCCATGGGCGCGGCTCTGGGGGCGACCCCGCCTTTGCCTCCCGCGCCTGAAACCAGCTTTTCCGCCGCCATCGATACGCATCAGGGTTACGATGACGACGCCTATGATCACCCTGCTGTCGCATCATCTGAGTTGCAGCATAACAGCTCTCCTGAGTTCGTTGATCATGTCGCATCGGAAGATTTGCCACATGCGCCCGCCGTCACCTCAGGCGCTGCGCAGGTTCTGCGCCGCACGCCTCAGTCAGCGCAAGCTGCCACGGACACTGCGGCAGCCGCTGCACCTGTATCGACTCCCGTAGCGCTCCCCGTGGCAGAGCCCCGGCGGGCTGTTGTGGAACAGCCGGTGCGCAAACCACCACAGCCGTCGACGCGCGCCAAGGCGGAAGCACAACCGCCCTTGGCGTTTGAGGACACCAGCAGTGACTTTGAACTGCCGCCGCTCTCTCTCCTGACCAGTCCGGCGCAAATCGAACGTCATCATCTGAGCGATGAGGCTCTGGAAGAAAACGCCCGGATGCTGGAATCGGTGCTGGATGACTATGGCGTCAAAGGAGACATCGTTTCAGTGCGCCCCGGCCCCGTTGTGACCATGTATGAACTGGAACCGGCACCCGGCCTGAAGGCAAGCCGTGTTATCGGCCTCGCGGATGATATCGCCCGCTCGATGTCGGCGCTCTCTGCGCGTGTGTCTACCGTGCCCGGCCGCACAGTGATCGGTATCGAACTGCCGAACGACAAACGCGAAAAGGTTGTTCTGCGTGAAATCCTCGCCTCGCGCGATTTCGGTGACGGCACCCATGCGCTACCGCTTGCGCTTGGCAAGGATATTGGCGGCGACAGCATGGTCGCCAACCTCGCCAAAATGCCCCACCTGCTGATCGCAGGGACCACCGGCTCGGGTAAATCCGTGGCGATCAACACCATGATCCTGTCGCTGCTATACAAGCTGACGCCAGAGGAATGCCGCCTGATCATGATCGATCCCAAGATGCTGGAACTTTCCGTCTATGATGGTATCCCGCACCTGCTGTCGCCGGTGGTGACCGATCCGAAAAAAGCTGTCGTTGCCTTGAAATGGGTCGTCGGCGAAATGGAAGATCGCTATCGCAAGATGTCGAAAATGGGCGTCCGCAATATCGCAGGCTTCAACGGCCGGGTAAAAGAGGCGCTCGACAAAGGCGAAATGTTCAGCCGCACGGTGCAGACCGGTTTTGACGATGACACCGGCGAACCGGTGTTCGAGACCGAAGAATTCGCCCCCGAAGCCCTGCCCTATATCGTCGTCATTGTCGACGAGATGGCCGACCTGATGATGGTTGCTGGCAAGGAAATCGAAGCCTGCATCCAGCGCCTGGCCCAGATGGCACGGGCATCGGGCATTCACCTGATCATGGCCACGCAACGGCCGTCGGTCGATGTGATCACCGGCACGATCAAGGCCAACTTCCCGACCCGGATTTCCTTCCAGGTGACCTCAAAAGTGGACAGCCGGACCATCCTTGGTGAGATGGGCGCCGAACAGCTTCTTGGGATGGGCGACATGCTCTATATGGCCGGCGGAGCCAAGATCACCCGTTGCCACGGTCCCTTTGTGTCAGATGAAGAGGTGGAAGAGGTCGTCAATCACCTCAAGCAATTTGGCCCGCCTGAATATATCGGCAACGTGCTGGACGGTCCTGATGACGAGAAGGCAGACAACATCGACGCCGTTCTTGGGCTCTCGACCGGAGGCAACACCGATACCGAGGATGCCCTCTATGACACCGCAGTGCAGATTGTGATCAAGGATCGCAAATGCTCCACCTCCTACATCCAGCGCAAACTCGCCATCGGCTACAACAAGGCCGCACGTCTTGTTGAACAGATGGAGGAAGAGGGCCTCGTTTCCCCAGCAAACCACGTCGGGAAAAGGGAAATTCTGGTTCCTGAGCAATAAATTCGGGGCGGGGCCAATTGGTCCCGCCTCTTCACATTTGTCGCAGCGTCCTTATTTAGAAGCCATGAAACAAATCGCCTACGCCATAGCGCTGACGCTCTGTTCCCCGGCTGCATGGGCAGCCGAGAAGCTGAGCCTGAATGAAGTTTCGCAATACCTGAACGGGATTTCCACCGCCACGGCGCCCTTCAGCCAGATCAACGATGATGGTAGCCTGTCGACCGGGAAGCTGTATATGCACCGCCCTGGCCGAATGCGGTTCGAATATGACCCACCGAACAAGGGCGTTGTGGTCGCAGGTGCGGGCGCTGTGCTGATCCAGGACCCGAAGTCAAATCAGCCACCGGAAACCTATCCGCTGAAGCGCACCCCGCTCTCTCTTATTCTTGCCCGGAACGTGAACCTCGGGCGTGCCAATATGGTCGTCGGCCACAGCTTTGACGGCACCTCGACCATCATCCGGGCGCAGGATCCCAAGAACCCTGAGTATGGCAGCATCGAAATGATGTTTACCGGTGACCCGGTCGAACTGCGTAAATGGGTGATCCACGATGGTTCAGGGGGGCAGACCACGGTGATCCTGGGCGGGTTAAAGACCGGCGTGAAGCTGCCATCAAAGCTCTTCAACACCAGCTCGGCCCCCACACGCTGATAAGCCACAGACAGAAAAAGCCCCCGCCCAATAATCTGAGCGGGGGCGTTCATTTCAGGGATATGCCGATCAGCGTGCGCGTCGACAGGTGGCGAGTTGTGTTTGATACATCTCAGCCCGAGCCTGGACCTTTCCAGCGACGCGCAACAGCCAGGGTTTGGACCGGTAGGTGCCCCGCGCATAGCCAGTGTGGCCATCGTGGTAAGCCAGATACTGGTTACGTGCATCATAGAGCGACACGCCGTTCCGCTCCCGCGTCTGGTTCATGTACCAGCCCATAAAGTCGGTGGCGTCCTTGATGCGATTGCGTTTCGCACCACGCCGTCCAGCTGATCTGCGATAGTCGTCCCAAGTGCCGTCCAACGCCTGACTATAGCCATACGCGCTGGATTGCCGCCCCATTGGGATCACCCCAAGCGCAAACCGATGCGGTGTGCGGGCGTCGGAACGGAACCGGCTCTCCTGGTGGATAACGGCCATCTGCACGTGCATCGGCACGCCCCAACGTTTTTCTGTGGCGCGGAACGCCTTCAGATACTCAGGCCGCTGCTTGATGATACTGCACGCGTTGTCGAGATTGCGCGGTGGTGAGCCACCGCCACCGCCGCAGGATGCCACGATCAACAATAGGATCATGGCGCCTATGATTCTGCTCATTGCCTCTGCCTCTTGTAAATCACTGGGCGTATTTTGGCGGCAGTGTAGCCAATCAGGCGCGGCGTGAAAATCACTATTCCGTGGTGCCGCCGATGAAGGCGGTCGGCGACACCGTCAGGAACATCTCAAAGGTCAAATGTTGCAAACACAGGCGCATGGTCGCTGGGCTTCTCCCAACCACGGGCAGCACGCATCACCCGGCTGGAATGGGCTGCGTTCTTGATATCCGGGGTCGCCCAGACATGATCCAGTCGGCGTCCCTTATCCGCCGCATCCCAGTCCTTGGCGCGGTAGCTCCACCAGCTGTAGAGCTGCCCGTCAGGAATATCGTTGCGCGTGACATCGGACCAGCCACCTGCGTCCATGACATCTGCGAAATGCTCGACCTCAATCGGGGTGTGGCTCACCACCTTCAACAGCTTCTTGTGATCCCAGACATCATCCTCGCGCGGCGCAATATTAAGGTCACCAACCAGAATGGATTTCTCAGGCCGTTCGGCGTTGAACCAGTCGCGCATGTCGGTGAGGTAATCGAGTTTCTGACCGAATTTCTCATTCACCGCACGGTCCGGGACGTCGCCACCGGCAGGCACGTAGAAATTGTGGATCGTGACCCCGTTTTCCAACCGCCCCGCGATGTGGCGTGCATGACCTAAGCCTGCAAAATCTTTGTCGCCAACATCCTCGATCGGCAGTCGGGACAGAATCGCCACACCGTTGTAACCCTTCTGCCCGCGCGCAACCATGTGGCCGTAGCCAAGCTCGGCAAACTGCTCCATCGGAATCTTGTCCACCGGGCTTTTGCATTCCTGCAAGCACAGCACATCCGGACCTTCCTCTGCCAACAGCTTGCAGACAATCGGCTCCCGCAGGCGAACCGAATTGATGTTCCAGGTGGCTAGGGTAAACGACATTGCGCGCCTCTTTCTGTCAGATCTGTGCTGTGGGCGGGATACTGCCCGCTCCGACGCGGTGATACCAGTGGCCAAATGATTGTAAGAGGCCGCCCAATCGGCGCGTACGCCCTGCCAGCGCCAAACAGATAAAAAAAGGCCGGGCACAATGGCCCGGCAGTCCAACAGGGAGGAACATGTCATTACCCGGACATGCACGGGAACTCTCATCAGCGCCTAAGGCGCCTGTCTTAGTCATCAGCATAGTCACGCGACTTGGCGATTCTATGGCGCTGACATGTCAGATTGCCAGTTTGTAGCCACCCGACTCGGTAACCAGTATACGTGCATTCGATGGATCTGGTTCAATTTTCTGGCGAAGACGATAAATATGGGTCTCAAGCGTGTGGGTCGTCACCCCTGCATTATAGCCCCAGACCTCGTGCAGCAGCACATCGCGCTGCACCACTCCCTCGTTAGAGCGGTAGAGGAACTTCAGGATATTGGTTTCCTTTTCCGTCAGACGGATCTTGCGCTCATCCTCGGTCAAAAGCAGCTTCATCGCAGGTTTGAACGTATAGGGGCCAAGCGCGAATACGGCATCTTCGGACTGCTCATGCTGCCGCAACTGGGCACGGATCCGCGCGAGCAGCACCGGAAATTTGAACGGTTTGGTGACATAGTCATTCGCGCCCGCATCCAAACCAAGAATGGTGTCTGCATCGCTGTCGTGGCCTGTCAGCATCAGGATCGGGGCCTTCACGCCCTGCTTGCGCATCAGACGGCAGAGCTCCCGCCCATCCGTATCCGGCAAACCCACGTCCAAAATGATCAGATCATAAAGCGCTTCCTTTGCACGCTCCATGGCATTCTGACCGTTTTCAGCCTCAAAGACATCGAAGTCCTCGGTCATGACCAACTGTTCGCTCAAGGCTTCGCGCAGATCCTCGTCATCGTCGACGAGCAGTATTTTCTTCAGTTGGGCCATCACCTTGTCCTCCTGTGCTACTCCCAATACATGCGCAGTCCATTCCCCGATCACAAGTTATGCTGCAAAGCTTTCACGCCGACGTGTCCATCAGACGGGAATTGTTTCACTTTCGCATCGTTTGTGACTACTTAAAGGCGGGCCACCGCAATGGTGCAGCGCCCCAAGACGTCAACGACCTCACAGGATTCCCGCATGAGTCTGATGCCCACGATGATCGACCTTCTGGCCCGCGCGCGGGTAGATTTGCGGATGGGGCTGCCGGTGGTTCTGACAACCCCGGATCAGGCTATTCTGGCCCTCGCGGTGGAGCCTTTGGACACGAAACGCCTTGCCAGCTTGCGGGCGCTCGGTCCTATTGCGCTGACGGTGACAGCCCGGCGCGCTGAAACACTGAAGGCTCGGGTCTATGATGGGGATATCGCCCGTATTGCCGTTCCTGCCTCTGCAGATCTTACATGGATTCAAGCAGTTGCCGATCCGGCTGACGACCTTCGTACACCGATGAAGGGGCCACTGCGAAGCGTCAGAGACGGCGACGCAGAACTCCACCGTCTGGCCATTGCTTTGACGAAATCAGCCCGGCTCTTACCTACGGCAGTAATCTGCCCAGTGCAGCATCCGGCACAGTTCGCCCAAAGTCACGGATTAACAACACTGCCACTTGCCGCTGTTGCACCGCTGATGGTCGAAAGCTCGCCCCTCCACCCGGTGGCCGCCGCCCGCCTGCCGATTGCCGCTGCTGAGGCTGGCCGACTGCATATCTTCCGCCCCGAGGATGGCGCCGAGGAACATTACGCCATCGAGATCGGCAAACCTGACCGCAGCCAGCCAGTTCTGGCCCGGCTACACTCGGCTTGTTTTACCGGCGACGTTCTAGGGTCGCTGAAATGCGACTGCGGTCCGCAGCTTCATGGGGCACTGGCGCAAATGGGTGCCGAGGGCCAGGGTGTTCTTCTCTACCTCAACCAAGAAGGGCGCGGGATAGGTCTGGCCAACAAGATGCGCGCCTATTCCTTGCAGGATCAGGGGTTTGACACTGTTGAGGCCAACCACAGACTGGGGTTCGAGGACGATGAGCGGGATTTCCGCCTGGGTTCTGCTATCCTCAAGGAGCTGGGGTTTTCATCGGTGCGACTGCTGACCAATAATCCGAACAAAATTTCCATGATGGAGAAAACCGGCATCACCGTTGCGGAACGGGTTCCGCTTAAGGTTGGTGAAACCGCATTCAACCGCGGGTATCTCGCAACCAAAGCCGCCAAGTCAGGTCACATGCTGTGAGATCCTCAATGGCGCGCGCTTTGGGGCCGATGGACATGGTGCTTACACGGCAGGGGCTGCGCTTTGCCGGGCGCCGCCTGCCCTGCACGATCGGGCGCGGCGGGCTGACCCGCAACAAAGCAGAAGGTGACGGGGCGACCCCAATCGGCAGCCATGAGATCGTCGGAATGCTCTACCGACCTGACCGCATGACCCCGCCGACAGACTGGGCGGAACCGATTGGGCCCGGTGATCTGTGGTCCGACGCTCCCGGTACGGTTGACTACAACCACCACATCCGCGCGCCATACGCCGACAGCCACGAAGCTCTGAGGCGGGCCGACCCGCTGTATGATCTGATCTTAGTGACGGATTGGAACTGGCCAGATGCCGAACCGGGACGCGGATCGGCAATTTTTCTGCACCAATGGCGCCGCCCCGGATATCCGACCGAGGGGTGTATCGCCTTCTCACGAAGAAACCTGCACTGGCTGGCCAGACAGATTGCCCCCGGAACGCGCCTTGTCGTGCCGCCGCTGGCAGATTGACAGGCTTCAGTTTTGGCGTGCCAGCCCCCTAGATTTCGTAGGCACGGGCGCCGAAAATAGCGGATCCAACCCGAACATGAGTCGCGCCCAGGGCTATGGCGGTTTCGAAATCACCGCTCATGCCCATCGACAGACCACTCAGACCGTTTCGGGCCGCGATTTTACCCAATAGGGAAAAATGCAGGCTCGGCTCTTCACCAGCGGGTGGAATGCACATCAGACCTTCCACAATGAGATCCATGTCCTGACACTCGCGGATAAAGGCATCCGCCTCACGCGGTGGGATACCCGCCTTTTGCGGCTCTTCTCCGGTGTTCACCTGTACGAATAACTTGGGGCAGTGACCCAACTCCTGTGCCAGTCGGGCGAGGGTTTTTGCCAATTTCGGCCGATCCACAGTGTGAATATTCTGAAACAATTCCATCGCCTGCCGCGCCTTGTTCGTTTGCAGGGGACCGATAAGATGCAGATCCAGGTCTGAGTAGCGGGTCGAAAAATCCGGCCACTTTCCGGCAGCTTCCTGCACGCGATTCTCGCCAAAACAGCGATGCCCTTCGTTCAGAACGGCCTCAACCCGGTCATCGGGCTGAACTTTTGATACGGCAATCAGCTGCACCGATCCTGTGGAGCGATTGGCTTTTTCTTCGGCGGAACGAATGCGGGTTTGAATGTCCTGAAGCGACATGGGGCAGTCTCACTGTGGTCATTTGTTGCCGCAGACAAACACGGTTTCTGCCCAAAAGAAAAGGGCGAGCTCGTAAGAGCCCGCCCCAAGAACCGTAGTGGTTCAGGTCAGCTTAGAAGCTGAACTGAGCACCGAAGTCGGCACGCATCTGGCCGTCGGCGTTGCCGGTTTTGCTTTCGCCGATACCGCCACGCAGGGAGACGCCGCCGCCCAGGTCGTGGATCACGCCCAGACCGATGTTGCGGGTGTCGCCGTCGCCGGAACCGTCGCCGTAAGCGAAGGTCAGGGTGGTTGCGGAGCTTACGTCGTAAGCAGCGGAGATACCGTAGAAGGTGTCGGATTCGTTGACTGCTGCAACAGATTCGTCACCAACGATCAGAGTACCGGAGAATGCACCCCAGGAACCGCCGAGGGTCAGGACGGTCATGTCGAAGTCTGCAGCTGCACCGTTGTCGGTTTCACCATATGCCAGAGCGGCAGTGATGTTGCCAAAGGTGTAAGCGGCGTGGATGTCGAAACGGTCGCCGTCTGCACCGTTTGCTGCCTGGTCGTAAGCAGCTGCAACAGCGAAGTCACCAACAGCGTAACGTGCGTATACGCCGTTTACGCCTGCGCCACCGGAAGAGTAACCGATGAAGCCATAGTCAGCACCGGAGTACTGGCCCATGAATGTTTCCAGGCCCGGCTCGTTGCCGTAGTAGTTGGGCAGGTTGTCGATTGCGCCAGCAACGTTGCCAACGTCAACACGCAGACCGCCGTACTCAACGGAGAAACGCGCGCCGTTCAGGCCAGCTGCGTTTGCTTCGCCGGAAGCAGCATCTTCGTCAGCCTGCATACGAACGCGAGCGGAGAATTTCACGCCTGCGTCGGTTTCAGCGGATGCGTCGATGTTCATACGGAAGCGGCTGACGATCACGGTGTCGGAAGTGCCACCAACGGTGCGGTCTTCAACGTAACCAACACCAAAGCGGCCGTAGCCACCGAACGAAACGTCTGCTGCTGCAACACCAGCGGTGGCGACCAGCGCAGTCGAAGCGAAGAGAATCTTTTTCATGTTTTTCCCTCGGGTTTAAATTTCCAAGCTCAAACAGGCGCTGAGTGGCACAAGTCTGAGTACGCCATCCGTTTCGCTTTTTTTGGGGTGGTTGCGCAAGCTTGGGCGCAGGCCGCAATTCCTTTCGGCCCGAAGTTGATGCAACCATGTCACAGTATCTTAACCCCAGCGCCATCAACGGCTTCGCACAGAGAGAGTCTATTAAAGAATAGGCTTGTTGCCGCCCTATCGCTTGGCTAGGACTAGTCCGCAACCGGAATAGCAACGGATCTTGCCCATCATGCGCTGGCTCACGAAACTTGGACTCATCTCGCTTCTGGCAGTCACCGCCAGCTGTGGCGCATTCGGCGGCAAGAACCGCGGCGGCCCGTCGACCTATAATGAGAATGTCATTGGCGGCAACCCACGAGACCCTGAGAACATCGAAGGCACAACAATCTGGGACGCCTTCAAACCGACAAAAGCGGAACAGATCGTTCAGGTGAACCGCTACCTTTGGACGGCAACGCTGGATGTGCTGGACTTCCTGCCGTTGCAAACCGTCGAACCCTACACCGGGGTCATCGTCACCGGCTACGGCACGCCTCCGGGTGGCGGGCGCGCCTATCGCGCCACAGTGCATATCAAAGACCCGGCACTGGACGCCCGCTCGCTGAATGTCTCGCTGCAGACCCGCAACGGTCCCGTCAGCGCAAGCACCGCACGCGCGATTGAGGATGCGATTCTCTCACGGGCGCGGCAGCTTCGGATCGCTGATCGCAGGCTCTGACGCGACGCATCCCCTCATTCTGCCCTCTGGAACAGGCGGGCAAACATCACTATCACAAGCGCCAGGCCCCAAACCTGGCGTTTTTATCTACGAAGGACTGCTCTGATGCCCCGTTATGTTGCCCCGGAAATCGAAGCGCGCTGGCAAGAAGCCTGGGAGAAAGCCGGGATTTTTCAGGCAACACGCTCCGCCAACAAGCCGAAGTACTATGTGCTGGAGATGTTCCCCTACCCGTCGGGCAAGCTGCATATGGGGCATGTGCGCAACTACACGATGGGCGATGTGATCGCGCGCTATAAACTCTCAACAGGGCATAGCGTTCTGCACCCGATGGGGTTTGATGCCTTTGGTATGCCCGCTGAAAACGCCGCAATGGCGAGCGGCGGCCACCCCAAGGACTGGACCTACGCGAATATCGACACGATGGTCGAGCAGATGAAACCGCTGGGACTGTCGCTGGACTGGTCGCGGATGTTCGCCACCTGTGACGAATCGTACTACGGCCAACAACAGGCGCTGTTCCTCGACTTCCTCGAAAAAGGTTTGGTCTACCGCAAGAACGCTGTGGTGAACTGGGATCCGGTCGACATGACCGTGCTGGCAAACGAACAGGTCGAAGGCGGTCGTGGCTGGCGCTCCGGCGCGCTTGTCGAACGGCGCGAGCTGACACAGTGGTTTTTCAAGATCTCCGACTATTCGGATGAGCTGCTGACCGCTCTGGACACGCTGGAGAACTGGCCCGCCAAGGTGCGCCTGATGCAGGAAAATTGGATCGGCAAATCCCGCGGCCTCCAGTTCAGCTTTGCCCGTACCGACGGTGGTGACCCGATTGAGGTTTATACAACCCGTCCCGACACGCTGAACGGTGCGTCCTTTGTCGGTATCTCGCCCGACCACCCGATTGCCAAGGCCCTGGAAGCCGAATCGGAAGAGGTGGCAGCATTTGTTGCCGAGTGCCGGAAAGGCGGCACCACCGAAGAGGCCATCGAGACCGCCGAAAAGCTGGGTTATGACACCGGCATCCGCGTCAAACATCCGCTGAACCCGGACTGGGAGCTGCCGGTCTGGATCGCCAACTTCATCCTGATGGATTACGGCACCGGCGCGATCTTTGCCTGCCCGGCGCATGACCAGCGCGACTATGAGTTCGCGACCAAATACGATCTGCCGATCATCCCAGTGTTTGAGAACCCTGAGGACACCTCCCCTCTGACTGAGGCTTATGTCCCGACCAAGGCGGAGAAAGTCCGCTACATCAAGGGATTCGCTGGTAACGACGAGCAAACCGGCGAAGAGGCTGTAAACGCAGCCGTCGACAAGGCGGAAGCAGAAGGCTGGGGCGAAGGCGTGACCAAATTCCGCCTGCGCGACTGGGGTCTGTCGCGACAGCGCTATTGGGGGTGCCCAATCCCCGTGGTGCATTGCCCGGATTGCGGCGTGGTGCCCGAGAAAAAAGAGAACCTTCCCATCGCGCTGCCCTACGACGAGGATGGCAAGGCGATCGACTTCTCTGTTCCCGGCAATCCGTTGGATCGTCATCCCAGCTGGCGCAACTGCGCCTGCCCCGCCTGCGGCAAGCCTGCACAGCGCGAAACCGACACGATGGACACATTCGTCGATTCGTCGTGGTATTTCGCCCGTTTCACCGCGCCTGATGCGGAAACGCCGACCCGGATGGAAGACGCCGAATACTGGATGAACGTCGATCAGTATATCGGCGGTGTCGAACATGCGATTCTGCACCTGCTCTATTCGCGCTTCTTCGCCCGCGCGATGCAGATCTGCGGCCACCTGCCGGAGAAGGCGATAGAGCCGTTTGATGCGCTGTTCACCCAAGGTATGGTAACCCACGCGATCTATGAAAACGCAGAGCGCCGCACCGAAAACGATCGCCCGATCTATCACTACCCCGAAGAAATCGAAGAACGGGACGGGGCAACCGTGGTCAAAGAAACAGGTGAAGCGGTCAAAGTCATCCCCTCGGCCAAGATGTCGAAGTCGAAAAACAACGTTGTCGATCCGCTCCACATCATCTCCTCCTACGGCGCGGATACGGCACGCTGGTTCGTGCTCTCCGATTCGCCGCCGGAACGAGATGTGGAATGGACCGCTTCCGGGGCTGAGGCCGCGCATAAGCACCTGAACCGCGTCTGGAACCTCTGTGATCGCATTGGCGAAATGGACCCCGGCGCCAGCGGCAACGGCGACGAGGATCTGCTGCGCGAAATGCACAAGGCGATCCGCGATGTCACCCTCAGCATCGAAACCTTCGGTTTCAATGCCGCGATTGCCAAGCTCTACAGCTTCACCAACACACTGGCCAAATCAAAGGCCGGCACCGCAGCCCAGAAACAGGCAATTATGACGCTGGCGCAGCTGATGTCGCCAATGACACCGCATCTTGCTGAGGATATCTGGAGCCATCAAGGCGGCGAAGGCCTCTGCGCGACGGCCCCCTGGCCGGTGGCAGACGATTCGATGCTGGTCGAAGACAGCGTGACCCTGCCGATCCAAATCAACGGCAAACGCCGCGGCGAAATCACCGTGGCCAAAGATCTGGCCAAGGATGAGGTTGAAAAACTCGCCCTTGCACACGAAGCTGTGCAAAAGGCGCTGAATGGCGGCGCTCCGAAAAAGGTGATCGTTGTGCCGGGTCGGATTGTGAATGTCGTGGCTTAACCTGAAATATCCGGCCGCATTGGCCGCTGCCTTTCTGGTGGCGGCTTGCGGCTTCACCCCCGTCTATGCTCCGGGGGGCACCGGGTCCGCGCTTTATGGTGTGGTGACGGTTCAGGCCCCGGAAACGATCGGGGCAACCGATGATACCGATGCCTATTTTCTGGTTCAGAATCTTGAAACCCGGCTGGGTCGCGGGGGTGGTGCTGACTATGCCCTGGATCTGAAGCTGCGCACCCAAAGCGAAGGGCAGGCCATTACCGCCGACAATGAAATCACGCGCTATTCGATCGTGGGGCAGGCCGCCTATGTGCTGACCCGGCAATCTGATGGTGCCATTGTCGCCAGTGGCGATGTGGAAAATTTCACCGGCTATTCCGCCACAGGCACCACGGTTGAAACGCTCGCCGGGGAACGTGATGCCCATCGACGCCTGATGGTTATCCTTGCAGATCAAATCACAACTGAACTGCTGAGCACTGCGGATCTTGCCACTTCCAGCAGCGAACAGCCTGCGGTTGCCGCCAAATGAAACTGAGCCCGCGCGAGGCGGACGGCTATTTTGCCAAACCGGATCCGGGCAAGACAGGCCTTTTGATCTACGGCCCCGACGCCATGCGCGTCTCGCTGAAACGTCAGCAATTGCTGGCGGCGCTGCTTGGCCCCACCGCCGAAGAAGAGATGCGCCTGACCCGGATGCCCGCAGCGGATCTGCGCAAGGACCCGGCGTTGCTGATGGATGCGATGAAGGCGGTTGGCTTTTTCCCCGGCATCCGTGCCGTGTTTGTCGAAGACGCCAATGATACCGCCGCCCCTGCCGTGATCGCCGCACTTGAGGCCTGGCAGCAAGGTGATGCGCAGATCATCGTGACAGCCGGGCAATTGAAAGCCACCTCGAAGCTGCGCAAGGCGTTTGAGGGGCACCGCAACGCCTATGCGACCGGCATCTATGACGATCCTCCGTCACGCGGTGAAATCGAGCGTATTCTGGGTACGGCCCGTATTCGTGATGTGCCAGGGGACAGCATGTCTGCGCTGGTTGATATCGCCAATGAAATCGGTCCCGGTGATTTTTCCCGCATGGTGGAGAAACTGGCACTGTATAAATACGAGGACAGCACCCCGCTGACGCTTGACGATATTCAGGCCATCGCCCCGCAATCGACCGAAGCGGCAGTCGACGACATGCTCAATATCGTGGCCGAAGGGCGCGGCGCAGAAATCGGCCCGCTGATGGGGCGATTGCAGGCCCAGGGCACCAATGCGGTGACACTCTGTATCGGGGCAACCCGCCATTTTCGGACGCTTTACACCATTGCCTCTGATCCCGGCGGTCCGGCGCAGGGTATCGGGCGACTGCGCCCGCCGGCCTACGGCAAACGCCGTGACAGGCTGCTGCGGCAGGCTCAAAGCTGGGGTGCGTTCAAGCTTGAAACCGCGCTCACCTTGCTGACGGACACCGATCTTCAGCTGCGCTCGGCAGGGCAAACCGCTCCGGCGCTTGCCCTGATGGAACGGGCGTTGATCCAGCTGGCCCGCCTCAGCCGGGTGGGGTAGCCCACGACCGGCAGATCTGCACCGACGTTGCGTTTCAGTCAGAGCGGCTTGAGTAAGGCTTGACCCCACAGCGGGAACCCGGTTCCGTTCCGGGCATGAACCGCAGGGAGAATTCACAATGTACACCGTCATCGGCAAGCAACTGACGCGCAGTTATCGTGTTCTTTGGGCGCTTGAGGAGCTGGGCCAATCCTATGAGCTGAACCCTGCCCTGCCGCAGAGCGAAGAGGTCGTCGCCCTCAACGCTTCAGGCAAGGTCCCAGTGTTCAAGGATGGCGAGGAGGTGATCACCGATTCGACCGCCATCATCACCTATCTTGCAGATAAACATGGCAAGCTGACCGCCCCCGCGGGCACCATCGCCCGTGCAAAACAGGACGCGATGACGAATCGTCTACTGGATGAGCTGGACGCGGTGTTGTGGACTGGCGCACGTCACAGTTTCATCCTGCCCGAGGATAAGCGCGTGCCGGAGGTGAAAGACAGCCTGAAGTGGGAGTTTTCCCGCAATCTGGCGCAGCTGGAAACCTGCATGACCGGCCCGTTTCTGATGGGGGAAGAGTTCACCATTCCCGATATCATCTGCACCCATTGCCTGAACTGGGCCTATAGCGCCAAATTCCCGCTCGAGAGCGAGGCCATGCTGGCCTATAGCAAGCGGATGCGCGCGCGTCCCGCGTTTCAGGCGGTTGCGGCCTCGATCACATAGTCGCCCGTCAGATATCGGACTGCTGACCGCCCCGCCCAGCGCCCTGTCGCAAGGCATGCGGTCAGCAAATATCCACCGGTCGGCGCTTCCCAGTCCAGCATTTCTCCGGCGCAGAATACGCCGGGGCGTCTGTGCAGCATTAGTCCGCCATCAACCGCCTCTGCCAGGACACCTCCGGCGGTGGAAATCGCTTCATCCAGCGGCCGCAGTCCCTGATGCCGGATCGGCACTGCCTTCAGCAACTGGGCCAGCGCCGCAGGTTCAACCGGAAGCGGACGGGCAAATTCCTGTAGGATCGCCAGGCGCGGTGGTGTCAATTTTGTCACCTTTCGCAGATGGGTCGAGAGGCTGGACTTCCCCCGAGGGCGCGCCAGACGCGCGGCAACCTGCTCCTGCGACAAATCCGGCAACAGATCCATGTATAGCTCAGCCCCCTCCCGGACAGCAGCGCAGATCATATAGACACCGCCCCCTTCCAGGCCCTGCCTCGAAATGACCGCCTCGCCCCGCGACTGGGTTGATCCGGCATGCAGGGCAATCCCCTTCAGCGGTGCTCCGAAATGAGGTGCCATGTGATCGGACCAGTGGACGAGCAATCCTGCATTGGCAGGTTGAAACGCCGCCAGTGGCACATTCTCTCCTGCCAGAGTTGCAGCCCATAGCCCGTCAGAGCCGAGCCGCGCCCAGCTGGCGCCCCCCATTGCCAACACTGTTGCTCCCGCTTTTATCGCACGGGGACCATCCGGGGTTTCAAACTGCAAGGCGTCGTCATTCCAGCCCTGCCAGCGCCAGCGGGTGCGCCGTTCAACACCGTAGCCATCCAGACGGGCCAGCCATGCCCGCAACAGCGGCGAGGCCTTCATTTCGCGGGGGAAGACCCGTCCTGTGGTGCCCGTAAACAGAGTGCTGCCCAGCCCTGTCGCCCAAGCCATCACCTCTGCCGCGTCGCAGTCTGCAATCATCGGCGCCAGCCAGTCCGCAGCCTCGCCGTAGTGGCTAAGCAGGATCTCGCGCGCCTCATCCTTCGTCAGGTTCAGACCGGATTTCCCAGCCATCAGGAACTTTCGTGCAACGGACGGCTTCGCATCAACAACCAGCACGCGGCGACCCGCAGCCCCCAGTTCTTCAGCGGCCCGCAGACCAGCAGGTCCGGCGCCCACGACCACTGCGTCCCAGCTGTCCCGTTGATGTGTCAAATTGACAGTTCCTTACGTACTTATCCTTGCCGATCGCAACCGCCAGCGCATGTCTTACGGTTGAAACAGCCATACTGAGAGACTGCGCCAATGTCACCGTCTGCCGATGTCGATCCGATATGCCCTCTGTGCCAACGGCCTATCCCTACGGACGTCGCCCAAAGCCTGCATCACCTGATCCCCAAGCTGAAGGGCGGCAAGGGCGGACCAACGGTGCTACTGCATCATATCTGTCACAAAGAAATCCATGCAGCCCTCAGCGAGGCGGAACTGGCGCGGTCTTTCAATACCATTGAAGCCCTGCGTCAGCATCCGAGATTGGCGAAATTCATCGCTTGGGTACAAAAACGCCCGCCCTCCTTCCAGTCGCGCGTACCCGGCGGACGGCGCAAACGCTGAAGCGCCGGGCGCTATACGCAGGTGCAATCCGCCAGAATTGCCTGCGCCATCTCCGCCTCCGCCGCGAGGCTATCCACCATCAGGTCCTGCGCCGTCGCCATCAGATCGCCAGCCGCGACAATACGATCGATCAATCCGAAGATATGTGCCTCCTCAGCGGTGATTTTCTGTCCAGCCGCCAGAATCATCTTCGTACGCGCAGGACCGATCAGCGCTGCCATCCGCCGCGCGTCAGAGGGTTGCGGACGATAGCCAAGCTTCATCACCGGGTAAAACACCTTGGCCGTTGGTACGGCGATACGTAAATCGCACGCCAGCGCCATGCCGTTCGCTCCACCCGCCAAAGTACCATTGAGCGCCGCCACCGTCAGACAGGGCAGATCCGCGATGGCACCCGATAGCTGCTCCCACAGGGGGGACGTCGCCAGCCCGGCTCGCGCCGCATCCAGATCTGCTCCAGCGCTGAAGACACGGCCAGCCCCGGTGATGATCAATCCGCGAGCCTCTTGTGCGCGCTCTGCGATATCACAGAGCTGTTCCAGCATCGCCGCAGTCAACGCATTCGCCTTGTCCGGCCGGTTCAGTGTCACCGTCCACAACCCGTTTTCGGCGATATCAAGGTCGATCATATCAGGCCGACCTGCCTGCGGATGCCCTCATCCCGTAGCGAGATTTCGGTGCCGACCAGATCGTCGGCCGCCTCAGTACACATCCACAGAAGGGCGCGCGCCGGCCACTCCGCCGGGATATGATCAGACCATTCCAGCTGGCTGACAGGATTGACGCCGCTGGCCTTGATCACCCGCTGCATTTCCGTCGCGACGGTGCCCGGCGACAGCCCCATGGCGCGGATGCCATTGGCCCCTTCTTCATGGTGCAGGCTACGGGTCAGCATCGCCGCGGCGGCCTTGGAAGAGCAATAGGCGCTCCAGCCTTCGACGGGATTATGCGCAGCCCCTGAACTGACGGTCAGTACAGTGCCGCTGCCGGCAGCCTTCATCCCGGGCAAAACTGCCCGCATTCCGTTGAAAACCCCGTTCACATTGATATCGATCAGCTGTGCCCAGTCCGCCGGATCAGCAGCCTCAAGCCGGGCAATTGGATCAACCACACCCGCGTTATTGATCAGCACATCGATCCGCCCGAACTGCGCCTCGGTTTTGGCAACGGCCGCCGCTACGGCTGGATAGTCCGCCACATCACAGGCAAAGGTCAGCACGTTTCCGCCGATCTCCTTGGCAAGCGCGGTCAAGCTCTCCTCGCTCCTTGCCAGCAAGGCCAGATTGGCCCCGGCAGCAGCAAACACGCGGGCCGCATCGGCCCCGATCCCCCGGCTTGCACCGGTTATCACAACTGTCTTGCCCTTGATCTCCATAGTATTAATCTCCAAGTCCCTGTTTTGAAATGTGGTAGACTGGTTAGGGGGAACGGTCCAGAGCGATGCCCCCTTGACCCGGTACCTCCTCCGGCCAACCATGGCGCAAAATAGACCACGAAAGGTATACTTATGTCCGTTTTCCTCGCCCGCAGCAGCGGTGTTGCGATTGTTATGGCGTTTTCTGCCCAGGCGGCCCTGGCAGATGTAACGGCAAAAGACGTCTGGTCGGACTGGAAGTCCTACATGACCGCCACCGGTTACACCGTGAACGGCACCGAGACCATGTCCGGCGATACGTTGACCATATCGGATATCTCTATGGCCATACCTGTCATGGAGGAAGATACCAGCGGCACATTTACCCTGCCTGACATCAAATTTGTCGAGAACGGCGATGGCACTGTCAACATCATGCTGCCTGCTGAAATGCCGATCATGTTCAAAATTGACGGTCCCGAAGGCCCCGTCAGTGGCACCGTTCTGTATTCCCACGATGGCAGCCCGATGCTTGTCTCCGGCGACGCGGATGAGATGACCTATGATTACGCCAGCGGCCTGATGAAAATCGCGCTGAAAGATCTGACGGTACCAGACGCCGACGTTCCGAAAGAGGCGATCAAAGTCAGCATGACACTGACGGATGTGGTCACCAAGACCATCATGTCAAATGCAGATAGCCGCACCTACAACCAGACAATGACCAGTGAAACACTGAATTTTGACGCCTCGATCGACGTCCCTGAAGACGGAGGCAGCGGTGCCTTCAAGGGGGCGATGCAGGGGGTGAACTTCACCGGCATCACAACTGTTCCCAACGGGTTGGAAAGCACCGACATGGCGGCACTGCTGCGCGGCGGCTTCAGCGCGGAAGGCACGTTTGACTTTGCCAGTGGCAACAGCGCAATCAATGGTCAGGATGGCGCGGATACATTTGCGTTGGACAGCACTTCTGAAGGCGGAACAATCGCCTTTGACATGGGCCTTGATGGGCTGACCTATGACGTGAAACAGAACCGGACGGAAACCAACATCACCAGTTCTGACCTGCCGTTCCCGCTGGCGCTGTCGATGGCTGAGGCCGGTTTCAAGCTGACCATGCCTGTTGCCAAATCCGACGAGGAACAGGACTTCGCCCTCGGCCTCGTTCTGCGCGATTTTGATGTGCCAGAAATGCTCTGGGGTATGGTGGATCCAACTGGCGCCCTGCCCCACGATCCGGCCACAATCGCACTGGATCTTGCAGGCAAGGCAAAGCTGGCCTTCGACTTCTTTGACCCCGAAGCCATGGCAGAGGTGGAGAACGGCGAACAGGCACCGGGTGAGCTGCACGCGCTGACCGTGAATTCGCTTGAAATCTCCGCCGCCGGGGCAAAGCTGACCGGTACCGGTGATTTTGCCTTCAACAATGACGATCTGAGCACCTTCGACGGCATGCCGGCGCCCTCCGGTGAGGCAAATCTGACTCTCGCGGGCGCCAACACCCTGCTGGACAAGCTGATCGGCATGGGTCTGGTGTCGGATAGCGACGCCATGGGCGCGCGCATGATGATGGGCATGCTGGCAGTTCCGGGCGATGGCGAAGATACGCTGACCTCCAAGATCGAGGTGACCGAGGACGGTCAGATCAAGGCAAACGGCCAGCGCATCAAGTAATCACGACACAAGGCTGATCCCATATTGGGGCCGCAATTTGCGGCCCCTTTTTTCGTCTGCGCTCTTGCAGCATCTGGCCGCGCTGGCTAGCTCTAGGTGACGTCCAACCCATGTAGGTGCCTATGACCCAGACCCCCGAAAGCCTAAGCCACGCACTCCTTGATGCCGCCCGCAAGGCCGGAGCTGATGCTGCCGATGCAATGGTGGCCGAAGGCAGCTCCCTTTCCATTGAGGTACGTCAAGGCACGCTAGAGCATGCTGAGCGGTCAGAAGGTGTTGATCTGGGATTACGGGTCTTTGTCGGGCAACGTCAGGCCTGCGTTTCAGCCTCGGACATGCGGGCCGAAACCCTGACCGCCATGGCCGAGCGCGCCGTCGCCATGGCCCGCGAAGCACCCGAAGATCCCTATGCGGGCCTCGCCGAACCGGGGCAACTCGCCCGGGACTGGGATCTGGCGGCACTGGAGTTGTTTGATGCAAGCGCCGAACCGGCACCCGCTGCCCTGCAGGAGGATGCGCTGGCTGCTGAGGCTGCGGGCCTGGCTGTTAGCGGCGTCACACAGGTGCAATCTGCGGCAGCGGGCTACGGTACCCATAAGGTCCATATGGCGGCGACCAACGGATTCTCCGGAGGCTATCAGCGCAGCAGCCGGTCGACCTCCTGCACGGCGATTGCGGGCAGCGGTACAGGAATGGAACGCGACTACGATGGCGACTCCCGTACGTTTCAGGCCGACCTGCGCAGCGCCAAAGATATCGGAACACAGGCCGGAGAGCGGGCAATCGAGCGGCTCGGTGCTCGCAAGCCGGAAACCGGAAGCTATCCGGTGCTGTTTGACGAACGGGTCTCCTCTTCGCTGATCGGCCATCTGCTGGCGGCAGTGAACGGTGCCAGTATCGCCCGTGGCTCCTCCTGGCTGAAGGATGCGCTAGGGGAGCAGATCCTGCCTGCCCACCTCAGCGTGACGGAAGATCCCTTTCGCCCGCGCATCGCGGGGTCCCGTCCGTTTGATGGCGAAGGCCTGGCAACGCAACGCCGCGACATTATCGACAATGGAATCCTGACAGGATGGACACTGGACCTTGCCTCGGCGCGCAAACTGAACATGCAAAGCACTGGCAACGCAGCGCGTGGTGTCGGATCAGTGCCCTCGCCATCCCAGTGGAACATCGCTCTGACGCAGGGCAAAGACAGCCGCGCCGATCTGATTTCCTGCATGGGCACCGGCCTGCTGGTGACCTCCATGATCGGATCGACCATAAACCCCAATACCGGCGATTATTCCCGTGGGGCCGCAGGCTTTTGGGTGGAGAATGGCGAAATTGCCTATCCGGTCAACGAATGCACCATTGCTGGCAATCTGCGCGACATGCTGCGCAGCATCGTGCCCGCGAATGACGCCCGCAGCCACCTGTCTCGCGTGGTGCCTTCGCTGCTGGTCGAGGGGATGACCCTTGCCGGAAACTGACCTCTCCCTGCTGATCCGCGCGGCCGAGCAGGCAGGCGACATCGCCTGCCGCTACAGCGGTCCAGAGGCGCAGAAATGGGAGAAACCCGGCGGTGCTGGACCGGTGACCGAGGCTGACCTTGCCGTCAACGAGATGCTATCCGACCTGCTGCAAAAGGCGCGACCCGACTATGGCTGGCTGTCCGAGGAAAGCGAAGACACAGCAACGCGCCTGGACCGTGACAGGCTGTTCATTATTGACCCGATCGACGGCACCCGCAGCTTTGCCCAAGGGTCGCGCACCTGGGCCCATTCGCTGGCAATCGCCGAAGAGGGCGACGTCACCGCAGCGGTCATCTATCTGCCCCAGCGTGATCTGATGTATTGTGCGGCGCGCGGACAGGGCGCGACCTGCAATGGCGCAGAAATCCGGGTGTCTGCGCAAGCTGACCTCAACATGGCGAACGTGCTGGCTGCACGGCCTGTGCAGGACCCCAACCACTGGCAGAATGGTCAGGTGCCAGGCTTCAATCGCAGCCACCGACCCTCGCTGGCCTACCGTATGGCACGGGTTGCAGATGCAGGTTACGACGCGATGCTCACCCTCCGCCCCAGCTGGGAATGGGATATCGCCGCCGGCGATCTGATCCTGCGTGAGGCTGGCGGGTGTTGCAGTGATCGCTTCGGCGGGGAATTGCGATATAACAACCCGCACCCGACCCTGAACGGTGTCGTCGCCGCGCCGCCGTGCCTGCATGACCAGCTGATCGCCGCGCTCGACCCGCAGAGCCCCGGCCTACATCCGCTTTGACATGTGCCCCGCAGCAGGACCCCTCTAGCCATGTCGAGACTTTCAGCCGCATCCGAACGTAGTCTCCGCTGGCCGGCCCGGCCGGTGGGTGAGGTGCTATGGGTTCATGCCTCCTCGGCTGAGCGCTTTCTTGCGCTTGGCGATCTGGGCAACCGGATGAAATCCCTGCGCCCCGATCTGTCGGTGCTGGTGACATGGAGCCGCAGCATCACCAACCGCCCGCCGGTTGACGGCTACGATCTGGCTGCGGGGCCACCGCCAGATGACAGCCCGGCAGAGGTACGGATGTTTCTGGATCACTGGCGGCCCGACCTGATGATCTGGTCGGGCGGGGATCTCCGCCGCGGCCTTATGCGCCAGATGAGCGAACGCAACTTGGACAGTCTGCTGGTCGATATTGATGCCAGCGAACTGCCCGACCGCACCAGCCGCTGGTTGCCGGATCAACGGCGCAGGCTGTTTGAACGCTTCACCGAAATCATGACCCCTTCAGATGAGGCACGGGCACAGCTGCTGCGCCTTGGCCTCGCCGCAGACCGGATCCAACGAACAGATCCCTTGCGATTGTCGACCACGCCCCCCGGCTGCAACAGTGATGAACTCACCCATATGCAAGCCACATTGGGCAGCCGCCCTGTCTGGTTTTCGTCACAAACCGAACTTGAGGATTTACCCACAATCCTGGATGCACACCGCAGTGTATTGCGCCTGTTGCACCGCCTGTTACTGGTCGTCGCCATGCGTGATGAGCAAGATTTGGCTGCAGCGCGCGATGCTATCATCAATAGCGGCCTGCAGTTGGCCGATTGGGACAGCGGCGAAGAGCCCGATGAATACACGCAGGTGCTGCTCAGCTCTGCCGAGGACAGTGGCCTGTGGTACCGGCTATCACCGTTGTGTCTGCTCGCAGGTAGCTTGGCGTCGCGCGCGAACGGGCAGAACCCATTGGATGCGGCAGCTCTTGGCTCCGCGGTCCTGCACGGACCGGGTTTGGGTACCTATGGCCCCCTCTATGAGCGCCTGACTGAGGTTGGCGCCGCGCAGAAGGTCGATAACGCCGAGGATCTGGCACAGGGCGTGCTGAGCCTGTCAGCACCAGATCGCGCCGCCGAGATGGCACTGGCAGGCTGGCAGGTCGTCACCGAAGGCGCCAGCATGACCGATCACCTGATGGACCGCGTTCAGGAGCTTCTGGACAAGCGAGAGGACAGATATGAAAGCCCCTGATTTCTGGCACAAACCAGCCGGACAATTCGATATTCGCAAAACCCTGCTGTCCCCGCTGGGCCATATCTATGCCCGTGCTACAGCAAAACGGCTGACTAACGGCACACCGTTAACTGTGGGCGTGCCGGTGATCTGCGTCGGCAATATCAATGCTGGCGGTACCGGCAAAACACCGACAGTTATCTGGTTTCTGGAACGCTTGCGTGACATGGGGCACGAACCGCATGTGGTTACGCGCGGCTATGGTGGCACGCTTGAGGGGCCGGCGCAGGTGGATCCCGGACGCCATCGCGCCAGTCAGGTTGGCGACGAACCGCTGTTGCTGGCCGCCTTTGGTGAGGTCTGGAAAGCAGAGGATCGCGCCGCCGGAGCAAAGGCCGCGGCGGCTGCAGGGGCGACGGTCATCGTCTTGGACGATGGTTTTCAGAACCCGGCGGTGCACAAGGATCTCTCGGTTGTTGTGGTCGATGCTGACCGTGGGTTCGGCAATGGGCATTGCCTGCCCGCCGGCCCCCTGCGCGAACCGGTCACAACGGGGCTGGCCCGTGCTGATCTGGTTTTGTCACTGGGGCAACCCGAGGCGCAGGCCCGGTTCCGGGCAGCATGGCGGAACGCACTGACGGCTTGCCCACATTACTCCGGTGTGCTTGAGCCGCTGAAAACCGGCATGCCTTGGGGCGGAACGCCCGTTTTGGCCTTTGCCGGCATTGGTCATCCACAGAAATTTTTCGACACGCTGCGCGAGCTTGGCGCCGATCTGCGCCGTAGCGAAGCCCTGGACGACCACCAGCCGCTTTCCACTGCGCTGATGACCCGACTGGAAACAGAGGCCAAGCTGATTGGCGCGCAAATGGTTACCACCGAGAAGGACGCCGTCCGCCTGCCGGAGAGTTTCCGCAATAAGGTGATCACTCTGCCGGTACGTCTGCAGATCAGCAATGATGAGGCGCTCTTGGCGCGACTTCGCGAGATTGCGCCACCGCCACCGTAGCCACATCCACAATCTATATATCGAAAAACCCGCCGCGGAGACCGGGCGGGTTTTCTGTGCTTATCCGCTCAGTACGACGGCGGTTAGCCGTCCAGTTCGGCGTCGATCAGTGTCTTGAACGCGTCATACGACTGATTTTCGATCTTTTTGCCGTTCAGAATGAAAGAGGGCGTGGATTCGATCCCATGCTCAGTCGCATTTTCCTGATACCAGCTCACAAGGGTCTGTGCCTTGGTACCGTCCTGCAAACAGGCTTCAAGCTGCTCTTCTTCAAGGCCCGCCAGACGCCCGATCTTGCGCAGCGCATCGACAATCTCGGTCGCGCCACCGGCACGGGCCCAGTCGGATTGCCCCTTATAGATCAAATCGCTGATCCCAAAGAATTTCTCTGGTCCACCGCAGCGCGCAATCATCGAGGCCCACAGACCATAACGATCGAAATAGACCTCACGGTAGATGAATTTCACCTTCCCGGTGTCGATATAGTCCTGCTTCAGCTGCTTATAGGCGCCCTGATGAAAATTCGCACAATGCGGACAGGTGTAAGACGCGTATTCGATCAGCGTCACTGGCGCATCTTCGGCCCCCTGGACCATTTCCACGATGGTGGAGGTGTCCACCTCGGCCTCTTGTGCGTGGGCCGCTCCGATCAGCGGATTGCTGGGCAAAGACGTGCCGCCCTGCAATGCGGCATAGCCATAGACGCCCGCCGCAACTGCGACGGAGGCAAAGATGCCGGACATCAAACGGGTCATTCGTACCCCTTTCTGAGAGTTTTCTGTTTTGTCAGCACATTGCGCCCAAGCCGTTCCAAGGCTGCGCGCAAATCATCGCTTTCCACCCCGGTCGCTGCCTCGGCTGCTGCCGCAACATCCTGCGGATCAGGCGCCTGCGGTTTGCGAACCTTTGGGGCGTATTTGAAGGAGACCTGCCCCTCGGCAAAACCGGTGGGCGCGGTCTGGGTTATGCGGACCTTGGAAATGGCGTTGTAGCCATAGACCGCATTGACCTTACTGCGCAGAGGTTCCTTTTGCATCTCCAGCATCGGGGCATGGGCACCGGTGGTCAGCAACGTCAATGTCGCACCAAAACCGCCACGCCCATAGTGGACGTTGACGGGCCGCGCGATGGCGGAAATGTCAGGCCCTGCAATCTCTTCCCAATGAGTCAGCAGACGCGACACAGCAAAACCCCGGCTTTCACCGGCCTTGCGAATCTGATCATTCAGAAGCTGCGATGTTCGTTTGAACCCGCGAGATTTTGTCCGTTGCACTGCCATGCCCGTGGTTTTGCTAGACTGCTCGCCCTATTGTAAAGGGCTGCCATGCGAGAACCAGCGAAACCGGGCCACAAAGGATAAAGAATGCGTGACCTCGACAGCCAGAGCCAACCACAAAGCAGCACATTGCTGGAGTGGTACGACCATCACGCCCGCACCCTGCCCTGGCGGATCAGCCCGGCGGACCGTTCAGCTGGGGTCTGGCCGGATCCCTATCGGATCTGGCTAAGCGAGGTGATGCTGCAACAAACAACCGTGGCTGCGGTGAAGGATTATTTTCACCGCTTTACCAGCCGCTGGCCCACAGTCGCAGATCTGGCAGCCGCGCCGGATGCGGATGTGATGGGAGAATGGGCGGGGCTTGGATACTACGCACGGGCGCGCAATCTCTTGAAATGTGCCCGAGTGGTTGCGCAGGACTATGGCGGCACCTTTCCCGACACCTACGACGGGCTGATCGCCCTGCCGGGCATCGGCCCTTATACGGCGGCGGCGATCTCTGCCATCGCCTTTGACCGGCAGGAAACCGTCTTGGACGGCAATGTCGAACGGGTGATGGCGCGGCTCTACGATGTCCAGGTCCCCCTGCCGACCGCCAAACCACAGCTCAAGGAGAAAGCAGCCGCCCTGACCCCGGCAGAGCGACCCGGCGATCATGCTCAGGCCGTGATGGATCTTGGCGCCACGATCTGCACGCCGCGCAACCCGGCCTGCGGCATCTGCCCCTGGCGCGCACCCTGCGCGGCCCGCGCGGCGGGAACTGCGACAGAGCTGCCCAAGAAAACCCCAAAGAAACCCAAGCCAACCCGGCTCGGCACTGTCTATCTGGCCCGCAGCGCTGCGGGTGACTGGCTGCTGGAACAGCGCCCGGACAAGGGGCTCCTAGGCGGCATGTTGGGTTGGCCCGGCAGCGACTGGACCGACAGCCCTGACCATCCCACCCCCGCACCACCGTTTGAGGCCGACTGGCAACTTCTAAACGCTGAGGTGCGTCACACCTTCACGCATTTTCACCTTATCCTGCGCGTCATGCTGGCAGAACTGCCTGCGGATTTCGCAGCTGAGGACCATCAGCGCGTGATCGCGCGACATGACTTCAAACCGACGGATCTGCCAACGGTCATGCGCAAGGCCTTTGATTTATGGAAGGGACGCTGATCCCTTCTCTTTTTTCCGGACCACAGGCATAGTCGGCACAAACATCTTCGACATCACTGGATTTGCGCCATGATGACCACCCCCGAAACACTGCGCAGCTGGCAGGCAGCTCTACCATTCTGGCTGTCTTTTCTGCTGGTTCCCCTTGTGGTGTTGGCCGCCGTCTATGGCGGTTGGGCCATTTTGTTGCCCCCCTTGGCCACTTGGTATCTCTTTGCCGCGCTTGATGGGGTGTTTGGTCTCAACCTGGAGAACGCCGACCCGCTCACACCCGAGGACGACCTTCGCTGGTACTCCGCCCTGACCATGGCTTGGATCCCTGTGCAGGCCATGTTGCTCATAGCCATGCTCATCTATGTGCCGACGGCAGAACATCTGTCAGGTCTTGAGAAGTTTGGCGTGTTCTTTGGCGTTGGCGTCCTGAGCGGCACTGTCGGGATCAACTACAGCCATGAATTGATGCACCAAAAGAGCAAGCTGGAACGCTGGCTGGCGGATATCCTGCTGGCCATGGTGCTCTACTCGCATTTCAGATCCGAACATCTGCTCGTCCATCACCGCCATGTCGGCACGCCCCGCGACCCGGTGACAGCGCGCTACAACGAAGGGTTCCACCGGTTCTATCCGCGAGTGCTGCGGCAGTGCTGGCAATCCGCCTTTCGCGCCGAGAGCGCCCAGCTGGCGCGCCGCAATTTGCCCTGGACCGATCGGCGCAATCCCTTCTTTCGCTACTGGACGCTACAAGGGCTTATGCTGTTGGTCGCGGTTTTGCTGGGTGGGTTCACAGGGCTGTTGCTGTTTCTGGTGCAAGCAGGTGTTGCGATCTGGCAGCTGGAGCTGGTGAACTACGTCGAACACTACGGGCTGACCCGCAAATATCTGGGCAATGGCAAATTCGAACACGTGATGCCACGGCACTCCTGGAACGCCGCACATAAGGCCTCGAACTGGTTGCTGATCAACTTGCAACGCCATTCTGACCATCACTACAAACCGGATCGGCGCTTTCCCCTGCTCCAGAACCACACCATGGCCGACGCACCACAGCTGCCCTATGGCTATCCGGTGATGACCGTCGCCGCGATGTTTCCACCGCTCTGGCGCCGGATAATGAACCCGCGGGTGCGGCGATGGCGGCAGATGTATTACCCTGAGATCACCGAATGGAGCGCCTACAACAAGGCTTTACCGGCGGATCAGCGACCAGAACCCACCTCGGGTGCCACCGCCTGCTAGCGCGGCAGCGCCCAGAGTGTCATTGATCGTGTCAATCCACGCAGCTCAGACGCAGGGTACCGGGCAAAGCCAACTTTCTCCAGGTTGGCTGGACCACCCTCGGCCTGCACCTGCTGACGCAGCGCCTCACTGATCACAAGCTGGGCCTCCAGTTCACGTGTACGCTCCTCCAGCCGGGCAGCAATATTCACAGCATTGCCAATCACTGCATATTCCAGCCGGTTCGCACCGATGTTACCAATAACGGTCTCACCGAAATGAACTCCGATACCGACGCGGATCTCAGACTCACCATACCGACGGCGCTCTGCATTCCAATCAGCCAGTGACGTCAGCATGGCCCGTGCACAGGTCAACGCGTTGGTTGCATCCTTTGGTCCCGCCAAAGGCGTGCCAAAGGTCGCCATCAGACCATCGCCAAGGTATTTGTCCAGCGTTCCTTCGTGACGGAAAACCTCCCGTTCCATCCGGCCGTGAAAATCCCGCAAGAGATCAATCACCTGATAGGCATCGCGATCCGCCGCGAGCCGGGTAAACCCAATGATGTCAATGAACAGTATCGCCACATCCTGGCGCCGGGTCTGCTTCAACGGCTCGTCGTTCTGTGAGAGCTGCTGCACGACATTGGGTGAAAAATACCGCGAAAGATTGGCGCGCTCGCGCTCCAGTACCGCATTATTCTGGATCAGCTGGTAAAACCGTCTTGAAGACACCGCCAATGTGACCGCGACCAGAAAGAACACGATCGCCTCCTGAAGTCGCTGATGCAGAGCAAAGTCCGTTGGATCAACGAAAGGGGCCAGCGCCTGGTTGCCTTCAACCGCTGCCAAGAGCGCCGCACTCATCCCCGACTGAGGCGCGGCAAACCACCAGGCGGTAAAGGCCGCCGACAGCCAGATCAGCACCGTCCAGCTGCCGATGGCAATCACCGTGCGCCAGGAATACGCAAGGGTTCCGGCCGCCAGAATGATGAAAAAGTAGATGAAATTGCCATAGCGATACTGAATCGCTAGTGGCAGATCCTCGCTGCTGAACGGGTTCGGAATGACCATGCCAGCCGTCATGATCGCCAGATCGGCAAAGATCAGCAGCATCTCTAACCGCGATTGCCCGACCCGACCCACTCGGCGGATGAGCCAGCCGTTCAGGCACAGCAACGCCAGAATGAAATGGTAGTACAGAACATCCCACTCGGGAATGACATAAACCAGAAACGCCGCCGTGACCGCCATCGCAATCCAACGCGCGCGCACCGCCAGCTCCAGCCCATTGCGCTTGTGCCCGGTTAGTGCGTCCAGCGCATAGGGGCTCTCTTGCGTGAAAATCGCTTCATCGCTGTCCAATGCCGGAGCGGGAGCGGAGGCAGTTATGGCCATGACGTCTGTCCATCTATTGGCGCCAGTCTCACGCTAAAATAGCGACAGCTGCCGCCAGATGCACCCCATGAAGCACCGTTATAAACGAAAAGACCCCGCCGGGTTGGCGGGGCAAGGTTGGCGCCGTCGACAAAGCGACAGCGCCTGCGGTTTCACACAGGTTGTGAAAAGGGTGGGATCAGTTCTGAAGTTCTGCCCGAATCTGTTGGCGCAACACATCGATGGGCACGGTTTTTCCATCCCGCTTGAAACACCAATAGGTCCAGCCGTTGCAGGACGGTGCATTCTCCAGATGGGCCCCGACCTGATGGATCGATCCCTTGATATTGTCGCCAATCAATGTGCCATCCGCGCGGACCTTCGCCTTGTGGCGCTGGTTCATCGAATAAAGCTCATCACCCGGACGCAGCATGCCGCGCTCGACCAGCTGCCCGAAGGGCACACGCGGCTCGGCGCGTTTGCTGGCGGACACCTGCAGCGCCTCGCGGTCAAATTTGCGCACCGATTTGATGCGTTTCTCCGCAACCTCACGATAGGCGGCTTCGCGCTCGATCCCGATAAACTCACGGCCCAGCATCTTGGCCACGGCACCCGTTGTGCCCGTGCCGAAGAAGGGATCCAGTACCACATCACCGGGATTGGTCGACCCAACGAGGATACGGTGCAGCAGCGCCTCGGGCTTTTGCGTCGGATGCGCCTTGTTGCCGGCGTCATCTTTCAGGCGCTCATGCCCTGTGCAGATCGGCATCACCCAGTCGGACCGCATCTGCAAACCTTCGTTCAGCGCCTTCAGCGCCTCATAGTTGAAGGTGTATTTTGCGCCTTCCGACTTCGACGCCCAGATCATCGTCTCATGCGCGTTGGTGTACCGCTTGCCGCGGAAATTCGGCATCGGGTTCGACTTGCGCCAGATCACATCGTTGAGGATCCAGAACCCTTCGTCCTGCACGGCTGTGCCGACCCGGAAGATATTGTGGTAGGATCCAATCACCCAGATGGAGCCGTTGGGCTTCAGGATGCGGCGGGCCTGTTTCAGCCAGTCGCGGGTGAATTTATCGTAGACGCCAAAGCTGGAAAACTGGTCCCAGTGATCGTCAACCGCGTCCACCTTGCTGTTGTCAGGGCGGTGCAATTGCCCCTTCAGCTGAAGGTTATAGGGCGGATCTGCAAAAATCAGATCAACCGAGTTTGACGGTAGACCGGACATCACTTCGATGCAGTCACCGTCAAGGATCGCGTTTAGCGGGAGCGCCTCGGCGCCCCGTGTAAGTGTTTTGTTCATTTGCTCTGCCTCGATAACCACGGCGCATTTTTGCGCTCATTTTGGTTGTCCACAGGATGAGTCATCGTGGATTCGAGGTCAATTTGTTTTTTAGAACAACGCGATGTGGTTCACCCTTGATACAAGATATTGTGGACAGGCTTAAAGGAACGCCGATGATGTGGGGTCACCCCTAGGCAAACCAACGCCTCGCGATGCTGTTTGGAGGGGTAGCCTGCGTTTTTCTCCCAGCCATAGCCGGGAAACTGTTGCGCCAAATCCACCATGATCCGGTCACGCGCCTGTTTCGCCACGATGGAGGCGGCCGCGATGGAGACTGATTTGGCGTCCCCCTTGATGACGAACTCTGACGCTTGCAGCAGCCCTTTTGGGATCAGGTTGCCATCGATCAGCAGATAGTCCGGCGCCGGGTCCAGTGCCGCAACCGCGCGTTCCATCGCCAGATGCGACGCACGTAAAATGTTCAAAGAATCAATCTCTTCGACAGAGGCATGGGCAATCGACACCTCAGCCTGTGCAAAGATAGACGCCTCCACTGCCTCGCGCCGTTTGGCGCTCAGCTTTTTGGAGTCGTTCAGCCCCTCGGGGATATTATCAGGGTCCAGGATCACCGCCGCTGCCGTCACCGGCCCTGCCAGCGGGCCACGCCCTACCTCATCCACGCCTGCAATGCGCATCTGGCCACGCGCACGCGCCGCCGCTTCCAAACTATAATCGGGATACTCCATCCTTTGGTCTGACCGGGTTTTGCGCTGAGTTTCAAGCCCAGCCATCAGATGAGCACAAAAAGAGGGGGCCGAAGCCCCCTAAGTCTGCTCGAACCTATGGTCCCGCGTTAGCGACGAGTGATGCGATAGCCCCGGTTCTTCAGGCAATCGGGGCGGTAACCAACGCGGTTGCGTTTGCCGTTCCAGAAGGTCACCTGGCAGGCACGCGGCAGCTTGTGTTCAAAACCGTACTGTTTGCGCAGGCAGCCCCGGCCCATCAGGGTGCGGCTCTGGCTGTAGCGCGGGAAATACCGCACGCATTGCGCTGGCAGGTCATAGCGCGCCACCCGCGGCGGCAGTGGTTTAGGACGATGGGGGCGATGCGGTCGGGTTACCTGCTGATGGTCATCATCCCGATTGTTTTTCACAATAGCGCCGATAATGCCAAGAACCGCCAGACCCGCCAGGACCTTGGCGATATCTTCATCCGCCCGTGCAGGCGCTGCGGAAAAACCGGTCACCGCAACCGCGGCGGCAACAATCAGCGTGATGAACTTGCAATGCGGTTTGATATCAGCGCTGGAGCGAGGGCTGCGAAACATGGGATGTCCTTCCTTGAGGTCTGAAAACATGAGGTCAGATGACCGATGCAGTCAGCCTGGGGTCAGCCCCCTCGGACAGGCAATAACGCGGCCCTGTTATCGAATATCACTGCGCGCAATCACCTGTGGTTATTGAATATCCCGCAACAAATGCGCAGGGTGAGGGCATGAAACAGTTGCTTATCTCCACGACCCTGATTGCCGGTCTTGCTGCCGGTATACTCAGCGATGCACCTGCGGCCACAGCCGCCGAATGCTACGCTGACTACAAGGCCAAACAGGATGCGCCCCTGCGGCTGCACTACGGTGTGATCCAGATCGGTGGTGCCTGTAGCAAACCAGCGGCCAAGGCGGAAATCTCCGGAAGGTTATCAGCGGCAGGCTGGACCTTGCTGAATGTTCTGTCCATTTTTGGTCCCGACGGGCTGGAACAAAGGAAAGCAGATGCCGGACCCTATTTTCTCCGTTTCTGAGGTGCGCGCGGCAGGCAGCCGCGTCATCGCATTGGGGATTGCTGCCATTGTTGCCCTCCTGGTCATTGCCGGCACCGTGCTCCTGCTGACGCTGCCGGATGCCAATGCCTTCAACGCCCGGGTGGAGCGTGTCTTTGTCGAGAATGACCTCACCACTCAGGCCGAAATCAAACTGCTGGAAATCCTCGCCCAATCCGGCACCGCCTTTGCCGATACGCTGACCAGCTATCGCATGGTGATTTTTGTCCTGCTGGTTTTTGCCACCATGATGATGGTCGCCGCCCTTGTGGTGCTGGCCATGCTGGTCATGCTGAACCGGCGCATGGTGCAGATCGAACGCGCGGGCATTCAGGTGACCGAACTGCTGATCAGCCGCGAGGAAAATACCGTCTATCTCAATACCATGGGCTTCAAACTGACCGCCGCCGCGATGGAGACCCTCGCGGTTCTGGCGGAGGCACGTCTGGATGACGATGTGCTTTCCGGTGCGGAGATTGAGGCGATGATCTCCGGCCGCCCGTCCATCGATTGCGAAGAAGCCGCGGGCGCCACCCGGATCAAACGCCTGCGCGATACATTGGGCAATCAGATGGTGAGTGAGCTTCTGGTCAAGAATATCGCCAAACGGGGTTATGTTCTGTCGATCAGCAAGGATGTGATCCGCATGGTCTGACCGACTGCAGTGGGCACCCGTGCAGTCGGTGACCAATTGGCAGCCGGTGTGGAAACAGCCCTGAGGTCAAGCCGATCAAATCCCCGTGCCGCTCTGGCATTTCTAGCATCAATCACCACATAATAGAGGGCAGGTCGCATGGCCCCCATGCTGGCCAATCAGCAGGAAACGACGCTTATGAATTTGCGCGCAAATACCGCTCCGCAGCCCTATGGCATCCTGATTGAAGAGCTGCGCGGGCCGGTGACCGCGCGCCTCGGTGGGAAAATCATCGCGCAAAGCACCCGCGCCAAGGTGATGTATGAAACCCGCCAGCCTGCCGCGATTTATTTCCCTCGCAATGATATCCACTCCTGCCTATCTGCAGCCAATGGTCACCAGACTTTCTGCCCCTTCAAGGGCACAGCGGGCTATCAGGATCTTCAGCTTGGCAAACACTGTATTGGCAATGCCGCCTGGTCTTATGACGAAGCCTTGCCTGAGGCCTCCGGAATTGCAGGTCATGTCAGTTTCATGCCGGACGCCAACGTCGACATCGACCTGGGCAGCAATCAGCTGGTCATCCCCGACTACGGCAATATCTCCGGCCCCCTGATCGACTGGCTGCTGCGTGAGGCAGCCTATTTGCCCACACCGGAGGAGTTTACCCAGCGCCTTTCCGAAAAACTGGTGGAACAAGGCGTTCATCTATCTCGCCTTTCGGTGATGGCCTGGTCTTTGCATCCTATGATCGCGGGCAAGAACTTCATCTGGAGCCGCGCATCAGGCAAGGTGACCACCTATGCGCCTAGCTATGAGATCCACGACCACCCGGCCTTCCAGAACAGCCCCTTGCGCCACGTCTCGAATGGGCTGGGCGGAATTCGTCAACGTCTGGATCTGGAACAGCCCAGCGACGCGTTTCCCATCCTGACCGACCTGCGAGAGGAGGGCGCGACGGACTATGTGGCCATGCCGCTTCCGTTTTCGGATGGGCGCATCAATGTGCTGACTGTTGCCAGCCACCACCCCAAAGGTTTCACGACTGAGAACTTGGGGCTGATATTTGAATGCTCCGCAGTGATCGCGCGCTACTACGAAGTGTTCATGCAACGCGAAAACGCCCAATCCTTGCTGGAGACCTATGTCGGCAAACGCACCGGCGCGCGGGTTCTGGGCGGGGAAATCCGGCGCGGCGATGGCGACGATATTGATGCGGCCATCATGTTCTGCGATCTGCGCGGTTCGACCCGTCTGGAAGAAGAGTTGGGCCGCACCGAATATATCGAGCTGCTCAACAATTTCTTTGAGACCGCATCCACCATCGTGCACGACCACGGGGGCGAAGTGCTGAAATTCATCGGAGACGCTGTTCTGGCCGTGTTCCCGGCGGGTGACAGCCCGGCTGAGGCCCGCGCTCAGGCGCTGCAGTCGGCGCGCGCCATCGTTGCCGCGCTGGACGCCATGGGCGACGACCCCGGCCAGAGGCGCAGCGAATGCTCCATCGGTCTGGCCTATGGCGGCGTCACCTATGGCAACGTCGGATCGCGTGAGCGGCTGGACTTCACCGTCATCGGACAGGCCGCAAATATCGCGGCACGGCTCGGCGACTATGGCAAATCCTGTGGCCATACCATTGTGGTCAGCCGAGACTTGCTGGAGACACCGGAACAGGCCACGCCGCTGGGGTCTGTGTCACTGCACAACGTCTCACGCCCGGTAGAGGCCTTCGCCGTGTCCATGGCCATCGACCCAGGCCAGCGTGCTAGCGGGTGACCAGCGCCCGTTGCGCCGGATCGCCCATGGCAACAACCAGTGGCACCCGCTCCTGGCGGGCCTTAAACGCGGCCTTATCAGATAGCCCTTGCCAGTTGATCTGTGCCAGTGACTGCGCCACCGCTCCACTCAATGTGGTACCCGGCCCGGCAATGATGAACAGATCCGGCGCAAACTCCTGCGCCGCTACCTGCACAGCGCGGGTGAAATCATAGGGTTCGACCACCTGCGTGTTCAGCGTATAACGCCAAAGGCTTTCCACAGTATCCGCGCCCGGCCACCAGATCTGCCCGCGCCCGTCAATCAGCGGCTTCTTGGCGGGACCAAATAGCGATTGTGACAGCCGTGCCCGACCGGCGGCAGCTACCGGAGCCTGCAGCTCTGTGTGGAATGCCGCATGATTGGCCAGACGCATGGGAAAACGATCCTGGACCGGGGGCACGGCCCGTTCGAACGCGTCTAACCCCTCGGCATTCCCGGCCAGAACCAACATACCACCCAGATCAATTGACAGCGACAGCTGGTGACCGGGTCGCATGGCGATGTCACTGACCAGCTGCAACAGCTCTGCCTTGCGGCGACGATCCAGCTGCCAATCTTCGCTCTGACAGGGAAAGACCAGCTGCCCACCAATCAGGTGCTGCTGCATCAGCTGGCCCATGGTGTTCACCACCTCAAACCCCGCCTGTGGGCTGAGTGCCCCCGCCGCCGCCAGCGCGATATACCAGCCCATGGAATTGCCGGTGACCGCGACGATGTCGATGTCCTCTGCAAGGGACTGCGCATCTGCGATGGCACTGGCATAAATCAGCGGCGAAGCCACGTCACCACGCGTGTATTTTGACACTGAATAGCGATCGGCAGCGTCCAGAGCCGAGACGCTTTCCTGTCCTGCTGCGTCTCGCATAGCATCAAATGCGCCGATTAGAGCCTGTTTATCGCTGTGGTAGCGGGACAAGTAGCTGAGCTCCGCCTTGTTATAGGTGCCTCGTCCAGGGCAGATCAAAACAGCGGTCCGGGTCATGTTGCGGCTCCCGTCAATCGAAGGGCAGCAGCCACAATACTCTCCTTCGAGGGCAAGGTCGCCGCATAGGCCGGTCCCGTTGGGATGAAACAATCCTCTGCCACAACACGGGCCATCGGGCTGCCCTCCGCCTCATAAAACAGCGCCATCAGCGCCTCCGACTGACTGCCAGTGGTGCGGCATTCATCCACGATCAGGATCTTGTCGCAATCGGCGGCTGCAGCCAGCAGCGCCTCTTTTGGCAGGGGCGCGAGCCAGCGCAGATCAACGACACGGGCGGCAATCCCCTTGGCTGCGAGATCCGCCTGTGCCTGCGTCGCCAGATAGCGACCGTTGCCGTAGGTGACGATTGCGAGATCGGTTCCATCCCCATGCACACCGACCTCTCCCAGTGCGATCCGCTGATCCGGCTTTGGGTAGTGACGCATCCAGCCGCCATCCTTGGGCGCGTGCAGGTCCCGCATCGGATAAAGCGCGATAGGCTCGACGAAGACCACGACCCGTTGCTCCTCCCGCGCAAGCCGTACGGCCTCGCGCAGCATCATCGCAGCTTCTGCCCCATCTGAGGGGCAGGCAATCACAATGCCCGGAATATCGCGCAGCACTGCCAGCGAGTTGTCATTGTGGAAATGGCCGCCGAACCCCTTTTGATACCCAAGCCCTGCAATACGCAGCACCATTGGGTTGCTGAACTGGCCATTGGAGAAAAACGGCAATGTCGCCGCCTCGCCGCGGATCTGATCTTCTGCATTATGCAGATACGCCAAGAACTGGATCTCTGGGATCGGCACGAATCCGTTGTGCCCCATGCCGATGGCCAGCCCAAGGATCGACTGCTCATCCAGCAGCGTATCGATCACCCGATCCTGACCAAACCGTTGCTGCAGTTTCTGGGTAACACCATAGACCCCCCCTTTGCGGCCGACGTCCTCACCCATCACGACCAGTTCGCCGTGCGCCAGCATCAGATCTGTGAGCGCCCAGTTGATCAAGCGGCTCATTGGCTGTGGATCTGCCTGCGCGCGCAGGTCGCCACCCAACGCCTCAGCCCGGGCCTCAGCGCTTGGTCCATTGGTCGGTTGGCACATCCGGGCAGGCGGAACCAGGCTCGCGTTCACCTCATCCGCCGTTTTCAGATGGGGGCGGGCGACAGCCTCCGTTCGGATCCTCTCGACCCGTGCACATGTCTCGGTATAAATCTCCAGCGCGGCCTCGCAGGACAACGCGCCGGTTTCTGACAAGAGACGTACCGAATGCAGCAGCGGATCATTGGCCTCATCCGCTTCGACCTCCGCCTTGCTCAGATAGGTTGTCGGCACATCGGCCCCCGCGTGACCATAGAGCCGGACCGTGCGCAAATGCAGGAACGCAGGCTTGCGCCGCAGTCGCACATAGTCTGCCGCCGCCTGTGCGGTTGCATAGGCATCATGCATATTCAGCCCATCGGCCTGAAAATAACGCATCCCCGGACGGTGAGACATCGACGCCTCGATCCAGCCCTTCGGTGTCTTGACCGAAATGCCGATCCCGTTGTCCTCACAGACAAACAGCAGCGGCAGGGGTGTTGACTGCACGGAAGTCCAGCAGGCGGTGTTGATCGCCCCCTGCGCCGTTGAATGATTGGCGGATGCGTCGCCAAAGGAACACATCACCAGCCCATCTTCGGCCAGAACCCGATGTTCCGGATCATGACGCCGCGCCGCGCCGATGGAGTAGGCCGCGCCGACCGCCTTTGGCAGGTGGCTGGCGATGGTGGATGTCTGCGGCGGGATCATCAGCGCCTTTGAACCCAGCACCTTATGCCGCCCGCCAGATGTGGGATCCTCAGCGGAGCAGGCGAAGGACAGCAGCATGTCCCAGGCAATACTCTGCCCCGGTACTTGGCCCGCACGGGCGATCTGAAACGCCGCATCGCGATAGTGCAGAAAGGCCATGTCATCGGGCCGCAGCGCTCGCGCCACCGCCGCCATGCCCTCATGCCCTGACGACCCGATGGTATAGAACCCCTGCCCGGTCTTCTGCATCGCCCGACTGGTCCGGTCCAGCGCCCGGCTCAGTACTTGCGCGCGATAGATCGCCACCGCTTCACTGGGCGTCAGAGCGCCCTCTGGTGCGGCGCCCGGTGGCAGGGACCCTGTCCGCACGCGCTCAAGGAAATTTTGATGTACGATCTCGGCGCGATCCATGGCCTTACCCCTGACAGTTCAATGGCTTTATCACCCAAATTCGCCAGTCTTACCAATGAGATTACCGCCACCACCTATGAGCATCACTCATAGGTTTCTGGCCTCATCACTCAGAAACGACAAAGGCCGCGCCGAGGCGCGACCTTTGCTCTCACGTCAGAACCTGAACCGTGATCAGTCTGCTTTGGCGCGCAGGCTGTCGCGGTACAGCGCTTTCGCCAAAGAGATCATCATGAAGACCATGACAATGGTGAACGGCAACGCGCCGATAATCATCGCATTCTGCAAGGCCCCAAAGGGGTTGGACGCCGTGCCGCTGTTGCCCGCGATGATCAGTGCGCCGATCACGGAGGTCAGGATCAACCCCCAGATAATACGGTGCTTGATGCCGGTTTCCTGCTCGCCGCCGGACATAATGGTGTTCATCACCAAAATCCCCGAGTCCGCCGACGTGACCAGGAAGGTCATGATCAGCACAACGCACATCACGGTGATGGCCGACAGGAAGCCACCGGAAATCATCTGCTCCAGCGTTGCAAAGAGCTTCGCCGTGTTGGTGGCTCCGATGATTGACCCCGCGGCGGAGCCGTTCAGTTCCAGATCAATCGCAGTGCCGCCCAGAATGGTCATCCACAGGAAGCAAACGATCGCAGGCGCGATTACACAGCCCAGGATGAACTCACGCACGGTGCGGCCCTTGGAAATGCGCGCCAGAAACAGGCCGACAAAGGGTGAGAACGCAATCCACCAGGCCCAGTAGAATGTCGTCCAACCGGCCTGCCAGCCGAACTGGCGACCGGGTTCACCGGCGGCATAGACAGCGTCTGCATCCAGTGCAGCGGCAGTGGCTGGCAACCCTTCGGTGAAGCCGCCCAACGATCCCCACGGCGATGTTGCCGAACCGTAGACCGTGCTCAGATCGTCCGCGGGCAAAGCCTGCGCCGCATCAGGCAACGCCGCAGCAAAGGCCTCAGCCGATTGCGGACCATAGGCACCAAACGACATCTGAGTGAAGTGAAGGATATAGTCCACCAACCCGCTGCCGAATTTGGTCATCGCAAAGAAGAACGAACCGAAGAACACAAAGGTCAGCAGCAGAATGACCGACAGCACGAGGTTCAGGTTAGAGAGGTATTTGATCCCACGACCAACGCCTGACACGGCTGACAGGATCGACAGTCCCATGATCACAAAGAGTGCCGACAGCAGGCCCATAGTGCTGGGCTTCGGGGCTTCGGTATCGCCATTCATCAGCCATTCCATACCCGAGACCGCATAAACACCATCGACAAACTGGCTGACGCCAAAACCAATGGTGACCGAAACGCCCAAGATCGTGGCGACCACACCCAGCACATCAACAAGATGACCAACAAACCCGTTTGCGGCCTTGCCCAGCAACGGCGTCAGCGCCGAGCGAATGGTCAACGGCATATCGCGCGTGTAGGCGTAATAGGCCAGCGACAGACCGGTCAGCACGTAGATCGCCCAGGCATGGAACCCGTAATGCAGGAAGGTGTAGCGATAGGCAGATTGCACGGCTTCTTCGCTGTTGGCTGCCACGGCACCGGACAGAACAACCGGGTTCGACCCCCAAAGACCCAGCGGCTCAGCCGTTGCAAAAACCATCAAACCAACGCCCAGACCAGCGCCGAACATCATTGAGAACCAAGAGAAATTGGAAAACTCAGGCGCGGCATCCGCCGGACCCAGTTTTTTGCTTCCTGTGGCTGGCAGGATTGCCAGCACAAACAGGAAAAAGGCAAAGGCCCCCACTGATATGATATAGAAGGCATTGAATCCATTCAGCAACTCACTGTTGACCCAAGACAGAATGCCGCTGGCCTTGCTGGGCCAGACCAAGGCCCAAAGGACCAGCGTTGTCATGATGATTTTACTGATCAATGCGATAGGAAGGCTGTGGCCTTCGTAGAACCCGGATGGAGCCGTTTCGATCTCCAGCTCGGTAAATGGTGGCTTGATTGACATGATCGTTCCCTGATGAGTGTGGCGCGTCTTTTTTGTTGATCCCCGTCTCACCCTGACGCTCGGGTGGCGGGTTGGTCTCCTCCTGCACATTCAAACCGCGCAGGCTGCAATTTGGTCGTGGCGAATTACAAACAATTCCAGAACATGCGCGCGCTTGGCTTCGGTGCTTTTTATCAGCGTAGCCAAAACGGCGGGTTCGGAGACTCTCCTTTTCCTCTGGCGTGCCTGACACGGCGCCATCATAGATTTGGCTAAGACTAGCCAAATACAGCGCGCCAAGCACTTCGAATAAAATGTAGCGAATTTCAGATTATCTAAATTCACCCCGAAGCGCGGTGAATGATCAGCCAGTGACAGGCGAGATGAATGCAATTTTCGACCGCAACAGCAGCCGAAAGCGACAGATTTGACGTTTCAGACGGCGGAGTCCGCCAATATATGCGTCGCGCCCGACCGACTCACGTGCAACACTGTAGTCTAGGCGGCTCGGCCGCAACGCTAACGCGTCGCGACGATCAGACGGATACACCCGCCAACAGATCTGCCCGGCTGACGTCGTTGCGGCCACCAGCCAATGTGACACGACCCTGACGAAGAACCACAAACCGGTCTGCCAGCTCGTAGGCAAAGTCGAAATATTGCTCCACCAGCACAATCGCCATCTCACCTTCGGTTCTCAGTTGCCGGATGACCTCACCGATCTGCTGGATAATATTCGGCTGGATGCCCTCTGTCGGCTCATCAAGCAATAGCAGTTTTGGTCGCGTGATCAGCGCTCTGGCGATGGCAAGCTGCTGTTGCTGACCGCCCGACAGGTCTCCACCGCGTCGATGGCGCATATCATGAAGCACAGGGAACAGCTCATAGATCTTATCCGGAACGTGGCGTTCGGTTTTTGGCAAGCAACCGAACCCGGTTTCGAGATTCTCCTGCACTGTCAGAAGCGGGAAAATCTCCCGCCCCTGCGGCACATAGGCAATCCCATTCTTGGCCAATTGATGCGTCGAAGCAGTTCCCAAAGATCGGCCATCCAACTCTATGAGACCGCCGGATCGGGCATGGCGACCAGCAATCGCCTTCATCAGACTGGTTTTGCCAACGCCATTTGTGCCCATAACACAGGCCACCTCTCCGCGTAGCACCTCCATCGAGATCCCATGCAGAACCTGAGAATGACCATAGTGCAAAGTTACATCGTCAAGTTTCAACATCGCTCAGCGCCCCAGGTAAACATCAATGACAGCTTGGTCGGCTGTCACATGGTCCAACGATCCTTCAGCCAGAACCGCGCCTTCGTGCAGCACCGTGACCCGGCAATTCAGTCTTCGGACGAAATCCATATCGTGCTCCACGACCACCACCGCGCGCGTTTTGGCCGCCGCAACCAAAATTGCTGTGGTTTGTTCCCGTTCTTCCGGCGTCATGCCCGCGGCAGGCTCATCCACCAACAGCAAACGCGGCTCTTGGGCCAGCAACATGCCGATCTCCAGCCATTGTTTCTGGCCGTGGCTCAACTCACCGGCCCGACGCTGCAGTGCACTGCTCAATCCGACCTCACCTGCGAGTTCTTCGATCCGGGCAAGGTGCGGCCGGGATGCGCGATACCGTAATACAGCAAGTGGGCGGCGATCCGCTTTGAGTGCAAGCAGCAGATTTTCCTGAACTGTCTGCTCTTCAAATACCGTTGGTTTCTGGAACTTTCTCCCAATACCTTCACGGGCAATACGTGCCTCGGAACGGGCGAAGACTGATCGTCGGCTCCCATCCCAGATGATACTGCCGCTGTCCGGCGCAGTCTTTCCAGTGACGATGTCCATGAACGTCGTCTTGCCCGCGCCGTTGGGCCCAATGATCGCTCGCAGCTCGGCCCGACCGATCCGAAACGACAAGTTATTGATTGCACGAAAGCCATCAAAGCTGACGGAGACACCCGACACTTCCAGAAGAGGATTCATGATTTTGCCTTCTCTGTGTGGGGTGGCACCTCGGCGGGGCGGCGCCGCTGAACCAGATCGACCAAACCGCCAATCCCCTTCGGTGCGAATAAGGTCACCAGAACAAACCCCAACCCTAGAACAACCTGCCACCAGTCGACCCAGCGAATGGTGAAAACTCCGAGGACAACATCCGGGGCCTGCCCGCCTGTGAACCAGCTGGACAGCAGCGACACAAAGACCGCACCGATCACCGCACCGTAGAGCCGACCCCGCCCGCCGATCGCAACCCAGACCGCCAGATAGATGGAGGCGATCGGCGCCATTTCGGCTGGATTGATAATCCCCGCCTGCGGATAAAAGAGCGCCCCAGCGATACCTGCGACACAGGCCGTCCCGGTAAACATCACCAGCTTGTATCCCTCAACAGAATATCCAAGGAACCGCACCCGGGTTTCATTGTCGCGAATGGCACGCAGAACGGAGCCAAATTTCCCACCGACCACCCAGGCCGCGATCACATAGCCAAGTCCCAGTGCGACAGCCGACGCCCAGAAGAACCAGATCGAGATCACCGACTGCGGCACATCGGCCAAGCCTGGCAAATTCTGCAACCCGCTCAACCCGTTGTTGCCGCGCAGTCCACTGTCATTCTGAAACAGATATAGCGCCAGTGCCAAGGTCATCGCTTGAGTGAGAATCGACAGGTAGACACCGGTCACCCGGCTGCGAAAGGCGAGCCAGCCGAAGGTCAGCGCCAGCACACCGGGGACAGCCACAACTAGGAAAAGTTGCAGAGGCAAACTGTCGGCAAAGGTCCAGATCAGCGGAAAACTGTCGCCGCCAACGACACCAAAAATCTGATGCGCAACGGCATCCCGCACTTCCGCATCGGTTGGCGGAAGTACTTGGTCGGACAATGACGCCAGCACCGTGTCCCGGGTCCGCTCATACATCAGCCACATGCCGATCATATATCCGCCCAAACCGAAGAAGGCGAAATGACCCAAACTCAGAATCCCTACATAACCCCAGATCAAATCCATCGCGATGGCGACCAGACAGAGGCAAAGTGTTTTTCCCAATGTCTTGATCAGTGAGGTTGAGACGATCCCAATCCCCAAGCCTTCGGACAGCAGGGTGACGCCCAGCGTAAACAGCGCAAGGATCGTGACGAAGATCAGGACAGACGGGTTTCGGGCAATGAAGCTAGGTTGCATGGATCAATCCCCCGCCGCGCGACCCCGCAGGGCGACAATCCCACGCGGCCTGAATTGAATGAAGATAATGATCAGCACGATCATGTAGGTCTGTGCAGCAAGCGTATTGGAGGGGTTGAGCCATTCGATCCCCTTCTGGGAGAAGCCGATCATCACTGCGCCCGCCAAGGTCCCCCAGATGCTGCCGACCCCGCCGACAACCACCGTCATGAAGCTCTGCACAATATAGTCGTTGCCCAGCTCCGATGTGACCTTTGCAAACAATCCGATCGCCACCCCCGCAATCCCTGCGATGCCAGATCCCAAGCCGAAGGTCAGCATATTCACGCGGTCCGGATTGATCCCCATCGAAGCCGCCATACTGCGGTTCTGTGTCACTGCCCGTGTTTCCAGCCCCAGACGTGTGCGGCGGATGATGAACAAAAGCAGCGCGAGAAAGCCCAGCGCCAGAACAAAGATCGCAATGCGGATATAGCTGATCGACACCACATCGTTGAGCGTCCATGCGCCGTCCAGCCAGCCCGGTGCGGTCAGCGGGCGCGCTTGTGTGCCAAAGATGTTCTTGGCCAGCTGTTGCAGCGCAATCGAAATGCCGAAAGTAGCAAGCAGCGTCTCCAGAGGACGGTTGTAGAGCCATCGGATCACCAACCGCTCCATCGCAATCCCCGCGCCAAAGGTGACAGCAAACGCAGCAGGTATCGCCACCAGTATGGAAAGCGTGTGGTCCGGGATCACCAGCTGGATCACGTAGCCAGTGTAGGCGCCCATCATGATGAACTCACCATGCGCCATATTGATAACCCCCATCACGCCAAAGGTGATCGCCAAGCCGATTGCTGCGAGGAAATAGATTGATGCCAGCGATATTGCATCCAATGCCAGATCCGCCGCCTTATGGAAGGCAACCTTGCGGTTGCTCCGTGCCAGCGCCGACTCCGCTGCATCTGTTACGGCAGAAGAGGCCTCATTATAGGTATCGGCAAACCGGTAACGCGCAACGGTGTCGGCCATTTCCTGCTCTGTCGGACCAGGACGGACCAGTCCCGCAGCGGCCAACTCGCCATAAGCTCTCCGCCGGGTAGACATATCCGAGAGCTGCGCCAGAGGAATACCTGCCACACGCCCGTCCACAATATGCGCTGCCAGCGCCGATTTGATGTCATCGCGTTGCAAGGGTGCTTCAGCGAACCCCGCAGCCACCAACACCGCATAGGCATCGGCTTCGGTAAAATCCTGACCGATACGACGTTCGGCGGCGATATTCCCGGTCGCTGGCTCTCCCACGGGATAGATCTGCAGCGTGGTGGCTAGCAGTGGATTCAGGGCTGCGCGCACATCAACACCCAGATCGCCCGACATGTCTTCGATGGCCGCGACGCGCGCCTGGGGATCAATGTCAAAACACATGGTCAGCAGGCGCTCCTGACGCTGCTTCGACACGCGCAGGCCGTCGTCGGCTTCGCTGAGGATCGACGCCCGCAGAGGCTCCAGCGCTTTCGCAGAGGGATCGCGTCCAATTGAGGTGACCGCAGCCCTACGGGTCGCAGCCACCGGATCGTTCAGTTGAAACCGCACCAGAGCGGTGCCAATCAGGGCGCGCACGCCGGAATTTGGCTTGATCAGTTTGAGGTCCGCCTTATCAACAACCCTATTCACAACTCCACTGTCCAGGTCCGTCAGTTCATAGCGGCCGTCGCCTATCGTATCGCCACGAAAGAAAAGCCCATCCGACTTGCGCATGACGAGTTTTTTACCCTGCCACAGCTGCAACAGCGTTTGCACCTCGTCCAGACCGCTTTGCGCAACCGCATCAATGGCGGGTTGAATCGTCCGTCGCGAGCTGGCGGCGATAAGGTCAGACTGTGACTGCAAAAGCTGCTGAAGGGGCGCACGCGACGTCGTTGATATCCCCGCTTGAGGCGGATTTGATGGCGGCATCGTCTGCGCCATGGCAGCCAGACAGCCCCACAGGACCAGCAGACCAGCGGCAAGTAACCGTGTCATGATAGGGGTCATTTCCATTCGAAAGGTAGAGAAGATGGAAGGGGAGATCCCCCCTTCCCTGAGATCCTGCGAAATCAGTAGTTGGATAGTGTCTGAACGCAGCTCTTGGTCTCGGTATTATACATTCCGCAGCCAAGATCCTTCCAGTCCGAGGTCAAAACCGCAGATTCAGGAAGATAATCTGTCCAGGCATCACCGGGCATCTCTTCGGTCTGGCTGATGATATCGAATTGGCCGTTGTCCAGAATTTCGCCAATCAGAACCGGCTTGGCGAGGTGGTGATTGGGCAGCATGACAGCTGTACCGCCTGTCAGGTTCGGAAACTCCTGTCCATACATCGCGGAACGCACGGCATCGACATCGGTGCTGCCTGCTTCCGTGGCAGCATTCACCCACATGTTGAAACCGATGTAGTGGGCTTCCATGGGGTCATTCGTGACGCGTGCGTCACCCATGCGCGCCTTCCATTTCTCAACAAAGGCGCTGTTGGCCTCTCCATCAGCGGACTGGAAGTAGTTCCAGGCGGCCAGATGCCCGACAAGGTTGGAGGTATCCAGGCCCGACAACTCTTCCTCTCCCACGGAGAAGGCCACCACAGGGATGTCGTCCGCGCTGATACCCGCCGCTGCCAGTTCTTTGTAAAAGCCAATGTTCGCATCGCCATTGATGGTGGAGATCACACCAACTTTCTTACCGTCTGCGCCCAAGGCCACCACATCCGCGACGATCTTTGACCAATCGGAATGACCGAACGGCGTGTAGTTCACAAAGATATCACTCTCCCCGACCCCCTTCTGGTCAAGGTAACTGGCGAGAATGTTGTTGGTCGTCCTCGGATAGACGTAATCTGTGCCGAGCAACGCAAACTTCTCAACACCAAGCTCTTCGAGGAAATAATCTGTTGCCGGAATCGCCTGCTGGTTCGGTGCCGCCCCGGTGTAGAACACATTACGCGAGCTTTCCTCACCCTCGTATTGCACCGGGTAAAACAGCAGACCGTTCAGCTCTTCGATCACTGGCAATACTGACTTCCGGCTTACCGAGGTCCAGTTGCCAAAAATCACATCCACCTCATGCACGCTTAGCAGTTCGCGCGCTTTTTCCGCAAACAGCGGCCAGTTCGACGCAGGATCAACGACAACCGGCTCCAGCTCACATCCGAGAAGGCCACCCTTGGCGTTCTGCTCGTCGACCAGCATCAGCATGGTATCCTTCAGCGTGGTTTCAGAAATTGCCATCGTACCGGATAACGAGTGCAGGACGCCCACCTTGATCGGGCAATCTGCAGCAAAGGCTCCGGTGCCGAACGCCATCATCGCCAATGCCACAACGGTGGCCGTTGGTGCCGGAACGGATTTTCGGGTGATCATATAGTCTCTCCTCGCCGGAACGACGGTGGATCCCTTGCGCCGGGGCGCCGGATTTCCTACCTGTACCGGGCAGCTTCGTGTTGCATCCGTGTGGCGGCTGGCGAGATCGCAAATTCCTCCGGTCGTCACACATCCACAGTCTCTCCGGGTCATGCCCTTGTGGATGGACCCAGCATTCTGCATCGCAGAAACTTTCGCAAATACGTCGACAAAATCACGTAGCGCCAACCATGCGCGCGCCTGTTTTTTCATCATCAATCTGGCAATTGGCCTCTATTTTGCGCAGGGCTTGGCGCAGAATGCCGAATAGCTCGCTTTGCGCTGGCGGTGGGTCTGCGCTGTGATGAAATCAGCAGCATGACGCCCAGACCTTCATCTCAACGCCAGCAATCGTCTTGGCCCGACCATGCCTGTGGACTGCCTGTAACCCGGTACCAGCAAGCCGGTAAGGTACCTGCGACAGCAGTACAGACAGCCCCCCCGCGCGCTGTTGGAGATGTCTCAGTCTCCGCCAAGCGGCGTGGCAGTGCATCAGTCCTGGCCGACCTTAGGCAGGTTGGATCGCTGAAGCTCTTGTTTCCACGCACCGATGACGCCGCTCTGCAGGGGGTGGTCGTCAATACTGCCGGCGGTGTGACAGGGGGTGACCAATTCAATCTGCACGCAACCGCTCGCGTTGGGACATCGCTGACCCTCACCACCCAAGCAGCCGAACGCGCCTATCGTGCGCAGCCCGGTGAGACCGGCCTGATCCGCAACACAGTCAGCGTCGCCCCCCAGGCCAACCTCGCCTGGCTTCCTCAGGAAACGATCCTGTTTCAAGGCTGCAGCCTGGACCGAAGCCTCACCGTCGATCTGAACGCAGAGTCCCGCCTTTTGTTGTGTGAAACGCTGGTTTTTGGGCGGACGGCCATGGGCGAGAAACTGACCAAAGCCCGCCTGAATGATCGCATCGACATTCGGCGCGCCGGGCATCCCCTGTTTCTGGATACAATCCATCTGCATGGCGATGTCGCCGCACATTTGGCGAATCCGACGATAGCTGGTGGCGCCGGAGCTATGGCGACCCTGGCCTACGTCGCACCCGATGCCCAAGGCAGGCTTGCTCCTTTACGTGCGCAACTGGGTCCTACCGCCGGTGCCAGCATAATCGGCGATGACCTTTTGATCATGCGTGCCCTCGCTCCCGACAGTTTCGCGTTGCGCCAGCTGCTGCTGCCAATCCTCAGCGATCTGCATGGCGCCCCTCTTCCCCGACCTTGGATGATCTGACATGAATCTGACCCCACGCGAAAAAGACAAACTTCTGATTTCCATGGCGGCAGAGGTGGCCCGGCGCCGGCTCTCGCGCGGTGTGAAGCTGAACCATCCCGAAGCCATCGCACTGATAACAGACGCGGTGGTCGAGGGGGCACGCGACGGTCGATCCGTCGCCGACATGATGGAAGCGGGCGCGCAGGTCATCACTCGCGACGACTGCATGACGGGCGTTGCCGAGATGATCCACGACATTCAGGTGGAAGCGACCTTCCGCGATGGCACCAAGCTTGTCACCGTCCACAACCCCATTCGCTGATCCACAATCAGGAGATCCAGACTCATGACACCTCGCCCCGCATATTTCACTCTCCTGCTACTGATCGGCAGCCCGGCCCTCGCCCATGGTGGAGCACATGTTCACCCCCACGGCGCCGAGACATGGCTTCTGGCGGCCTTGGTCGCAACCGTGGTCATTGGCGGTGCCAGCCTTCTGTGGCGACGCAAATGATCCCCGGCAAACTCTTCCCCGCTTCGGGCCATCTGGAGCTGAACCCGGATCACCCCGTTACCCGTCTGATGGTGGCAAACACCGGCGATCGACCGGTGCAAATCGGATCGCACTACCACTTTGCCGAGGCAAACCCTGCGCTCGACTTTGACCGGGACGCCGCACGCGGCCAGCGTCTTGATATTGCAGCGGGCACTGCTGTCCGGTTCGAACCAGGCCAGCGCCGCGAAGTGCAGCTGATCCCGATATCCGGCGCACGGCGCATCTTTGGCTTCAATGCTGCCATCATGGGGGATCTTTGATGCCATCCCAAATCACCCGTGCCGATTATGCAGCGATGTTTGGCCCGACAGTAGGCGACCGCCTGCGCCTGGCGGACACCGATCTGGTCATCGAGGTAGAGCGCGATCTGATCGCCGAAGCCAGCGGAGGCGGCAAGGCTCTCCGCTATGGCGAAGAGGTGAAATTCGGCGGGGGCAAGGTGATCCGCGACGGCATGGGTCAATCGCAGGCCAGCCGCGCCGAGGGGGCCGTCGACACGGTCATAACCAATGCGCTGATCGTGGACCATAGCGGGATCTACAAGGCAGATGTGGGCCTGAGAGACGGGCGCATCGCCGCCATCGGCAAGGCAGGCAACCCGGACACACAACCCGGCGTTACGATCATCATCGGGCCGGGAACCGAAATCATCGCGGGGGAAGGACGGATCCTGACCGCAGGTGGTTTTGACAGCCACATCCATTTCATCTGCCCACAGCAAATCGAAGAGGCGCTGCATTCCGGCCTGACAACCATGTTGGGGGGCGGCACGGGGCCCGCCCACGGAACCCTCGCCACCACCTGCACACCGGGGCCCTGGCACATCGGACGTATGCTGCAGGCGGCGGATGCCTTTCCCATGAACATGGCCTTTGCAGGCAAGGGCAACGCCTCGCAGCCCCACGCACTGGAAGAGCAGATCACCGCAGGTGCCTGCGCGATGAAGCTGCATGAGGATTGGGGCACCACCCCGGCGGCCATTGATTGCTGTCTTTCAGTGGCAGATGCGATGGACGTGCAGGTGATGATCCACACCGACACGCTGAATGAATCTGGCTTTGTCGAACATACCGTTGCAGCGCTGAAGGGCCGCACCATCCATGCCTTCCACACAGAGGGCGCGGGTGGCGGTCATGCGCCGGACATCATCAAAATCTGCGGAGAGGCACATGTTCTGCCCTCCTCCACCAACCCCACACGTCCGTTTACCGTCAACACCATCGAAGAGCATCTGGATATGCTGATGGTCTGTCATCACCTCGACAAATCGATCCCCGAAGACGTCGCCTTCGCCGAAAGCCGCATCCGCCGCGAAACCATCGCGGCAGAGGACATCCTGCATGACATGGGCGCCTTTTCGATCATCGCCTCGGACAGTCAGGCCATGGGCCGTGTAGGTGAGGTTCTGATCCGCACCTGGCAAACTGCCGACAAGATGAAAAAGCAACGGGGGCGCCTGCCGGAAGAGACCGGCGGAAACGACAATTTCCGCGTTCGCCGCTATATTGCAAAATACACCATCAATCCGGCCATCGCCCACGGCATTGCCCATGAAATCGGCAGTATTGAGGTCGGAAAGCGGGCTGATCTGGTGCTGTGGAACCCGGCGTTCTTTGGCGTAAAGCCTGAAATGGTGCTGCTCGGCGGCTCTATCGCGATGGCACAGATGGGTGATCCCAATGCCTCCATCCCCACACCACAGCCTGTCTATTCCCGGCAGATGTTCGCAGCCTACGGCCGCTCAGTGGAAAACTCCGCCGTCACCTTTGTGTCAGAGGCAGCTGAGGCAGGCGGAATTCGCCAGAACCTTGGCCTCGCCAAACAAACCTGCGCGGTCAGGAACACGCGCAACATTGGTAAATCTGACCTGAAACTCAACACCGCCCTGCCAGAGATTAATGTCGACCCGGAAACCTATGAGGTCCGTGCAGATGGCGAACTTCTGACCTGTGCCCCGGCCGATGATCTGCCGATGGCCCAGCGCTATTTTTTATTCTGACGGAGTTCTCGGATGTCCCTCCCCCTAAGCCAGCACAAAATCCATGCCCATGATACGGAGGATCAGATCACCCTAAGCTATGAGGATCGGTTCCTGCGCCGAAAAGTGTTGACCAGCGATAGCGGCTTGCGGTTTCTGGCCGATTTTCCGTCCACCCAATCTCTGGATGCAGGCGACGCTTTTGTGCTGGACGACGGGCATAAAATCGGTGTTCGCCCGGCAAAGGAGGAGCTGCTGGAAGTGACAGGCGACCACATCCTCCGTTTGGCCTGGCACATCGGCAACCGGCATATGCCCTGCCAGATCGAGGCCAATCGCCTGCTGATCCAGCGCGACCATGTGATCCGGGACATGCTGAACAAGCTTGGCGCGACACTGCGCGATGTGGTGGAACCCTTCACCCCAGAGGGCGGGGCCTATGGCCATGGCCGCACCCATAGCCATTCCCACTCCCATTCACATGACGATGGGCACGGGCAGCCCCATGCCCACTAATGCACAATTGCTGACCTTGGCACAGTGGTTCTCTCCCGGCTATCCGGTGGGGGCATTCAGCTATTCGCATGGGTTAGAATGGGCAATAACCTCCGCTGCGGTCAGCACAGCAGCCGAATTGCAGGGCTGGATTGAAACAGTTCTGCGGGACGGCGGTGGCCGGTCTGATGCTCTGTTTCTCGCTGCAGCCTATCATGCCCCGCATACTGGTGCCGTGGCGCAGATCGACGCACAATGTCGCGCCTATGCACCATCGCTGGAGCGCCTTCGCGAAACCGACCTGCAAGGAGCGGCCTTTTGCCAGATCACCCACACCGTGTGGCCGGAAACGGACCAGAACGGCATACCCACTAAGCTCACTTATCCCGTCGCTGTTGGCTATTCGGCAAACTGCTGTGCCCTGCCCTTGCAGGCGACCATCGCGCTGTACCTGCAGGCATTTGCCGCGAACCTTGTGGCGGCGGGCCAACGTCTCGCCCCCATCGGACAGAGCAGAGCACAGGCGATTACCCGCGCCCTTGCGCCGCTTTGTCAGGACATTGCCGAGCAGACCGATGATGGCGACCTCGCACAGCTGTCCTCTACCAGCTTCCTTGCCGATATCGCAGCAATGAAACACGAAACCCAGCATTCAAGGATCTTTCGCACATGACAACTCTCAACGGGCCCCTGCGCATTGGAATTGGCGGACCGGTCGGTGCGGGCAAAACCACCCTCACTGCAGCGCTCAGCGAAGTGTTTCGAGACAGTCACTCCATCGCGGTGATCACCAATGACATCTACACACAGGAAGACGCCGAGGCGCTGATGCGCCAACAGATCCTGCCACAAGACCGGATTCTGGGGGTGGAAACCGGCGGCTGTCCCCATACCGCCATTCGCGAAGACGCGTCCATCAATCTTGGTGCTGTGGCCGAGCTGCGCGACCACCATCCAGATCTTGAACTCATCCTGATCGAAAGCGGTGGTGATAACCTATCGGCCACGTTCAGCCCAGAACTCGCCGATCTGACAATCTATGTGATTGATGTTGCCGCAGGTGAAGAAATCCCACGCAAGGGCGGTCCTGCAATCACCCGCTCGGACATTCTGATCATCAACAAAACCGATCTGGCGCCCCATGTCGGCGCGGATCTCTCAGTGATGGAGCGCGATGCGAAACGTATGCGCAACAAACGTCCCTTTGTCTTTGCCAACCTCAAGGCCCGCGACGGTGTCGACGCCATCCATGCACTGATCTGTGACTTGGGTGGCCTGAACTGACGTAGCACACAGGCCCGTCGCAAACGGCCAGAAGCCGATCAGGGTTCAACCTGAGCGTGCTCATTCGCGTGCCATCAGCATGCCCGATCAGGGCACAGCACCCGCACCTTTGAAGGATCCGACATGCCCCATCGCCGGAGGTGATTCGTCGATTTTGTGAACATGTGATGTAATTTAGAATATGCGTCACTACGGCTGAGCGCTGCGACAACTGCCCTTGCAGGTCAACAGGTTGATACGTCCGGCCACCATCCTTGATCGCACTTAGTCTCAACTGAGCGGCTTCTGATAACCCCTTGAACCTTAGCGCGTTATTCGAACTTTTTGCGATCTGGCCTTATTCAACGTCGCATTCTGGACATACGATGACGGCGGCGCTTTTTTCAGCGTTTGCGTGCACGGCACAACCGTGACGAACCGGATCACACTCTGCCCCCGTCAGAAAGGTCGCATTATATGCTGAACGAAGAACAAGCCGCCATCCTGGAAACCTCAGTCATTGCATATGACACGATCTTTGCGGATCTGGGACCGGAGGCGCGGGACTCGTTTCGCGATACGGTTCAGACATTTCTTGAATCCGGGATCGCCATTCCAGAGGTCAAGTCGATCAGCAAGGCGACCAACTACTCGAACTGGAACTACAATCTGGTCAAAAGCCTGAAAGGGAAAATCGCCGGAAAAGATCTGACCGGTGAGGATGAAGACAACAACGTGGAAGCCCAATGGGCGGAGTTTGTCGCCAAAGACCTGAAAATCGTTGGCAAGATCGTTGCCGCAGTCGAACAGCAGTACGCCGCGGGTGAACTGGCAAACACCAACGAACAGTTCATCAACTCAATCAAGGGCACTGTCACCGACGACATTTCGAAGCTGAAGGTCGAGCTTGATGTCCTGCGGGCGCAACACGACCGGCTGAGTGATCCAAACCACCCGGATTTCGATGCGGCGGCGGCTGATAAGATCAGCAAGGAAATCTACCGCACCAACGCCGTGGTGGATGCTGCTGAAAGCCTTCAGACAAAACTCGCGACCTTCTCAAAAGGCGGCGACATTGGCGAACACACAGCAGACCACGCAGAGTATCTGCAAGCCCGCATCGACGCGCTGGAAATCTCCCGCCAGGAAAAGCTTGAAGAATACAAGACCTATGCTGCCGAGACCTACACCGGCAGTGATATCCTTGCCGCCAACAAGAAGGCCGAACTGGAAGCGGTTTCGGCAGAGTCACTTGATCTCATCAATCTGAAAGAAAAAACTGAGGGGTTCGAGGAATACAGCAGCACCGTGCGCACGGCGTCACTGAAGGCGGGCGTCAATGTGCTGAGCACCGGACAGGCGATTTCGGCCTTTGCGGTGAAACCCGACAATACACCCGAGGGCCATGCCGCAAACGCCGGTTTCCTGGGTGAGGCCGCGCTGGGGGCGGGCGGTGATATTCTTGAGGCCGCAGGGCACCTCAAATTCGCCAAGGGGGCAAAGGGCTTTGCCGCGCTGTCACTGGTTGGCGGCGCCGCTGGGAGCTTTGTGCCGACGGCCAAGCTGCTGGCGGATCCCGACTTGCCAGATGAGACCCGCAAGATCGTACAGGCCGAAGTCGGTCTTCAGGGCACGGCACTGGCCTTTGCGACCGTCGAAAACGTGCTCGGTATTGCGGAACTGGCAGTAAAGGCGGGCAGCAAGGCCGCCAATGTGCTTGGCAAGGCAGTGCCGGTGATTGGTGCCATCGGGTCCGTCGTCGGGGCCATCAACCCGGCAAAATGGGCCGAGTTCGACCAGAAACAGGACCGGATCGACGCAATCCAGAAATCCGACACCTACAGTTCAGGTCTTCTCAGCGATCTGTTGCAGGAATCCAAGGACGCAGAAGCCGCTTTTTACGGTGTGACCACCGGGCTTGATGTTGTCACAGGGGTGACGTCCGGTGTGCTGGCCGCAACCGGTGTGGGGGCGCCCATCGCGGCTGCGGTGGGGCTGATCGGCGGCGCAATTTCCGCGATTGTCGGGGCGTTTGAACAGGTCGCGCTTGAAGCGATTGCCGACAAATACGCCGAAAAGATAAGGACGGATGAGAACGGAAACCCACAGACCGTAGAGGAGTTCTTTGACGGCAGTTTCGATCAAAAACAGGAAAAGACCAAAGCCCACTACACCGATTTTTTTAGTGATCTGGTCGCCGATGAAGACGTTGATCAGGTGATTGCGCTAGGGGGTCAGGGGCTGGATGTTACCGATGTCGAGCTGGCGGCAATCAGCAAAACCAGCGGCGAGCTGAACAAGACCGCCAAGAACTATGTCGAGACCTTCACCAACAATGGCTGGCAGACTGGCGACCGTGCGCTCACGCCGAGCGAAGGCAGCAATATCAACGTCATTCAGTTGCCCAACGCCAATGGTGCCAAATCCTACCTGACCTTCACGACGCCACTGTTCTCCGCCGGGACTGAGGAAACTAGCCGCGAAGAAACCGGCAAGAACGAATATCAGACAACGCTCAAGATCACCGATCTTTCGGGCTGGAATATCCGCGATTACGGCGACAATCAAACCACCTTCAACATGAGCAAAGTCGTGTCCAGTGCAGAGGATCGCAGGGGCAACAAGATGGAGATCGGGATCGACATCGATGCGGGCGGCGGCGATGACACCCTGTTCTCATACGAAAGCCAGGTCACCTTTGATGGTGGCAGCGGGCAAGACACGGCCTCTTATGCACGGCTGTCAGAAGGCGAGCTGTCGCGCGGGCTGTCGATCTCTAGTTCTGACGGCACCACCTATGTGTATAAGAACCTCAAAGCCGGTTCAAAATACTACCAGGAGTCCATCGACTCCCAGACAACCAATCACGGCAAGCGCACCGAAGTTGTGCAGTTCCGCAAGGTTGGGTTGGATGAGCGCAGCGAGGCGCATTCCGTCAGAGACACCCTTAGCAATGTCGAGATTCTGCATGGCTCGTCTCTGGGCGATTACATGTATCTCGACACATCGACCCAGCTTGAACAGGTGTTCGGCTTTGGCGGTGATGACCAGATCAACGTCGGCGCGGCCATTCAGGTTGTTGGCGGTGGTGAGGGTGACGATCTGATCAACCTCGACCACGCGCTACTGGAGAGCTACTGGAGCGGTCAGAAGGAGGAGCTCTATCTTGATGGTGGCGCTGGCGACGGAGACACCCTGGGCCTGAGTTCCGAGAGCTTCAAACGTTTGGTAGACGAGTTGGAAACTGACCAGATCCGCGAACAAACCGCATCCGAGATGGCCGAAGCCCTGATCCCTCTGGTGACCGACAACCGGGATGAAGAGGTTGCGAAAACCGCGGCTTCGCTCACCAATATCCTGCGCAGCACTGATGATACTGCGCTGAAACAACTCAACGTATGGAATACCGAAGCCGCGCATATCACGCTGGAACAGGAAGGCGTCGAAGGAGACACGATTGTTCATTCGCTGTCGGACTACCGCGAGGCGATCAACAACGGCATTACCAATGTGAATGCCGACGGGACCACAACTGAGTTGGATATCAGCGTCGACGTTGCGGGGAACCACTCCGTTGCAATCCTCGGGACGGAACACAACGATACGATCAAGGGGTCATGGAAAGATGATTACCTCTATGGCGGTGCCGGGGATGATCAATTCAGCTACAGCAATATCCACGGCGGCAATGATATCCTGGTCGGAGGCGAAGGCCGAGATGTCTACAACATCACCTATTTCCCGGCCAGCTATGGAGGCGGCAGCCAGGGCCACCACCTGATCACCGGTCCAGAAGCTGAGGACATCAAAGGTGACGTCCTCAACATCCATATGCGCGAAGACGGGGATATCTGGTTCAACTCCTACGGTGACGATCTGGTCATCTCACTTGGTGCGCACTCCTCTTTCACCGTTCAGGACTATTTCATTGATCGTCAGGGCCTGAGCACCAGCACCCAGGTCTCCAGCAGCAGTTGGGCCGGGTGGACCACCCAAGACGGGCTGTCGCAGGCGGACCTTGATGCAATCCTGCAGGACGGCAACAGCGCCAGCACCTTCCGGGTCAATGTGGTCACCTCCAATGGTGCGGAGGTCAATTTTCGCCACGGCGCGCTCGGGGCTTTCGACAGCACCTCAGCCGCGGCACCCAACACCGCCTTCAGCACCCTGCGCGCAAATTATCACGCGTTCCGGAATTCGGATGACATTTGGGCAACGCACCGCGACAACGGCGACAGCCCATACAGCAGCACATTCGCCGATGCGCTGGGGCAGGCACGGGATGCCCAGACCGGCGGTGCAGTTCTGACCGCCGGGGGGCTTGCGACATTAGAAGACATGCTTGCCAACCGTGATGGCAACTACAATGTCCTGCTCGGAGACGCGGGCCAGAACAAAATAGTCGGTGATATGGACGCCAACCTCATAAGAGGCGGGGCGGGCGCCGATACGATTTCAGGTGGTGCCGGAAATGACCTGATCGACGGGGGAGCGGGTGCAGATAATCTGGATGGCGGGGCAGGATTTGATGTCCTCAGCTACGAAGGCGCCACCAACGGCATCATTATGTATTTTGACAATCCGGCAAAGGGTTGGTCTTCGTTGGTCGCTGACATCGTGAACGGCACTCCAGCCCAATCCAGCGAGAGCATTGACAACTTCGAAGGCGCCATTGGGACCAGCTTTGCCGATGTCCTGGTCGGGAATGACGGTGCGAACTTTTTCAAAGCGGGCGCTGGCGATGACGTCATTGCCGGCTACGGCGGAGACGACACTATTCATGGCGGTGAGGGGACAGACACGCTGAACGGCGGTGATGGCTTTGATGTCCTCAGCTACAAGGGTCATTCAACCGCAGTGCGGATCAAACTGGCGGAGCAGACCTCGGAGTTCATTCCCTCGCCGACCAACTATGTTGCTGGCGATCAGATTTCAGAGTTCGAAGGCGTCATTGGCTCTGATTTCGATGATGACCTGAACGGCACCACAGGGCGCAACCTGCTCGAAGGCGGAGCGGGCAACGACCGGCTTGCCGGGGGAGACGGTTTTGACACCTTCGTCTTCCGCGCAGGCCATGGCAATGACCGGATCACCGACTTCACCGTCGGTGAGGACAAGCTGATGTTTGATTTCGGCGGATCGGTTGATGACTTTGACATCTCAGTCATAGAAAGCGCAAATGGAGAAGAAACCCACACCCGTATCCAAACCGCAGACGGCCTGATCGATCTGTTCGGCGTGGAAATTGACGAGCTGGGCGCAACTTCCTTTGTCTTTGTCTGACGCCACGACCGCAAGACCGTCACAGCAGGAAAGCAGGACCATGGACCAACAGCAGAACTTTCAAACCTATGGCAAGATCGCCTGGCTGTGGTCCAATTCCGACCTGCACCGGGATTGGACGGTCAGCCAGCAGGCAGGATTTATCCTGCCTGCCATCGCCAATCAGCAGTATTACATTGTTGAAAAGGACGGCTTTCCGGTGGCCTATTGCAGCTGGGCGCTCCTTGATGAGGACACAGAGGCCGCCTACATCCTCAATCCCAACCACCTCAACCCTGACCGCTGGACCAGCGGTGACCGGCTCTGGTTCATTGACTGGATTTCCCCATTTTCTCCGAAATATTCCTGGACCCTGCGCAGCGCGCTGGTGAAACGCTACCCTGACAAAGTTGCGCGCGCGTTGCGGGTCAAGAAAGACAATGAAACTGCCCGCATCGCCTCCTTCACCGGGCACGGGCTAGAGAAAGCGCAAAGTCGCGCAATCAAACGGCAATACTACGAAGACATGGTCGAAGGATTGGCCAATAACCCCGAGCTGGGCAAGGATTTCTTCCTCTCCGGCCTGAATGCTGGCGATGAATGACGGGACGCCGGTCCGTCCTTAACGGCCCGGCGCAACAGGGCTGTATCGCCCGGCATATGGCGTTCCAACCTAGTCCTCCCGATTTCAGCCCGCGAAACCGGGAATTCACATGCGAGCAAAGATGGGCATCGGAAAAGAGAGCTGCAGTCAACGTATAAGAACAGGCGCCACAAGGTCGGCAATACGACCTGACCCGCGCTGGGACGGATGAACGCGATCCCTGGAAAAGAGGGAGAGATCGTCGGATCGGAACACCGAATCCAAATCCAGAACGATTACCCCCGGATCTGCGGCTGCCATGCGATCCAGGCGCTCTTCCAATATTCGGTATGGCGCAACGCAGATTGTCCCGGCGTATCGCGGAGCAGTGTAGTAGTCCAACCAGACCACGCGGGATCCACGGCGGCGCAGTTCCGCGACCAGATCAGGGATTGCCCCCCTTGTTCCGCTGTCAGAGATCAGCCGATCAAGCACGCTGTCGCAGACCCTGCAGCCACACCCGCTGCCACTCAGGTCATTGGCTCCGCCGTTCAACACCACCCAATCCGCTGCAACACCGTTCAGCTGAGAGGGAATATTCAACGCTCCACCACCCCCGACAAGCCGTGCAAACGACAGCGACACATCTCCCACCGGCTCCCCCAGCCGCCTCGCGAGCCCGTCTGCAACCGAGCCACCGCCGCCGCGATTCCAGGCCATAATAGAATCTCCGGCCACAACGATACGCGCTTCATCTGGCACGCTCCGACCACACGCACAAAGAAGCAGAAGGCCCAAAATCATCAAATGTTTCATACAGCTGAGTTAATACGGGTGGGCTCAGGATCAAACCGGCATAACATGGCGACGTCAGTTCTGCTTTCGCCGACGCGTGGTCAGGTGAACAATCTGCCGGCTCACGACAGCTATTTGCCTTTGATTCTGACCGTGTAGGACGGTCTGACACCCTTGGGTGGGGGCGGGAACGGCGCGGCGCGGCGAACCTGTGCCAATGCAATGTTGTCCAGCTTTGAAGAGCCTGAACTTTTTGCAATGCGAGCGGAGGCCAAAGCGCCGCTGCCCGTGATCGTGAACCGGACCAGCACGGCCCCGCGGATATTCACCCGCTGACGTTTGGCACGCATTACACGCCGCAGCACCTTGCCGCGGTAATTGTCTGCGGCCGCATTGCCCTGTTGCTTGGCCGTGCCCGGGGATGTTTTGGCTTGCCCGAAGTGTTTTGGAGCAGTTCCCGACGCCGTTCCCGCCAGGGTGTTCTGCGCCGCGTTATTCCCATGCCTCTGCACTCTTGTGGGAGTAGGCCGGGGCTTTGGTTCCGGTTTGGCGTCCGGCAGCGGTTCAAGCACCTCCGGTTTTGGTGCTGCTGTTGCCGCTTCAGATGGACGTGGTTCCTCCGGTTTCTGCGACGAGCTCGGCTCGACCTCAAGAGCCGGTCGGATCGGAACGGCGCCAGTCGGCAGGGGCTGGACGGCGGATTGTAGGGCTTCTACCACAACCTTCTCGACCTGCGGTGACAACGTGGTTGCGGCGGGGGTTGCGGCGATGTCTGCGTCCGGCAACTCCTTGGCATCAATCGGCGTATCAACCCCCTCGACCAAATCGGCAAAGGCAAAACCCTGGGCGGCGAGGCCAGTATTACCACCGCTGATTTCTGCCTTGTCAGGCACACTGAGCTGCGCCATGCCTGCATGGCCCGCAGCGGCCAGCAACAGCGCGAACACGCCGATGAGCCGGGAGTGTGGCACCGTCATTGCAACGCTCTTTCCGAAACCAGCAGCACATTTTGCGCCCCGGCAGCGCGCAATGCGTTCCCCAGTTTCACCAGATCCCGGGCCGGTAGATCGCGATCCGGGACGATCCGCACTTCGGCGCGCTCCTCTTCGGTCAGCATCGCAGCATATGTGGCGGCATCCGCCAGCACCTTGCCGCGCAGGGTGAGCTTGCCATCAGCATGCACAACCAAGGCATTCGGTGGCTCCCGCCCCTCCAGATCCTTGGCCTCAATCAGGGTGACATCTTTGTCGAGCGGCACCGCCAAGGTGCCCGCAATCATGAAGAAGATCAGCATCAGAAAAACGATGTTAATCAACGCAATCGTCGGTTCCTTCTGCGCCGCTGTATGTGGCCGGATCCGCATCAGCCCAGCACCACAGCTTGGAGATCCGCCACCTGACGCAACTGCGTGAGCAGATCGACCAGGCGTTGTGAGGACGCCCCCTCGCTTGGGCTGATCAATACCAGATGGCCGTCGCCAGCCTGCGGCTGCAGGCGGATCAGATCGGCAATGCGGCTAAGGTCAGCTGGCTGTGCGTTTAAGGTCAGGCTGTCTTCCCCCAGCGTGACAAACAGCATCTGCCGCTCACTCCTGTCAGGTCCGCGCCCTGCCGCCATCAGTTCAATCTCGCCGAACTTTGAAAACGTTGACGTCAGCATGAAGAACAGAAGCAGCAGAAAAATCACATCAATGAGCGAGGTCATCGAGAGCCTGCCGCGACGCGCGCTGTGCAGTTTAAGTTCCATGCGCCACCTGAAGAGGCTCTCTTGGCCGGGTCTGGGCTGTCGGGGCGAAGATGGTGCGCAGAGCACGATTGGCAAAAACCCTCTCCCGCTGCATACGGGCGGTGAGCCAGCTGAGCACAAGCGAGGTGGGCATTGCGACAGCCAGCCCTGCCGCCGTGGTCAGCAAGGCCACCCAGATACCACCCGCAAGCAGTGAAGGGTCAACCGACGCGCCTGCCGACTGCAGTTTCTGAAACGCCTCAATCATGCCGATCACCGTGCCGAAAAGCCCAAGCAGAGGCGCCAGCTGTGCCACCATGTCCAATGTCCCCAATCCGCGTTCCAACTGGGAGAAACGTTCTTCTGCTTCGGCGTCGGCACGCTCGGCCAGCATTGTGTCGTGTGTACCTGAGAGGGCCAGCCGCATCACCGGGACCAGATAGGACTGACTATGGCTCAGCTGGTCGAGGGCGGCCCCTCCTTCGCCGCGATCCCAGGCTGCGACTGCAGAGGCCAACGCCTTATGCTGGCCAACACGGGCAGAACGGTATTGCCAGATCTTGTAGAGCACCAGTGCAGTGGTCAGGACCGAAACTGCCAGCAACAGTAAGACCACCGGTCCACCCAACTCCAGCACCTTAGCAAGGGCATCCTGAACAAATGTCATCCTGCCAGCTCCATCACCCTGCTGCTCAGCACAAGCCCGCGGCTGCAGGCACCGTCCGGCAGCCCATCGCCGGTGCAGGTATCGGCGCCGTTGATCAGGACCCGACTGATGCCGTCACAGGTGTGAGGAAACTGGAACTGCCGCACGCGCAGGCGCCCGGCAGGCAGATCCTGAAAATCGAGAAGCGTGAGCCGCGCCACTTGTCCCTGATCATCGAACAAGACGGTCTCATAGACCGCCTTGCCGATGTCCGCCTTATGGCCATTCTGCACAACAAAGGACAGTTTACAGGCCTCGCCGACCGGTTCGGCGTCACTCAGCTCGATGGTGACCCCTGTTTTGTCGGGCTCTTGCGCTGCGGCGCCGCCTGCTGCTGCCAGCACAGCGGCCAGCAGCAGGGATTTTCCGGTTTTCAATCCAAGTGTCATGGAACACCTCTCGATTTGCCTTTGGGATCAGAAGGTTTTGGAAACCGTCAGCTTGAAATTGCGCCCGGCTGCAGCACGGGTTGAGAGTTGGGTCTGATACTGTTTGTCAAAAACGTTCTCGACGCCGAACCGGATTTCGGTCCCTTCAAGCATGCCGTTTTGCGGCCGGAAGGTCGCACGCAGGTTATTCACTCCGTAACCGGGCAAGGGACCGCTCCCATTGATGGCATTTGTACTTTCTGCAGCCACCACTTCCCAGCTCAGATCCAGCGTGTCGTTGAAACGCTTGCCAACTGTCAGCGCGGCGGAACCAACCGGGGCCAGAGTATACTCTGACACAGTGCCATCCGGGCGCCGTTGTTCACCATCTGCAACGGTTCCGTTCAGGTCGAAATAGAGGCCGTTCGCCATGCCGTAAGACGCTTCGATTTCGAAGCCGTCGACATCCACCTGTGTCAGCACATCGCCGGCAACCCGAACATCGCTCAGGTTGGTGTCATAGTAATTGACCTTAAAGGCCAACTGATCGCCAGAGTTAAACACATCCTGATTCTGATAGGAAAAACCAGCCTCATAGGTGGTCCCGATTTCCGGCACCCAGACCGAAGGGTCCTTGTCCAACCGATCAATGATCGGGAGAACCTCAGTGTATGCGGCGCTCGCAAAGACGGCAAAGCCACTGTCGAACTCATAGCGCGCCGATAGCCCACCCATCAGAGCATCATTCTTGATCTCGCCGTTATAAGGATCGGTGGCCCCGGGAGACACAGTGTCCGTCCCCTTCAGGTCCTGCGTTTCATACCGCAAGGCTGGGGTCAGCGTGAAACGGTCGCCAAACTGAATGTCGTCCACTGCAAACAGCGCGATCCTGCGGTCGGTGCCGCCAGGGGCCGAATTCGCATCAAGGCGTTCACGGTTTGTAATCTCCAGACCAAGCCGCAGATCATGCGAGGCGACACCCGTGTCAAAATAGCTGGTGTTCTTCAACTGCAGCTTGGTGGTTTTATAGTTGTGATCCGCGTTCAACAGATCTGACACAGAGGCATCACAGCCCGGGAACCCGGCGCAGCTGCCAACAACATACGTGCTGTCGATATCCTGTTCCGCATAGGTCAGGGTCGCCTCAAAATGGATGAGGTCGTTGTCAACCGCATCGAATTCGTAGCGCAATCCGGCGGTCCGGCTGTCTGTGAGTCGATCCACATCGCCGAAGTAGAACCCGCCACCTGAAGACGCGCCCAGAATGTCATAGGGCACGCTGTTGTCGTCCGAATGGGTGACATTATACCAAGCACTCAGGGCATGCTCGCGGGAATCCCCGAATGTGTAGCGCCCCTTCGCCAGATAGGAATAGTTCCGAAAGCCACTATTTGCGGTTTCAACACCATCGCCATCCTCATAGGAATCATTGTCGCGGACTGTGTAGTTCAGAAGAAATTCCAGATCCTCTGTTGGCTGCACAGCCAGAATGGAGGAAGAGGCCCATCCGGTGCCGTTGGACTGTGCCTCCAGGGTCTGCCGGAAGCGTGTACCGATTTCGCCGCCGGTGAAGTCAGACGCGTCCTTGGTTTCCAGCTGTACGACACCGCCAACAACGCCGGAACCATACTCATAGCTGCCGACCGTACCGCGGATGACCGAGATTTCCCTGTAGAGTGCGGGATCTGTGAATAGCTGGTTACCAATCCGATAGATCTCTTCACCGCCAGTGGTCGCCCCATCAATGGTGATCAACACGCGCGGGTTGGCCCCGTAGGTCCCGTCAGCGCCAAAGCCACGGATCGAAATACCGGAAGACTGCGGGGTGGTGCCATTCACCAGTGTCACACCTGGTACGGATTCAACCAATTGGGCAATTGTTGCCGCTTGCCGGTCGTCGATTTCCTCTTGGTTGATAACAGTGAGCGGCACCCCGGTGTCGGTCTGCACCTCACGCTTGCCTGCGCCCAGCTCAATCGTCCCCAGAAAATCGCCGTCTTCCGCAATATCCTGTGCCGCCACGCTGTTTGCGCTGGCTAGCAGGCCCAACACAGATACGGTGCTCAGCAACCGCCATCCCTTTTGGTATTTCCCCATCTCGCGTCCCTTCGCATTAGTCTAGTTCGGTGAACCAAATGCTTGCGGCGGGGCTGGCCTGGTCGTTTGTCTGATAGATCTGGTGGAATCATAAATTCCGCTTGTGTCTGTTATTAAAGCTGATAAAAACAGTCAACAAATTTAATGCACCGTAAAATGCGGTGGCCAGCTCTCGCGCGGCACGTTCCGCCACTGCCAGCCTCTTCTAGGACGTCTTAGTAGAAAGGGCTGCCATGACCGCCTCAACCATGACACCAGCTGCGATCCGTGCGGCGCGCGCAGAGCATGCAAACCTAAGAGATCGCGATTTTGCCGACAAATTCGGCATTGCCGAAGGCCAGCTGGTGGCGGCCTATGTCGGTGAGGGTGTCTCGCGCATTCCGGCCAGCCCAGATGAAATCATGCCGCGACTTGCGCCACTGGGTGAGGTTATGGCCCTGACCCGCAACCCATCCTGTGTGATTGAGAAGGTTGGCATCTACGAAAACTATCACTCAGGCCAGCACGCATCGATGATCCTCAATGATGCAATTGATCTACGCTTCTTCCCCCGGCATTTCGTCTCGGCTTTTGCGGTGGAACGCGAAACGGACAAGGGCACCAAGCGGTCAATTCAGATCTTTGATGCAGCGGGCGACGCGGTTCATAAGGTGCATCTGCGCGAGACCTCGGATCTGGATGCCTGGCAGCGATTGGTTGAAGAGTTGACCCTGGAGCAACAGTCTCAGGAACTCACCGTAGAGCCGCGCAAACCGACAGAACCTGCCAAGGCAAACCCGGAGAAGGCAGACATCCTGCGCGCTGAATGGGCCAAGATGACGGATACCCATCAGTTCATGCGGCTGACATCGAAGCTGAAGATGAACCGGCTGGGCGCCTACCGCATTGCAGGGGAGCCGCTGGCTCGCAAGCTTGACCCGGCTGAGGTCAATAAGATGTTGTTTGCGGTACAGGATCAGGAACTCGACGTTATGTTCTTCGTCGGGAATATGGGATGTATCGAAATCCATGGCGGCCCAATCCGCAATCTGCGTGAAATGGGGCCATGGCAGAACATCTTGGACCCGGGCTTTGATCTGCATTTGCGCATGGACCACATCGCTGAGGTTTGGGCAGTGACCAAGCCCACCCAGCGCGGGGACGCGGTATCTGTCGAAGCCTTCGATGCCGAGGGTGGCATTATCTTTCAGGTCTTTGGCCGCCGGACCGAAGCCAAAGATCACCGCCCGGAATGGAATGCCATTGTTGAAAACCTGACCTCCTTCGCTGTGAAAGAACCGGCGTGATGTCTGCATTCGGCCGTCTATTCCTGGGGCTTAATCTGCTGATGGCAGGGCTGCTAATCGGCAGCATTGCCCTGGCGGAGATGCCCAAACGCATCGTCTCTGTCGGTGGTTCGGTGACCGAGATCATCTACGCTCTTGGTCAGCAGGATCGGCTGATCGGCCGCGACCGGACCTCCACCTACCCTACAGCAGCACTGGCGTTGCCGGATATCGGATACGCGCGGGCATTGTCCCCTGAAGGCGTGCTGTCGGTTGCCCCCGACATGATTATCGCGATCGAAGGCGCCGGCCCGCCTGAAACGCTGGACGTCCTCAAAAGCGCGCAGGTTGACTACGTTTCGGTGCCGGAGATCTTTTCCGCAGACGGGATCACAGCCAAGATTCGCACCGTTGGTGCGGCATTGGGCAAAGAGGCCGAAGCCGAAGCCTTGGCGCAGACCGTGACGCGAGACCTCAGATCCGCAGAAGCAGACGCCGCATCGGTTGCCGGGGAGCATCCCAAAAAGGTGCTGTTCATTCTCTCGACACGGGGCGGCAGGATCATGGCCGGCGGTGCAAACTCGGCGGCTGACAGCATCATTCGAATGGCTGGCGCCGTTAACGCGGTGACGGACTTCGACGGGTATAAGCCGATGACGGACGAAGCGGTGTCGAAGGCTGCGCCGGATGTGATCCTGATGATGGACCGTGGCGGCGACCATGGTGCCGCGATTGAGGACTTGCTTGCGATGCCGTCCATCGCACCGACCCCAGCAGCCCAGACCGGCAAGGTGGTCCGCATGAATGGCCTGCATTTGCTTGGCTTTGGGCCGCGCACCGCATCCGCAGTCACTGAACTCAACCAGGCACTCTACAGCGAGGCAGACTGACATGGCGCTCGCTGCGGATACCCCTAACAGCGGTGTCACATCGCTGGGCGCTATCGATCGCCGGGTGCAGGCGCGGAGGTTGACCGTGGTTCTGGCTTTGCTGCTGGCCGTGATGTCTGTTTTGTCCTTGGCCTGGGGCGCGTCAGGCACGTCGCTATGGGGGGCATTGAGGGATCTGGCGACGGGACGCGACCTGTCGCGACTGGATCAGATTGTTCTGTTCGATATCCGCTTACCACGTCTGTTCTTGGGTATTCTGGTTGGGACCGCCCTGGCCGTTTCCGGCGCTGTGATGCAGGGGCTGTTTCGCAACCCGCTTGCGGATCCAGGGATTGTCGGTGTCAGTGCTGGCGCGGGGCTGGCAGCGATCTGTGCAATTGTCTTGGGTGCCTTTCTGCCCGCCATGCTGCGCGATACGGTTGGCAACTACCTTGTCCCCATCGCCGCATTTCTCGGCGGCTGGGGGTCTACACTCATTCTGTACCGTGTCTCCACACGCAGGGGGCAGACCTCGGTCGCCACGATGCTGCTGGCAGGCATCGCGCTCGGCGCACTTTCAGGGGCTCTGTCGGGAATTCTGGTCTACATCGCAGATGACAACCAACTGCGCGACCTCACTTTCTGGGGCATGGGGTCACTGGCTGGTGCGACCTGGTCAAAGGTGCTGGCGGCATTCCCCATCATTGGCGTCGCCCTGCTGGCTCTGCCAGCCCTGTCGCGCGGCCTGAACGGGCTGGCGCTGGGAGAAGCGGCGGCAGGGCATATCGGCATTCCTGTACAACGGGTCAAAAACATCGCAATCCTCATAGTCGCGAGCGCCACCGGAGCCTCCGTTGCGGTCTCCGGCGGCATCGGATTTATCGGCATCGTCGTCCCGCATCTGCTGCGTTTGGCTAGCGGACCGGACCACCACAGCCTGTTGCCGAATGCCGCCCTTTTGGGTGCATCGCTATTGCTGGCGGCAGACATGATCTCGCGGGTGATCATTGCCCCAGCCGAGCTTCCGATTGGCATTATCACAGCCGTTCTGGGCGCCCCGGTGTTCCTGTGGATCCTGCTGCGCCGCTTCGGCAGCACCGGCCTTTGAGCGGAGAACCCGATGGAAGCTTTTGACATTACGGTTAAACTTGGCCACCGCAGAATTTTGCATGGCATCGACTTCGCCGCACGACCAGGTGAGGTGACGGCAATCGCAGGCCCAAACGGCTCTGGCAAAACCACACTCCTGAGGGCAATGACCGGCGAGGTGCCCTTTACAGGCCAGGTCTTGATAAACGGCCAAGACACTGCTGCGATGAAACCTTGGGAGTTGGCCGCGATCCGGGCCGTTCAACCGCAATCTGCCGCAATCGCCTTTCCCTTCACAGTGGTGGAAATCGTACGGCTCGGGCTCTCCGCAGGTCTGGCCGCGGCGGACACGGAGCTACCGCTCAGGGCGCTGGAACAGGTCGATCTGGGCGGGTTTGCGAACCGGTTCTATCAAGATCTCTCCGGTGGCGAACAGCAGCGTGTACAACTGGCCCGGGTGATGACCCAAGTCTGGGAACCGGTGGTAGAGGGCATCCCGCGTTGGCTTATTCTGGATGAACCCGTGGCCAGCCTTGATATCGGTCATCAGTTCACCGTGATGGATCTGGCGCGTGACTATGCGGCCCGCGGCGGCGGTGTTGTCGCAGTGATGCACGATCTGAACCTGACCGCCATGTATGCCGACCAGATCACCCTGATCCATGCCGGACACGTCGCCGCCAAGGGCACACCGCAGGAGGTTCTAACCAGCCAAACCTTGGAACACGCCTACGGTTGCCCGGTCCCGGTCAACAGCTTGCCCCGCTCCGGTGTTCCCTTCCTTCTGCCACAGGCGCGCCAGATCTGACATAGCCCCCTCCCAAAGGAGGGAAGAGATCATCTAGCACACACTGACGAATGAGAAAAATAGCACAGCCAACAGAATGGCGACCCCGGCAGGATTCGAACCTGCAACCTGCCCCTTAGGAGGGGGCTGCTCTATCCAGTTGAGCCACGGGGCCTGATCCGGGCCAGCCTGTTTACGCGATAGCAAACCCGTCATGGCAAGACAATCCTGAGGAATTGGATTTCGCGGCAGCCGTCCCCATTGTGCAGCCGACGCTGTCTGCGCTAACCTAACGGGAACAACAATGTGAGGCCATCGACGTGACAACGGACAACAAGCGCCCGCTCACTCTTCGTGACGTATCCGAAGCCACCGGGGTGTCAGAAATGACCGTCAGTCGCGTATTGCGCAACCGGGGCGATGTGTCGGAAAAAACCCGCCAAAAGGTGCTGAGCGCGGCCAAGGAACTGGGCTATGTCCCCAACAAGATCGCCGGCGCGCTGGCCTCCAACCGGGTCAATCTGGTGGCGGTCATCATCCCGTCGCTCTCGAACATGGTTTTTCCCGAGGTACTGACAGGCATCAATTCGGTACTGGAAAATACCGATCTGCAGCCGGTTGTGGGTGTCACGGACTATCAGCCGGAGAAAGAGGAGAAAGTCCTCTACGAGATGCTCTCCTGGCGGCCCTCTGGCGTCATCATTGCGGGTCTCGAACATACTGAGGCCGCGCGCGCCATGCTCAATGCGTCGGGCATTCCGGTGGTTGAGGTGATGGATACCGATGGCAAGCCGGTGGATGCGATGGTTGGTATTTCGCATCGGCGGGCAGGCCGAGAGATGGCGAAGGCGATCCTGAAAGCGGGCTATCGCAATATCGGCTTCATGGGCACCAAGATGCCGCTGGACCACCGCGCGCGCAAACGGTTCGAGGGCTTTACCGAGGCCCTCGCCAAGGAAGGCGTGGAGATCATGGATCGCGCTTTCTACTCTGGTGGCTCTGCGCTGGCGAAGGGCCGCGAGATGACGCAGGAAATGCTGGACCGCTCTCCGGAGCTGGATTTTCTTTACTATTCCAACGACATGATTGGTGCAGGTGGTATGCTCTACCTGATGGATCAGAAGATTGACATTCCCGGTCAGATCGGACTTGCCGGCTTCAACGGGGTTGAACTGTTGCAGGGGCTGCCACGGCAGTTGGCCACGATGGATGCCTGTCGTCTGGAAATCGGGCGCAAGGCGGCTGAGATCATTGCCGCCCAACTCGACAATCCGGATGCCGAGATCGAAAAGCACGTGACCCTGACGCCCACGATCACCTTTGGTGACACGCTCAAGCGGCGCTGATGGCGGTCACGCGGCTGGACAACCGGGCCGCGCGGCGCCTGTTCATGGATCGGCATGCCCTGCTGGAGCAACCCAGCGGGCCGGCCAAGGGTGATGCACTGCTGGAGCTGATCACCCGGCTTGGTTTTGTGCAGCTGGACAGCATCAACACCGTCGCCCGCGCCCATGACATGATCCTGTTCTCACGCAGGCCCAGCTATCGGCCTGCGGCGCTGAAACGGCTTTATGAGCAGGATCGCACCCTGTTCGAACATTGGACCCATGACGCCGCCGTTTTGCCCATGGAGTTCTACCCGCACTGGCACCTGCGGTTTCAGCGCGACGCAGAGGTGCTGCGCAAAAGATACCGCAACTGGCACCGCGACGGGTACGAGGCGAAGTTTAAGCATGTGCTGGATCATATCCGCGACTATGGTGCGGTCAGCTCCTCGGACGTGGGCAAGGACGAGAAAAAGGGCACCGGCGGCTGGTGGGACTGGCACCCATCAAAAACCGCGTTGGAATACCTCTGGCGGTCCGGCGCGCTGGCGGTGGTCGGGCGCAGCGGATTTCAGAAACGCTATGATCTGAGCGAACGGGTCATCGACAGCCAATATCTCCCCGCGCAAGGCTCCCCCGCGCCGGAAGAAACGCTGGACTGGCTGTGCAACGCGGCGCTGGATCGTCTCGGCTTTGCCACCTCAGGAGAGCTGGCCGCCTTCTGGGCCACGGCCTCCCCAGCGGAATGCGCCACATGGTGCAAACAGGCGCTGGCGGATGGGCAGATTGAGCCGGTCGATGTCACGCTAACGGACGGGCGCAGCCGCCGTGTCTTTGCCCGCCCCGGTGCTGTCGAACAGGCCGCCGCGCTGCCACCACCCCCCGGCCGCATGCGTGTCCTCAGCCCGTTTGATCCGGCCCTGCGGGATCGCAAGCGCGCGGAAGGGCTGTTTGGGTTTCACTACCGAATTGAGGTTTTCACCCCCGCCGCCAAACGCCGCTACGGCTATTATGTCTTCCCGCTGATGGAGGGAGACCGCCTGGTGGGCCGCATCGATATGAAGGCGCACCGCCAGCCCGGGGACCTCGCAGGCACCCTGCATGTCGCCGCGCTTTGGCCAGAGCGGGGCGTCAAATGGTCTCCGGCACGGCAGAACCGACTGGAAGCCGAGCTGGAACGGACCCGCCGTTTCACCGACATGGAGCGGGTGTCATACGCGGATGGCTGGCAGCGTGAACCGCTCTGACATCGGCTCTAATACGGGGAGTTCCCAACCCTAGGCGAGGTCGGGCCGCAGCAGCGGCTCAATCACTGCGCGGTAATCTTCAGGCGCAGGTTTGGCGCTGAAATCCTCTGGCGCGATAAAGACACAGACAAATTTACCCTCAAAACAAAGGGTGCCATCCTGCTGTGCCTCAACCCGAAAGGTCACGGATTTCTGACCCAAAGCCACGGGCCAGACCGAACAGGCCAGCCGATGGCGCGGTGTGACGGGAGAGCGGAAATCGATGCTCATATGCACAAAGGGCGTGCCGGTGCCACGGTCCAGCTCCATCTGATACCAGCCATCGCCATCCAGCTGATGTTCCCACCAGGCATCGATTGCTTGCAACGCAAACCCCGGCAAATGCCCGGTATAGGCAATGCGCGCCGGGTCACAGTCTCCCCAGCCCACACGGATCTCATGGATAAAATCGGGCGTCTGGCTGTCAGTCATTCTGGGCCTCGGATCTGGAAAAAACTGGATTGAAAATGGCAACGGCCACCCATCAGACCCCAGGGTCAAACGGATGGCCGCGAGAGTGAGCCGCGCCGTCAGCGCATCAACATCAACGGCAGCAAGGTGATGATCGGAAAGGCCACCAAGATCACAACCCGGATCAGGTCGGAGGCGACAAAGAACATCACCGCCTTATAGGTATCGACCATACGGGTGGTGCGATCCATCGCGTTGATCACAAACAGGTTCATACCAACCGGCGGCGTGATCAGGCCAACCTCGACCACGATCAGAACCAGAATACCAAACCAGATGGCGACATATTCGGTCTCCATCCGGTTCGCCATCCCCTTGGTCACGCGAATGCCCAGCTCTTTCATCTGCTCGCGGGTCAGCTCAGCGCCGGTGGCAATCGCCTCTTGGATCGAGGCGAGCATTTCCGCCCCCATCCCCTGTGGCACACCCGCCTTCAACACCTCCATCGCGGCCTCGGCCTGCATGGCGGGCAGGTTCACCAGACCAAAATCCATCGCCGAAATGACAGGGTAAAAGATCGGGATGGTCAGCAGGATCATCGACAGGCTGTCCATCAGGCAGCCAAACACCAGATAGAACGCAAGGATCAGCATCAGCACCATCCAAGGGCTCAACCCTTGTGAGACCACAAAATCAGCCAGCTCCTGCGGCACCTTGGTGAGGGCGAGGAACCCGTTGTAAAACCCGGCCCCCAACACAATGAAAAAGATCATCGCGGTCGAACGCGCCGTGACCATGAAACTGTCGGTCAGGGTCTCGCGATTAAGCCCACCGTTCAGCCAGGCAATCAGCCCAGTCCCCAACGCGCCAACGGCCGCGCCTTCGGTCGGGGTGAACCAACCGAGATAGATCCCACCAACCACCAGTCCAAAGACCAGAAGAACCGGCCAGACGTGAAACAGCGCCGCAAACCGCTCGCCCCATGGCACGGGCGGGCGGGTGCCGGCACTTCCGGGAAAGACGCGAACGTAGATCGAGATTGCAATCACATAGCCGATGGCCGCCAGAATACCGGGGATGAAAGCCGCCAAGAACAGTTTGGCAATGTTCTGTTCGGTCAGGATCGCGTAGATCACCAGCACCACAGAGGGCGGGATCAGAATACCAAGGGTGCCGCCAGCCGCCAGCGTCGCGGTGGAAAACCCACCAGCATAACCGTAGTTGCGCAGCTCCGGCAGCGCCACCCGCCCCATGGTCGCCGCAGTTGCCAGCGACGAACCGCAGATCGCGCCAAAGCCTGCACAGGCACCGATGGCTGCCATGGCAACGCCGCCCTTCTTATGGCCAAGGAACCCCTCCGCCGCCTTGAACAGCGCGGTGGACATCCCCCCCAGCGTCGCAAAATGGCCCATCAGCAGGAACATCGGCACGATGGTCAGTGAATAGGAGGAGAAGGTCGAATAGGTCTCGCTTTTCATCCGGCCAAAGGCAACTTGGGTACCATCGGTCACGATGATCAACCCGACCAGACCAACCAGAAACATCGACAGGCCAATCGGAACCCGCAGGAAAATCAGCATCATCAGGACGGGAAAAGAGGCAATCCCGATTTCAAGCGCAGTCACTGTTCGCCCTCCACGCCGTCCCAGACAAGGATGCGGCCAGTCATAAATTCAATCGTACGTACGGCGGCCATATAAATGCCCACCACGGCGGCCACGCTGGCCGCGACGAGGCTGCCGGCATAGGCCCACCAGACCGGAAACTCGAGCAGGAAGGACGTCTCGCCATTCTGGAACTTGCTCAGCGCACCAGCCCCAAGCCGGACCGCGATCAGCACCAACACTGCGGCAAAGACGATCTCCGTCACCATCCGCAGGAACCGCTTGGCTCCCCTCGGAAAACTGTTGGTCACAATATCCACTGACGCATGGCCTGCCGTGATCTGACACAGCGGCAGAAAGGCAAAGATCGCAAAGGCGACACCGGCCTCGACCACCTCGAAATCCCCGTTGATCGGCCCGACACCAATCGCGATCAGCCACTCGGCCAGATCCGGCGCGATGCTCTGCATCAGGGCGCCGTGCAGCCCCCCGTTCAAGAGACGCCCGGCAATCGACAGACATGTCAGCAGGATCAGCAGCGACAGCACAACGCCGCCCGCCATGGCCATGGATCTGGCCAGTCCCATCATCAGCTTGTGCATGGAAAGCCTACCCTTTCAGGTGGGGGGTGGACCTGCGGATAAACGCAGCCGCAGGTCCACCGGTCTTGGCTCAGTTGTCGTACTGAGCAGTGTATTTGTCGATCAGATAGGTGGCCTGCTCCAGCAGCGCGTCACCATCGACCCCTTTGGCCTTCATATCATCCAGCCACTGTTGGTAGATCGGCTGGGACGCCTCACGCCAGATCGCGGTCTGCTCTTCGTCCAGAGTGATGACATTGTTGCCTTCGTCCAGCGCGAACTCCCGCGCGGGAGTGTCGGCATCCGCCATGGTCCCACCGGCAAAGACGGAGAATTCCAGACCGGAGTTCTCATCAACAGCCTTTTTCAGATCGTCAGGCAGGCTCTCGTACTTCTCCTTGTTCATCGCCAGAACAAAGGTCAGCGTATAAAGCGCACGGCCAGTGAATTCGGTGTGGTTCTCGACCAGCTCCGGCACTTTCAGCGCGGTGGTGACTTCCCACGGAATAGTGGTGCCGTCGATCACGCCTTTGGACAGCGCTTCGGGGATGGCCGGTACCGGCATGCCCACCGGGGTGGCGCCCAGCTCGGTTAGCAGACCATTCACAGACCGGCCCCCGCCGCGGATTTTCATACCGCGCAGGTCGTCAGGGGATTCCACCGGATCAGTGGTATGGATGATGCCCGGACCATGGACCCATGTGCCCAGGATTTTCACGTCCTTGAACTCGGTGTCCTTCATATGTTCGTCGAACATCTCCCAATAGGCGTGCGACGCCGCGCGCGCATTGGTCATCATGAACGGCAGTTCGAACACCTCGGTCGACGGGTAGCGACCGGGCGTATAGCCCACCACGGTCCAGACGATATCTGCAACACCATCAATGGCCTGATCCATCAGCTCTGGCGGTTTGCCCCCCAGCTGCATCGACGGATAGCGGTCAATTTTGATGCGGCCATCGGAAGAGGCCTCGACCTTGTCGGCCCAGACATCCAGAATCAGCTTGGGCACATTCGCCTGCGCCGGCAGAAACTGGTGCAGCTTCAGCGTCACCTCCTGCGCCATGGCGGACGTCGCGCCCATCGCCATGAGTGCAACGGCCCCCGCCGCGCCAAGTAGCTTTCTCCGAGTGGTCATGTGTTTCCTCCCTCTGACCTTTGTTCGTTTCATTTATCGCCATCGGACCCCGCCGATGCAACAAACGCCCTTGCCCTGCGACACTGTGCAAACGCGGTCATCCCGTCCCGGATCACCACGATAGCACCCCCTTGCCTCACCAGCTATTAGGTGCATTTGTAACCATCAACAGATGATTATGCATTTCTGCCACATGATTTCGCGATCCTGCGCAGTCCGCGCGGTGTGTTGAAAGAAAAATACGTTACAGGATGATCGAAACAAGCGGTAATTCGGTTACTTAATTCACGTCATACGTGTATAGCGATGCTAAACTCACCACGACACATGTATATCGCGCGCCGATCCCTCAGCGCAGCGTCAACCGCACCGGCATCAACCCGTCAATTCCGCCTTCGATATAATCGCCTGCGACAACCGGTCCGACACCAGCCGGGGTGCCTGTCATGACCAGATCCCCGGGCCGCAGGTGATAATACCGTGACAGGTGGCACAGTATGTCCTCAACCGACCAGATCAGCTCCGCAAGCGAGGCGTCCTGGCGAATCTCATCGTTGACCCGCAACCAGATCCGCTGTTCCCCCGGCGCGCCCCACTCCTCCGCCGCGCGCAGCGGCGCAAAGACACTGCCGTTCTCCAGATCCTTTCCCAGGCTCCACGGGCGTTGCTTTTGCCGCTCACCCAGTTGCAGATCCCGCCGTGTCATATCCAGCGCGCAGCCGTAGCCCCAGATCGCCGCCCGCGCCTGCGCCACCGTCGCATCCTGCAACGGCGCAGCAATCGCCACCACCAGCTCCATCTCGTGGTGAAAATTCTCTGTCCCCTGCGGATAGGGCACCTCGGCACCGCTCAGCACCGCGTTGGCTGCCGATTTGGTGAAATAGAACGGCTTTTCACGATCCACCTCAACGCCCATTTCGGCCGCATGGGCAGCATAGTTGCGCCCGACACAAAAGATTCGGCCTACCGGAAACCCGGTCTCCTGACCCTCCACCGGAATCACGGGATTCGCAGGCAGCTCAAACATAGGCGACACCATCACAGGCTCCTTACCTCTGGGACAAAACCGGCAACCGCCCGCAGGCCATACCGCTTTGCGTTAGCGCTCGCCGCACCCTAGCAACCCAAGGAAGCCCCGGCGACCACAGAGCCACAAAAACAGAGGACTTTTGCAAGAAAAGACTGAGAAACACCCGGCAGCGACAGCTGCGGTGGTCGGTAGATCATCTGGCAATTTTCAGTGGAGAGAGAGGAAGTGGTGAGCCGTGCAGGATTCGAACCTGCGACCCACTGATTAAAAGTCAGTTGCTCTACCAACTGAGCTAACGGCCCACTTCTTCGTCGGAACGATGTGTCGTTCCTTGGTCGCTCTTTAAGGACATAATCCAGAAGGATCAAGCACTTAATTTGCTTCGGAGCGGCGCGACCGTGTCAGTCTTGCTGTCCCGATAGGCGGCGTATCTAGGGGTAAGGGCTGAGACGGTCAACCCCTTTTTTCAAGTTTCTTGCTGCAAGGGTGGATTCATCTTCGGCGGAGGTCTATATGCCCGAAATGACCATAGGATCAGACACCCGCTTGCCCTTTATGAAAATGCATGGCCTCGGCAACGATTTCGTTGTGGTGGACGCGCGCGATCAAACCTGGGACATCACCCCGGCCATGGCTGAGGGAATCGCCCATCGCCAGATGGGGATCGGATTTGATCAGCTGACGGTCATCACCAAGGGCGACGAGGACGCACATCTGACGTTCTACAACGCCGATGGATCAACCTCTGCCGCCTGTGGCAATGCCACCCGCTGTATTGCACGCCATCTGCTGGATGAAAGCGGCAAGACCCACCTGCGCCTTACCACCGATCGTGGCCTCCTTCTGGCGGAAGATGCTGGAAACGGGCTCACCTCCGTCAACATGGGTCAACCGCAGCTCAACTGGCAGGATATCCCGCTGGCCGAGGATGTCGATACGCTCGAACTCCCCATCGAAGGGGCGCCGACCGCCACCGGCATGGGCAACCCGCATTGCACCTTTTTTGTGGAGAACGCAGAGGTGATTCCGCTCGCTGAATTTGGCGCCCGCTACGAACACCACCCGCTGTATCCCGAACGCACCAATGTGCAGGTCGCCCATGTTGTCGCCCCGGACCATCTGCGGATGCGGGTCTGGGAACGCGGTGTCGGCATCACGCTGGCCTCCGGCTCCTCCTCCTGCGCAACAGCCGTGGCCGCTGTGCGTCGCGGGCTGACGGGACGCAAGGTGCAGATTGATCTGGACGGCGGCACGCTCTGGATCGACTGGCGCGAAGATGGCGTCTGGATGACCGGCCCCACCATGCATGTGGCCGACGGCCATTTTACCCGCCAATTCCTCGAAAGCCTCTCCAAGTGACCAACGCCCCCAAGTTCACAACACTCGGCTGTCGGCTGAACGCCTATGAGACCGAGGCCATGAAGGAGCTCAGCCAGCAGGCCGGGCTGCAGAATGCCGTCGTGGTGAACACCTGCGCAGTCACGGCAGAGGCGGTGCGCAAGGCCCGGCAGGAGATTCGCAAGCTGCGCCGCGAAAACCCCGATGCGCCGATCATCGTCACCGGCTGCGCCGCCCAGACCGAGCCCGAGACCTTTGCCGCCATGGACGAGGTCACGCAGGTCATCGGCAACACCGAAAAAATGCAGGCGGGCACCTGGCAGCAAATCGCCAAGGGACCTGATTTCATCGGCACCACCGAAAAGGTGCAGGTCGACGACATCATGTCCGTGACGGAAACCGCAGGCCACCTGATTGATGGCTTCGGCACCCGCTCGCGCGCCTATGTGCAGGTCCAGAATGGCTGTGATCACCGCTGCACCTTCTGCATCATCCCCTATGGTCGCGGCAACTCGCGCTCGGTTCCGGCGGGCGTGGTGGTAGATCAGATCAAACGGCTGGTGGACCGGGGCTATAATGAGGTGGTGCTGACCGGCGTCGACCTCACCTCCTGGGGCGCGGATCTGCCCGCCACGCCCAAGCTGGGCGATCTGGTGATGCGCATCCTGAAGCTGGTTCCGGATCTGCCCCGCTTGCGGATCTCCTCAATCGATTCGATCGAGGTTGATGACAACCTGATGCAGGCGATCGCAACAGAACCCCGTCTGATGCCGCATCTGCATCTGTCCCTACAGCACGGCGATGACCTCATTCTGAAACGCATGGCCCGGCGTCACCTGCGCGACGATGCGATCCGCTTCTGCGAGGAGGCTCGCAAACTGCGCCCGGAGATGACCTTCGGTGCCGACATCATCGCGGGCTTTCCGACCGAAACCGATGCCCATTTTGAGAACTCGCTCAAGCTGGTCACCGACTGTGATCTCACCTGGCTGCATGTTTTCCCCTACTCAAAGCGCGAGGGCACACCCGCAGCCCGGATCCCCAGCCAGGTCAATGGCACTCTGATCAAGGACCGCGCCGCCCGCCTGCGCGCCGCTGGGGACACCCAGGTTCGGACGCATCTGGCCGCCGCAAGGGGCAAAGCTCATCAGATTCTGATGGAAAATCCCCACATGGGCCGCACCGAACAATTCACCGAAGTCACCTTTGCCACGCCCCAGGTCGAAGGGCAGATCGTGACCGCCACACCAACCGGGATCACAGGCACGCAGCTCACGGTCTGATCGCGCGCTGACCGCGCCTATACGTTGGGAGACAGATGCATCAATTGCTCTCATTCTCTTTCTTCATGGCGCCTCCAGCAGCGGTAAATCCACACTTGCAAACGCATTGCGGGATCAGGCCTCGCGGCCCTTTCTGCATCTCTCCATTGATCACCTGCGCGACAGTGGCGCCTGGCGGCCTGCGGATTATCCCGATTGGCCCACAGCGCGTCCAGCGTTCTTTGCAGGCTTCCACCGCATGCCGGCCGGCTTTGCCGAGGCCGGCAACGACCTGATTGTCGAACATATCCTCGACACACCCGGCTGGCACGCGGAGCTACAGGCCCTGCTGAGCCGCCATGATATTGTCTTTGTTGGGCTGCGCCCGCCGCTCGCAACGCTCACTCAGCGCGAGAAGATCCGCGGCAACAGACCAGCAGGCAGCGCCGCACGAGATGCGGCGCATGTCCATGATGGGCTCCGCTATGATCTGGAGTTTGACGGCAGCACCCCGGTCGCAGATATGGCCCAAACGCTCCTCACGCATCTTCAGACCCCAAGGCCCCGCTCCTGCTTCTTCGCCGGGTAGCAGGCTCAGCGCGCCCTGCCCCTGCCCTCTGCCCCCGTCACCTTTCCCAAAATACTCCGGGGTGAATGCCCGCAGGGCAGAGGGGCAGCGCCCCGTCCTAAGGATCAAAAAGAAACCCCCGCAGGGCAGGACCGTGCGGGGGTTTCATGATCTTAAATGGCAGAGAACCGGCTTAGCTGGATTTCTTGCCTTTATGCGGAGCCCAGAGGCGCTTGTTGGTCAGATACAGCAGAACCGACAGCAGCGTCAGAAACAGCACGCCGACAAAACCCGCTTGCTTGCGTGCCATCATCTTGGGCTCCGCGGTCCACATCAGGAAAGCCGCGACGTCCTTGGACAGGCTTTCCACATCATTCGGTGCGCCATCGATGAACTCGACCTGCTCATCCGAAAGCGGCGGCGCCATGGAGATCCAGCCACCCGGGAAAGCGGTGTTCTCATAGAAGGTGGTGCCAGCTTCTTCCTTGGTTTCACCCGTGTAACCCGCCAACAGGGAGGCGATATATTCAGCACCGCCCATGCCTTTGAACATCTGGTTCAGACCCAGGCCATAAGGCCCGTGGAAGCCTGCGCGCGCCTTCGCCATCAGCGACAGGTCAGGAGCACCGGCGTTGTTGTTCTCTGGGAAGTGATCCGTCGGCTTCGCCGGGCGATCCTCATCCAGTTCCGGGTCATAAACGCTGAAGTTGTCAGCCGCATAGGCCCGGACCTGATCCGCAGGCAGGTTCGGTCCGCCCTCGTCTGCCAGCGTGCGCAGTGGCACCTGTTTCAGACCATGGCAGGCCGCGCAGACCTCGGTGTAGATCTGCAAGCCGCGCTGCAGCTGGTTGGTGTCATAGGTGCCGAACGGGCCTTCAAAAGAGAAGTCGTAGTCTTCGACATGGCCTGCCCCGCCTGCCGCAAAAGATGCGGCAGGAACGAGCGCCAGAGCGAAGGCGGCACCGGTTGCAAGTTTTTTCAACATGGTTGCTGTCCTTCTCAATTACTCAGCCGGCGTGGCGTCAGCGCCAGATTTTTTGCCGTAATGGGCATCAAAATCGGCTTCGATGGTCTCGGGAATGGCCTGCGGCTTCTCGATCACGCCCAGCAGGGGCAGAATGACCAGGAAGTAACCGAACCAATAGGCCGAAGCGACCAGCGAGAACGACGCATAGGGTTCTTCCGCCGGCATCGCACCCAGCCACATCAGGGCGAAGAAGTCGATAACCAGCAACAGGAACCACCATTTGAACTGCGGACGGAAACGACCCGAGCGCACGCGGCTGGTGTCCAGCCAAGGCGCCAGCGCCATCACGGCAATCGCACCAAACATCGCCAGAACACCAAAGAACTTGGCATCCACGATACCACCGGTCACGAAGGACGCGATCTGCACAACCCAGACTTCAGAGGTGAAGGCCCGCAGGATCGCGTAGAACGGCAGGAAGTACCATTCCGGAACGATATGCGCAGGGGTCTGCAGCGGGTTGGCTTCGATGTAGTTGTCCGGGTGCCCCAGGTAGTTCGGCATGAAGCCGACGATGGCCCAGAAGATCACCAGCACAACCGCCAGACCAAGGAAATCCTTGATCACGAAATACGGCCAGAAGGGCAGCGTGTCTTTCGCAGCCTCTTCCTTGGAGGTGCGGCGCACTTCAACACCGGTCGGGTTGTTGTTGCCTGTGGTGTGGAATGCCCAGATATGGACGATCACGAGACCGGCAATCACAAATGGCAGCAGGTAGTGCAGCGAGAAGAAGCGGTTCAGCGTCGCGTTGTCGACGGCCGGACCACCCAGAAGCAGGGTCTGGATCGGCTCGCCGATGAACGGGATCGCGCCAAACAGGCCGGTGATCACGGTCGCGCCCCAGAAGGACATCTGACCCCAGGGCAGAACGTAGCCCATGAATGCGGTGCCCATCATCATCAGATAGATCAGCATGCCGATGATCCACGTGATCTCGCGCGGCGCCTTGTAGGAGCCGTAGTACAGACCACGGAAGATGTGGATATAAACCGCAATAAAGAACAGCGACGCGCCATTTGCGTGCAGGTAGCGGATCATAAAGCCGCCGTTCACGTTGCGCATGATATGCTCAACAGAGGAAAACGCCAGATCCACATGCGGGGTGTAGTGCATCACCAGAATGATACCGGTGACGATTTGCAGGGCCAGACAGAAGGCCAGAACGATGCCCCAAATCCACAACCAGTTCAGGTTCTTGGGCGTGGGGATCATGATGGTGTCGTAGATCAGGCCGACGATGGGCAGGCGGCTGTGAAGCCACTTCTCGCCACCGGTTTTCGGCTCGTAATGATCGTGCGGAATGCCGGACATATGTGCCTCCCTTATCCCAGTTGGATGGTGGTTTCGTCGATGAACTCCGCGGTCGGAACCGGCAGGTTCTCGGGTGCGGGGCCTTTGCGGATACGACCGGCAGTGTCGTAGTGCGAACCATGGCAGGGGCAGAACCAACCGTTGAATTCGCCTGCACCGTCACCCAGCGGCACACAGCCAAGGTGGGTACACACACCCATCATCACCAGCCATTCGCCAGCGTCATCCAAGGTGCGGTTTTCGTCAGATGCATCCAGACCGGGCTTATTTGCATTTCGGTCCTGCTGATCGGGCAGCTCCGCCAGATCGACAGCACGGGCTTGCTCGATTTCTTCTTCGGTACGGCGGCGAATGAACACCGGCTTACCGAGGAACATAACCGAGAGCTGTGTTCCGACTTCCACGCCGCTCACATCCACGATGATCGAGGACAGAGCCTGAACGTCAGCCGAGGGGTTCATCTGGTTGACCAGGGGCCAAATTGCGGCACCCGCAGTCACTGCCCCGGCGCCGGCAGTGGCGTAGTAGAGGAAATCTCTCCGGGTTCCTTCGTTGTCTTCTGCGTGGGACACGAGGTTTTCTCCAATTCCAGCGCCCGTTTAGGGCAAACATGCGCATTCACTGCGCAAAGAACGCAGTGACTCATCGCGGGTATCTAGCGGGGAGAAGGGCTTTCGTCCAGCGGTCATAGGCGCGCAGATGGACGCATCCGCAAGTAATTATGCGCAACTGTTGCAAACAGCCTCACATATTTGCGCAGGCGCCCCCGAATTCAAGGGGTCGCCTGCGCCAGATCTCAGCTTTCCGGCGGCCGTGTCGCCTGCATTGACGGGCGCGAATCGAATGCGGCAAACCATTCTGCCAGCGCCTCATTGCCGTTGCGCCAGCCCATATCCGGATGGCGGAAATCCACATAGGACAGCGCACAGGCCACCGCGATCTGGCCAATCCGCAAGGGCCCCTGCAGATGCGACATCCAGCGGGTGTTCAGCGCCGCACAACCGCCCAGCACCTTGCCACTCTGCCCTTCGATCCACTCTGGCCACTGTTTGTCCGCCGGGCGCAGCCGCTTTTCGTAGGACAGCAATACCGCCGCCTCCATGATGCCATCGGCGGTGGCCTCCAGCACCCGCGTGTCCCAGCCGCCGGCATAAAGCGCATTGCCCGCACGCTCGGCCAGATAGGCGCAGATCACCCGGCTGTCATACAGCGTCGCCCCATCGGCCCGTTCCAACGCCGGAATCTTCGCCAGCGGATTGGCCGCTTTCAGGTCGCTCGCCGGGGAAATCGGTGTCGTGGCCACCGGGCGCAACTCCACATCTGCCAACTGATCTGTCTCGTGCAGCAGCACCATGACCTTGCGCACATAGGGGGAGGTCGGCGCGTGATAGAGTTTCATATCGACTATCCTTTTCGTTGGAACCAATGACCGGTCGGAGATGACTCTTTGGCAGGGCAGTCAGTATGCGCCCTGCGCCAGATCGAACATCACGCACTCTAGCCACAACCCCGGCGGGGAAAACCCCCTTTGCCGCGCGACGCAGGCGCTCTTTCTCTTGCCTTTGACCTGTCTTGCAGCCATGGTCGCGCTGTTCTCAGGGCGGGGCGGAATTCCCCACCGGCGGTAAGCGGGCCAGTCCCGCAAGCCCGCGAGCGGCTTCCAGATTTTTGGAAGTGTCAGCAGATCTGGTGCAACTCCAGAGCCGACGGTCATAGTCCGGATGGAAGAGAACGTGTGACAGGGCCACGGGGAACGTGTGCCCTCATCACTCGTGATCGCCTTGGGTGACGTGTCAAACCTATAGGAGTTATCGATCATGACACACACCCGCTTCGCTTTCATCAAGGCGCATTGGCATTCCGATATCGTCGACCGTGCGCTGGATGGCTTTCAGGAGCTGATCCCCGCCGAGCAGATCGACGTATTTGACGTGCCCGGTGCCTTTGAAATGCCGCTTCTGGCCAAAGAACTGGCCAAGACCGGTAAATACGACGCCATCGCCTGCGCGGCCTTTGTGGTGGATGGCGGCATCTATCGCCATGATTTTGTCGCCCAGGCTGTCGTGGACGGTCTGATGCAGGCCGGGATGGAGACCAACGTGCCAGTCCTGTCCGTCTCGTTGACGCCGCACCACTATCAGGAAACCGATCATCATAACGCGATCTACCGCGCCCATTTTGTTGACAAGGGGCGCGAGGCGGCCAATGCCGCGCTCATGATCGTCAAAACCCGCAAGGCGGCCTTGGGCGCCTAAATCCTCAGGGTGCGTGGGCCTATCCCAGATAGGCCTTCAGCGCAGGCGGCGGATTGTCCAGCAATTCCGCCGTCGCCACTGGCGGGTGGGCCACGCCATCCGCCACCAACACCACCTGATCGGCAATCCGGCGCGCATCTGCCGGATCATGGCTGACCATCAGCACGGTCGCCCCAGTCTCTGCCGCCAGGTCCGCCACCAGATCCAGCATCTCCGCCTTCAGCGCTGGCCCCAGCGCCGCAAATGGCTCATCCAGCAGCAGAAGATCACGCCCCTGCACCAGCACGCGACCCAGTGCCACGCGACTTTGCTGGCCACCGGACAGCGCGGCGGGCTTGCGCTCTTCCATACCCTGAAGGCCAACCCGTGTGATCGCCGCGCGCACCTTTTCCTGTTCGTCAACACTCAGACGCAGGTTCGGGCGGATCCCCAACCCCACGTTCTGTGCCACGCTCAGATGCGGAAACAGATTGCCGTCCTGAAACAGCATCGCAATCGGCCGCTGACCCGGTGAGACATCGGTCAGCGCACGGCCCTGCCAGGACAGCGTTCCGGCCGTGATGGGAACAAACCCCGCGATGGCCTCGATCAGGGTGGTCTTGCCCGCCCCGGAGGGACCAATCACCGCCACCCGGTGACCCGCCTCGATCGCAAGATCCGCACGCACGATAAAACCGCCGTTATCCAATAGGCAGTTCTCAAGTTTCAGCATGTCGACGCCCTCCCCGGTCGAGAATGTAAAACGCCCCCATGGACAGGCACAAAAGCAACAGCGCCCCACCCGAGGCCGCTTCCATCCGGTAAGCCCCCATCAGGCGATAGATCTGCAAAGGCAATGTCGCGGTTTCGCTATCGGCAAACAGCGCAATCACGCCCAGATCCCCCATCGACAACGCTGCCGCCAGCCCAGCGGCAAAACCGATCTGCGGGCGCAGACGGGGCAGCAGCACCCGGCGCAGAAACACCCCGCCGCGCATATCAAGCGAGAGCGACAGACGGCCATAGCGCGCCAGCACCTCCCGCACCCGCGGGATCAGAATGCGCAGCGCAAAGGGCAGCGACATCAGGGCATTCACCACCGCTGTGACCGGCAGCGCCAGCGCAAAGGGATCCGCCACCGGATAGATCAGAATAAACAGGCCGGTGCCAATCACCAGCGGCGATACCGCCAGCCCCAACAGGCCCGACAGCTCCACCAACCCACCCCGGCCCAGCGCCACGGCCACCGCCATCGGCAGGGAAATCGCCAGCAGCACAAACGTGCTCACCCCTGCAATCAACACCGAATTGCCCGCCGCCAGCCAGACCGACGCCCCCATCGACAGCAGGCCCGGCAGACCCGCAATCACAATCGCGCTCAGCGGCAACAGTAAAAACAGCGCCGCCGCAATCAGACAGGCACCATCCAGCCCCCGCGCCAGCGCGCCCTGCCCATCCCAACGCCGTACCGGACGGTCCAATCCGGCACCAAACCCCTCGCCCGTCGCCACCCGCAGGGCCACCAGCGCCGCCGCGCCGGTCAACAACAGCTGCACGCCCGACAACAGCGCCGCCCGCGCCAGATCGAAATCAAATCGAAACGCCTGATAGATCGCCAGTTCAATGGTGGTGGCGCGCGGCCCACCCCCCAGCGTCAGCGCCACGGCAAAGCTCGACAGGCAGATCGCAAAGACCACCGCCAGCGCGCCGGGCACCACCTGCCGCAGCATTGGCGCCTCCAGCAGCTGCCACATCGCCCGGCGATCTGCATTGATCTGCGCCGCCAGACGAAACCGTTCTGCCGGGATTTCCTGCCAGCCCTGCAGGATCAACCGCGTCGCCAGTGGCAGATTGAAAAACACATGCGCCAGCACAACCCCGTGCAACCCATAGATCTGCAGCGGTTCAAACCCGAACAGGCCCAGCACATCGCTCAGCCAGCCCGAACGGCCAAACACCGCAAGAATGCCAAGGATTGCCACGATCACCGGCAAGATAAACGGCGCACCCATGAGGGCAATCAGCACACGTCGCCCGACAAACCGCCGTCGCGCCAGCGCGCGCGCCACCGGAACGGCGAGCACCACGCTGAACAGGGCGGAGAGAACAGCCTGCATCAGGGTAAACCGGATTGCAGCCCAATCGGCAGGACCGATGCCCCGCCCCACCTCGGCACGCCAGACCACTGCGGCCAGCGCACCAAGGATCAGCGCCGCCACACAGGCAGCGACGCCCAGACCCCAGCGGGATCTTAACGGCTGAGCGCGGTCAGCCATTCATCCAACGCCACATCGCGCAGCGCCGCCGCCTCGTCTTCGCTCAGCAGCAGTGATTTTTCTGGCGACACCAGGGTCTCAAACCCTTTGGGCAAACCCTCCGCCGGGGTCACTGCCGGATACATCCAGTTGGTGGTCGGGATCACCGACTGGAACGCGTCACTGACCATGAAGGCGAGGAACTGATCCGCCAGCTCCGGCTGATCGCTGTTCGCCAGCTTCCCGGCAACTTCGACCTGCATGTAGTGACCTTCGTCAAACACCGCTGCCGCCTTGCTGGCGTCTTCCTCGGCGATCAGGTGATAGGCGGGCGAGGTGGTGTAGGACAGCACCATATCCGCCTCACCCTCCAAGAACAGACCATAGGCCTCCGACCAGCCCTTGGTCACGGTCAGCACGTTATCCGCCAACCCGTCCCAAACCTCAGGCGCCTTGTCGCCATAGGCAGCCTTCACCCACATCAACAATCCCAGACCCGGCGTAGACGAACGCGGATCCTGAATGACGATTTTCAGATCGCTCGCAGCCAGTTCGCCAAAGTTCTGCGGCGCGACAGCATCGGCCTTATGCACAAATGCGAAATACCCCCAGTCATAAGGGGCGAAAGTGGCGTCTTCCCAGGCGAAGGGCAGCGCATAATCGGCACTGACCGAATGATCCGCAAACAGGCCCGTCTCCTTGGCCGCCGCAGTCAGATTGGTATCCAGCCCCAGCACCACATCAGCGTCAGACCGCGCGCCTTCCAGCTTCACCCGCGCCAGCAGCGCCGCGCCGTCGCCTGCGCCGACCAGCTTCAGATCGCAGCCGCATGTCGCCTCAAAGGCTTTCTCGACGGCCGGACCCGGTCCCCAGTCAGAGACAAAGCTGTCGTAGGTGTAGACAATCAATTCAGGCGTATCGGCATAGGCTGCCGTTGCGCCCAGCAGCCCCGCTGCAAGTACAAGATGTTTCATGGCATCCTCCATCGCGACGAGGGGCAAGGGAGGAGCCAGTCCATACCTTCCCTCCGCCGGTTCTAGCCGGTTCAGGTTCTACGGGTGTGATCTCAGCGCCGAAGGCGCACCCCGAGGTGGCGCGGACCCTAAGCGGCAGACCCGCGAAAGACAAGCGATTGCGGTGTTACATATGCTCAAAGAACGACAGAAGGGCTGACCAATTGTTTCGCACGCGAAACATTGGGGGAGTCTGCCTGTCCTTTCTGCCGGGTTAACTCACCCCATCTTTTGGCAAGAAACATCCCGGAGGAGTCGCCCAACGGGTGGCGAGGGCAGCGCCTCGAAACCCGCGTCGCAAACCGGAAACCCCTTGAGAGAGCCGCCCTCCCCCGCTAAGCAATCTCGCAAAGGAGACCGCGCCCATGTCGATCAACAGCTTTGGCCATTTGTTCCGCGTCACCACTTGGGGCGAAAGCCACGGACCCGCCTTGGGTGCGACGGTTGATGGCTGCCCGCCGAATGTGGCGATTGAGCCTGAAATGCTGCAGCAGTGGCTGGACAAGCGCCGCCCCGGTCAGAACAAGAATATGACCCAGCGCAACGAACCGGACGCGGTCAAAATCCTCTCCGGTGTGTTCGAGGGGAAATCGACCGGCACGCCGATCCAGCTGATGATCGAAAACACCGATCAGCGCTCCAAGGATTATGGCGAGATCGCCCAGACCTTCCGCCCCGGCCATGCGGACATCACGTATTTCCAGAAATACGGCAACCGCGACTACCGCGGGGGTGGCCGGTCCTCAGCCCGCGAAACCGCAGCCCGTGTTGCGGCCGGCGGTGTGGCACGGGAAGCGATCAAGGCGCTGGTCCCCGGACTGGAGATCAAAGGCTACATGACCCGCATGGGGGAGATGGAAATCGACCGCAGCCGGTTTGACTGGGACGCCATCGACCAGAATGATTTCTGGATCCCCGATGCTGCTGCGGTGCAGGACTGGGAAGATTACCTGCAGGCGCTGCGCAAGGATCACGAGTCCGTCGGCGCGGTGATTGAGGTTGTGGCCCGCGGCGTGCCCGCAGGCATAGGCGCGCCGATCTATGGCAAACTGGACACCGATCTGGCCGCAGCGATGATGTCGATCAACGCCGTCAAAGCCGTCGAAATCGGCGAAGGCATGAATGCGGCGGTCCTCAAAGGCTCCGAAAACGCTGATGAGATCTTCCTCGGCGAGGATGGCCAGCCAGTCTATTCGTCGAACCATGCGGGCGGCATTCTGGGTGGCATTTCCACCGGGCAGGATGTCGTGGTGCGCTTTGCGGTGAAACCCACCTCCTCGATCCTGACGCCGCGCCAGTCAATCCGCAAGGATGGCAGCGCTGCCGAGGTCATCACCAAAGGCCGCCATGATCCCTGTGTTGGCATCCGCGCGGTGCCGGTGGCAGAGGCGATGATGGCCTGCGTGATCCTGGACCACCTGTTGCTGCATCGCGGTCAGGTGGGGGAGAACCAAGGCCACATCGGCGGTTGATCCGATCGCCGTCTCGCCTGCGATGTCAGACGCGAGACGGCGGCACCTTCTTCAGTCAGGTAAATAGCTGGGCGAATGTTTCGCGCAGCGCTTTTTTCTGCACTTTGCCCATGGTGTTGCGCGGCAGTTCCTCCATCAGCGCGATGTGTTTGGGCCGTTTGAACTTCGCGAGATGTTTTGACAGCGCCGCTTGGATGGTTGCCGCATCGGTGCCCTCCCCAATCGGGACCACCACAGCCACAACCGCCTCGCCGAAATCGGGATGCGGCACGCCGATCACCGCACTTTCGAGCACTCCCGGCAGATCGTCGATCAGCGTCTCGACCTCCTTCGGGTAGACATTGAAGCCGCCGGAGATCACCAGATCCTTTTCCCGGCCCACGATGGTGACGTAGCCGTTGCTGTCGATCTTGGCGAGGTCACCGGTGATGAACCAGCCATCCGGGCGCAGCTCCTCGGCGGTTTTCTCCGGCATCTGCCAGTAGCCTTGGAAGACATTCGGGCCGCGCACTTCCAGCACACCGATTTCGCCCAGCGGGATTTCCGTATTGTCCAGTGTCACCCGCGCCTCCACCCCCGGCAATGCGGGGCCAACGGTGCCTGCAATCCGTTCGCCCTCATAAGGGTTGGAGGTGCTCATATTGGTTTCCGTCATCCCGTAGCGTTCCAGAATACGGTGACCGGTGCGGGCCTGCCATTGCTCGTGGGTCTCCACCAGCAGCGGCGCCGAGCCAGAAATGAACAGCCGCATATTGGCCGCCAGATCCGGGGTCAGCCGTGCATCCGCCAAGAGCCGCGTATAGAAGGTCGGCACCCCCATCAGCGCGGTAGATGTTGGCATCGCTGCCAAAATCGCCTCCGCATCGAAACCGGGCAGCAGCACCACCTGCGCGCCTGCCAGAAGCGCCACGTTGGTCGCCACAAACAGCCCATGCGTGTGAAAGATCGGCAGGGTGTGGATCAACACATCCTCAGCGGTGAACTGCCAGTAATCGCGCAAGGTCAGTGAGTTGGAATAGAGATTTTCATGGCTGAGCATCGCCCCCTTGGAGCGCCCGGTGGTGCCCGAGGTATAAAGGATCGCCGCCAGATCGGAGCGCGCGCGCGCGACCGGGTCAAACCCACTCTGGCCTGTCGCCAGATCCGCTAGACTGCCCTGCCCCGCCCCATCCAGCGTCAGAAGATGCGCCCTTCCTGCCACCCCCTGCACCCCGTCCAGCCGCGCAGGATCACAGACAAACACAGATGGCGTGGCATCCCCGATGAAATAGGCAACCTCAGCATCGGTATAGGCGGGGTTGAGCGGCAGAAACCCCGCCCCCGCCATCACCGTTCCCAGATAGAGCTGGAGTGCCGCAAGGGATTTATTCACCTGCACAGCCACACGATCGCCCGGCGCGACTCCACGTGAAACAAGTGCGGCTGCCATACGCTCCGCCCCCGCAAAGAGATCGCCATAGCTGACCGGATCCGCGCCGGGACGGGTGGCAAACAGGGCGTCCTCGCGCCCCAGGGACGCCGCACGCAGGTGGCAGATCAGCGGATTGGCGTCATACATTCGGAGGGCTCCTTGCAGCGGGTGACAGATGATTGCGGTGCTGCGTGACCTTGGACAAAGCCGGGCGGGAAAATCAACCCGTTGCACTTTTCGACGCGGCGGCGCAGGGTCTGGCCATGGTCAAATCCTTAACATCGCATCAACCCGGCCGCGCCATCGCGCTGAAACTGGCCGCGATTGCCCTGTTCACCGGGCTGTCGGCGATTATCAAGGCGACCTCCGACGTGGTGCCCGCCGGTGAAGCGGTGTTTTTCCGCTCCTTCTTTGCCATTCCGGTTATTCTCGTCTGGCTGTCCATGCGGGGCGAACTGGCGCGCGGATTGCGAACGACCCATCCGGGCAAGCATTTCCTGCGCGGCATTCTGGGCACAACTGCGATGGGCATGACCTTCATGGGGCTGGGAATGCTGCCGCTGCCCGAGGTCACGGCGATTGGCTATGCCACCCCGATCTTCACACTCATTCTGGCGGCCCTGTTGCTGGGCGAGCGGATCAGGCTGATCCGAATCAGCGCCGTGACCATCGGGTTGATTGGCGTTCTTGTGATGCTCTGGCCGCGATTGGGCAGTGGCGATCTGGGGGATACGGCGACTATCGGCGCCATCCTGATCCTCATCGCCACGATGGCGCGTGGACTGGTGCAGATCCACATCCGCCGCATGGTGATGACGGAGCATACCGCCGCCATCGTGTTCTATTTTTCGCTCACCGCCTCGCTCCTGTCGCTGTGCACGCTGCCGTTTGGCTGGGTCTGGCCTGATCCAACCACGCTGGCACTCTTGATCGGTGCGGGTCTGGTCGGGGGCGTGGCGCAGATCCTTGTCACATCCTCCTACCGTTTTGCGCCCGCTTCCATGCTGGCACCCTATGACTATTCCTCGATGCTGTTTGCTATCCTCTTGGGTTACATCTGGTTCAACGAGCTGCCGACGCTGGTGATGCTGATCGGCGCCGGACTGGTGATTGCCGGCAATGTGCTGGTGATCTGGCGTGAAAGCCGGTTGGGGCTGGAACGTGGCAAGGCGCGGTCCGTCAGCGATCCCAAGGGGTAAGCTGCGCTCTACTTGGCCACCATTTGTGCCCGCAGCGCATTGACCCGGTCGCGCAGGTCCAGAATATCCTGAAGATCGCCGCCCATCTCCTCAACCGCGCAGGCGGTGATCTCGCCTGCCTGCACCGCAAGATCCCGGCCCTTTGCGCTGAGCTGGACCAATCGGCTGCGGTCATCCTCTGGGTTGGGGACCCGGGACAGGAAACCCGCCACCTCCATCCGTTTCAGCAAGGGCGTCAGCGTATTGGTTTCCAGATCCAGCCGCTGGCCCAATGCGCCGACGGTCTGCCCGTCGGCATGATAGAGCGAGATCAGCACCAGATATTGCGGATAGGTCAGCCCTAAAGGCGCCAGCAAAGGACGGTAAAGCCGGGTCAACGCATGATTTGCCGAATAGATGGCAAAACACAAAAGGTCCGGCGTATCCGGGATGTCAGGAGGCGGCGCATTGGTCATGAGTATAATTTAAATCGCGCACGATCCATCTGCAAGGACTTGACGTTGACCCAAGGAGACCCATTTATATCGCACACGACATAAATAACTCCGACAGTGACCCAGGAAAGGATCCCGCCATGAGCGTCTCCCCCGTCTATACCGCATCAGCCACTGCAACCGGTGGCCGCGATGGCAAGGCCAGCATTCACGACAGCGACCTCAGCTTTGATCTGGATCCGCCCAAGGAGATGGGTGGCGGCGGCAACGGCAGCAACCCCGAGCAGCTGTTCGCAGCCGGCTATGCGGCCTGCTATATTGGCGCAATGAAATTTGCGACCACGCAGGATGACAGCCTGGCCAAGGTCCCGAATGATGTGTCGGTCCACGCCGAGGTGGGCATCGGTCCGCGTGACGAGGGCGGTTTTGGCCTGACGGTCGCGCTGAAGGTGGCGCTGCCCGGCCTCTCCCCCGAGGAGGCACAGGCCGTGACCGAGGCAGGCCACAAGATCTGTCCTTATTCCAACGCTGTCCGCGGCAATGTGACCGTCACAACTGAACTGGTCTGAGACCCGGTTTGATGCACATCCGGTCCCTGCACGCAGGGGCTGGGCGCATACGGAAAAAGCGCGGAGTTACCTCCGCGCCTTTTCATTTTAACTAGACCTGAAACGGCTGGATGATCAGCTACGCACCAGTTCCTCGTAAGCCTTGGCAATGTCTTGGGTCAGTTCCCCCACCTCAAAGCTGTGCGGACCGATCTGGCCAACGGGGGTGACCTCTGCCGCGGTGCCGGTCAGCCAGCATTGCTCAAACCCGTCGAGTTCTTCCGGCATGATGTGACGCTCATGCACGGTGATGCCGCGATCCTTCAGCATGCCGATCACGGTCTGACGGGTGATGCCGTTCAGGAAACAGTCGGGTGTCGGCGTGTGAACCTCGCCGTCCTTCACGAAGAAGATATTGGCGCCGGTCGCCTCCGCCACATAGCCGCGATAGTCCATGAACAGCGCATCCGAGCAGCCCTTGGCCTCAGCCTTGTGCTTGGAGATGGTGCAGATCATGTAGAGGCCCGCCGCCTTGGCGTGCACCGGGATGGTTTCCGGGCTTGGGCGTTTCCACTCCGCGATATCCAGCTTGGCGCCCTGCATCTTGGCGTCGCCATAATAGGCGCCCCAGCCCCAGACCGCGATGGCCATGCGCACCGGGTTTTTCGCCGATGCGACACCCATATCCTCGCCCGAGCCACGCCACACAACCGCGCGCACATAGGCATCCTGCAGACCGGAGGCCTTGAGGGTTTCCTCCTTCGCCGCTTCGATCTGATCGACGGTGTAGGGCATCGGCATATCCAGCGCCTCGGCCGAGGCGATCAACCGCTCGGAATGTTCGCGGCTTTTGAAGATTTTGCCGTTATAAGCCCGCTCGCCCTCAAAGACGGAGGAGGCGTAATGCATGGCGTGGCTGAGGATGTGGACCTTGGCATCGCGCCAGTTGACCATCTCACCATCCATCCAGATCAAACCGTCCCGATCATCATACCCAGCCATGGCGCACCTCCTAATGTCTCGCCGAATTTTCATAAGTTGCGCCGCATATGACCGGTTCGGACATAATATTGCGCTAAACCTGCGATTCGATACATCTTCGGACTTGGAATGTCAACAACGCTGACTTAAAATGACCCCAGCACAACAGGGAGAGACCCATGGCAGAAGGGCGACCGGGGCAGGGATTTGGCGGCGAAAGCCTGCTGTTTCTGACGGATGAGCAGTTGCGGCAGGGCATCGAGGCGATGTTCTTTGCCTATCGCGGATTTACCGCAGACCCGGATCGGATCCTGGCGGAGATGGCCTATGGCCGGGCGCACCATCGGGCCATCCACTTCATCAATCGCGCACCGGGCACGACGGTGAACAACCTGCTGTCCATTCTCGGGGTGACCAAACAATCGCTCAATCGCGTGCTCCGGGCGCTGATCGGCGACGGTCTGGTCGAGAGCCGGGTTGGGGTCACCGACAAACGGGAACGGCATTTGTTCCTGACCGATAAGGGGCGCGCATTAGAGGCGACCCTGTCGGATGCCCAGCGCGCCCGGATGCGCACCGCGTATAAGGATGCCGGACCGGAAGCGGTTCAGGGCTTCAAACGGGTGCTGGAGGCGATGATGGATGCCGATATGCGCCGCGCCTACGCCAAGCTGCGGGAGAGTGGCACATGACCCAGTTCGATTCCCATCTGCTGATTGTCGATGATGATGAGCGCATCCGTGGCCTGCTGAAGAAATTCCTGATGAGGGCCGGATTTCTGGTCACCGCCGCGCGCGATGCGGCCCATGCCCGGCGGGTGCTGTCGGGGCTGGATTTCGATCTGATTGTGCTGGATGTGATGATGCCGGGCGAGGATGGGATCTCTCTCACCCGGTCGCTGCGCGAAACCATCGCCACACCGATCCTGCTTTTGACAGCGAAGGGAGAGACCGAAGACCGCATCGAAGGGCTGGAAGCGGGCGCGGATGATTATCTGGCCAAACCGTTTGAACCCAAGGAGCTGCTGTTGCGGATCAACGCGATCCTGCGGCGGATGCCGGAGCCGGCCGCCAGCGAGGCCGCCCCCAAGGTGCTGCATCTGGGGCCAATCCGCTATGATATTGAACGCGGCGAGATGTGGCAGGGCGAGGAGCTGATCCGCCTGACCGGCACCGAAAACCAACTGATGAAGATCTTTTCCGCCTGTCCGGGCGAACCGGTGAGCCGCACCAAACTGGTCGAGGATCTGGGCCGTGATCGAGGGCAGGCGCAGGAACGGGCGGTGGACGTTCAGATCACCCGCCTGCGGCGCAAGATCGAACCCAATCCGAAACAGCCGCAATATCTGCAGACGGTGCGCGGTGCGGGCTATATGCTGGCACCGGACTAAGCCTCAGGGCCGGGAACCGCTGCACGGTATTTTGAGCCTCCGGCGGGGATATTTGTGGCCAGAAGAAGCGGCCAGAAGAAACGGGGACGCCTCATGACGACTGCCTTGATCACCCATGCTGATTGCCTGACCCATGTCACACCTGACGGCCACCCCGAACGGGTGGCCCGACTGGAACATGTGCTGCATGCGCTTGAAGGACTGGAGCTGCGCCGGGTGACCGCACCGATGGCGGCAGAGGATGATATCCTGCGCATTCACCCGGCCAGCTATCTCGCGGATCTGCGCCGGGCGCTGCCGCAGGAGGGGTTTGGGCAGATTGATGGCGATACGTTCCTGTCACCGGGCTCGCTGGATGCGGCGTTTCGCGCAGCGGGGGCAGCGGTGCGGGCGGTGGATCTGGTTGTCAGCGGCGAAGTCCAGAATGCCTTTGCCGCCGTGCGCCCGCCCGGCCATCACGCGGAAACCGACACTGCCATGGGGTTTTGCCTGTTCGGCAATGCCGCGCTGGCGGCCAAACATGCCCTGGATCACCACGGTCTGGCCCGTGTGGCCGTGGTGGATTTCGATGTGCATCACGGCAATGGTACGCAGGATCTATTGTGGGATGAGCCCCGCGCGCTGTTCATGTCCAGCCAGCAGATGCCGCTTTGGCCCGGATCAGGCCGACCGGAGGAAGATGGCGCCCACGGCCAGATCCTGAACCTGCCATTGCCGCCCGGATCAGGCGGCGTGCAGATGAAAGCAGCCTATGTCGATCAGGCCTTCCCCCGGTTGCGGGCCTTCAAACCGGAGCTGATCATAGTTTCGGCCGGATTTGACGCCCATCAGGACGACCCGCTGGCAGAACTGATGTGGAGCACAGAGGATTTCCGCTGGTTGACCCGCGAACTCTGCACATTGGCGGCAGAGCTGTGCGGTGGTCGTATCGTCTCGACTTTGGAGGGGGGATATGATCTGAACGCGCTGGCCGCAGCGGCCAAAGCCCATGTGGAAGAATTGATAGAGGCAGGCACATGACCGACACATCCAACGAGACCCCTGTTGAAGAGCTGAGCTTTGAACAGGCGATGCGCGCGCTTGAAACCGTGGTGGACCAGCTGGAACGTGGCGATGTGGCGCTGGATGCCTCCATCGCGCTCTATGACCGTGGGGCCAAGCTGAAGAAACGCTGCGAGGATGAGCTGAAGCGGGCCGAGGAAAAAGTGGCGGCGATCACGCTGGATGCCAAGGGCACGCCGACCGGCACCCAGCCTCTGGATGCTGGCTGACCCATGGCTGCTGCCGCAGATGCCACCGCGCAACACCACAGTACTGCGCGCCCCTTTGCGCAGGCGTTGAAGGACGCGCAGACCCGGATCACAGCGCATATGGATGCGCGGCTCGGCGGCGGCGATGCGCTGCACGCTGCGATGCGCTATGCCGTCACCGGCGGCAAGATGCTGCGCGGGTTTCTGGTGCTGGAGAGCGCCCGCCTGCATGGCATCACTGAGGAGGCCGCGCTAGAGGCGGCACTGGCGATCGAATGTATTCACGCCTACTCGTTGGTGCATGATGATCTGCCCTGCATGGATGATGACGATCTGCGCCGCGGTCAGCCCACCGTTCACAAAAAATGGGACGAGGCGATGGCGGTGCTGGCAGGCGACAGCCTGCAGACATTTGCGTTTGAGCTGCTCGCCAACCCCAGGATCGGCCCGCAGGCGCTGCCGCTGATCCGTGGTCTGGCGCAAGCCTCTGGCAAGGATGGGATGGTCTCTGGGCAGATGCTGGATATCGCTGCAGAAACCGCCACCACGCCGCTGGATCTGGAACAGATCACGCAGCTGCAAAACCGTAAGACCGGCTGTCTCATCTCCTGGTCCGCTACTGCGGGTGCCGTGATGGCCGGGGCAGATGAGACCCCGCTGCGACGCTATGCCGATGCGCTTGGCCTTGCTTTTCAAATCGCAGATGACATCTTGGATGTGGAAGGCGACGCGGCCAAGGTTGGCAAAGCCGTCCGTAAAGATGCTGATGCGGGCAAAGCCACCTTTGTGTCGCTATTGGGACTGGACGCCGCAAAAACACGCGCCAGCGCCCTGATGGAACAGGCCTGTGAGGCGCTGACCCCCTATGGCGATGCCGCAGAAACCTTGAAGGACGCCGCGCGCTTCGTTATCTCGCGCGATAGCTGAGCCGCACAATGCGTGCACCGCCAAAGCAACACGCCCAAGGAGCTGCCATGTCAGACCGGCCTCAGACCCCCCTTCTGGATCAGATCACCCGCCCGGCAGATCTGAAATCCTTGAGCGATGCGCAGCTGACGCAGGTTGCCCAGGAGTTGCGCCAGGAAACGATTTCCGCCGTCTCCGTCACCGGTGGCCATCTGGGCGCCGGACTGGGGGTCGTGGAGCTGACCACCGCGCTGCATGCGGTGTTTGACACGCCACGCGATAAAATCATCTGGGATGTCTCGCACCAGTGCTATCCGCACAAGATCCTGACAGGCCGACGCGACCGCATTCGCACCCTGCGGATGAAGGACGGGCTGAGCGGGTTTACCAAACGCTGTGAATCGCCTTTTGATCCCTTTGGGGCGGCGCATAGCTCCACCTCGATCAGCGCGGCGCTTGGCTTTGCCGTGGCGCGCGACCTGGGCGGTGTGGTGCCCGAGGGGCTGGGCGATGCGATTGCGGTGATCGGCGATGGCTCGATGTCGGCTGGCATGGCGTTTGAGGCGATGAACAATGCCGGCCATCTGGGCAAGCGGCTGATTGTCATTCTGAACGACAATGAGATGTCGATTGCCCCACCGGTGGGCGCGCTGTCCTCCTATCTGTCGCGCCTCTATGCCGAAGAACCATTTCAGGAGCTGAAAGCGGTGGCCAAGGGCGCTGCATCCCTGCTCCCGGAGCCGTTCCGCGAGGGGGCCAAGCGCGCCAAAGATATGCTGAAGGGCATGGCGGTAGGTGGCACCTTGTTTGAAAGCTTGGGCTTTTCCTACCTCGGGCCGATTGATGGCCATGATATGGACCAGCTGCTGCCGGTGCTGCGCACCGTGAAGGCCCGCGCCACCGGTCCGATCCTGATCCATGTGCTGACCAAGAAGGGCAAGGGGTATGCCCCCGCTGAGGCCGCCCGTGACAAAGGTCATGCCACTGCCAAATTTGACCTGGTGACGGGCGAGCAGAAGAAAGCGCCCTCCAACGCGCCCTCCTATACCTCCGTCTTTGGCAAGGAACTGGTGAGGCTGGCAGCCGAGGATGATAAAATTTGCGCCGTCACCGCCGCGATGCCCGATGGCACCGGTCTGAGCCTGATGGCTGAACGTTACCCGTCGCGCACCTTCGACGTCGGTATTGCAGAACAGCATGGCGTGACCTTCGCCGCCGCGCTTGCGGCGGGCGGGATGAAACCGTTCTGTGCGATGTATTCCACCTTCCTGCAGCGCGGCTATGATCAGGTGGTGCATGACGTGGCGATCCAGCGCCTGCCGGTACGCTTTGCCATCGACCGCGCCGGTCTGGTGGGGGCGGATGGGGCGACCCATGCGGGCAGTTTCGACATTGCCTATATGGCCAACCTGCCCGGCATGGTGGTGATGGCCGCCGCCGATGAGGCCGAACTGGCCCACATGACGGCCACGGCCGCGGCCTATGATGACGGCCCCATCGCCTTCCGCTATCCGCGTGGTGAGGGCGAAGGCGTCGATATGCCGGAGGCGCCCGAGGTGCTGGAGATCGGTAAGGGGCGCATGATCCAAGAGGGCAAACGCGTGGCGATCCTGTCCTTTGGCACCCGTCTGGGTGAGGTCAGGAAAGCCGCCGAGGCGCTAAGCGCAAAGGGCATCACCCCGACGATTGCCGACGCCCGCTTTGCCAAGCCGCTGGACCGAGACATGATCCTGAAGCTCGCCGCAGACCATGAGGCGCTGATCACCATTGAGGAAGGCGCGGTGGGCGGCTTTGGCTCCCACGTGGCGCAGCTCCTGGCCGAAGAGGGCATCTTTGACAGTGGGCTGAAGTATCGTTCCATGGTGCTGCCCGATACTTTCATCGATCAGGCCAGCCCGGCGGATATGTACAATGTCGCCGCCATGAACGCACCGCAGATCGAAGCCAAGGTTCTGGAGGTTCTGGGCGTGGCGTCGATTGGAGAGAAGCGGGCTTAAACACCCGTCGTCTCCGGCGGGGGGACGAAGGTCTCCAGATCTTCGGCGGCGCGGACGGCGCGGAGGCCTTCGCGGTAGGTGGGATAGTGCAGCTCCACCCCCAGATCTTCCTTGATGCGCTGATTGGCAACGCGTTTGTTTTCGCCGTAGAAACTGCGCGCCATGGGGGTCATGCCGGCCTCATCGAAAGGGACCTCGGCAGGGACTGGCAGGCCCAGCAGCTCGGCGGCAAAGCCCAGCACATCCTGCGGCGGGGCCGGGTCATTATCACAAAGGTTGTAAACTGCGCCGGGATTGGGCTGCGCAATTGAGGCGGCGAGAACCTGCGCGATGTCATCCACATGGATGCGCGAGAACACCTGCCCCGGTTTCACGATACGCCGCGCCTTCCCGGCCATCAGCTTGGCAAAGGGACCGCGACCGGGGCCGTAGATCCCGGCGAGGCGAAAGATATGCAGCGGCAGATCGGGAATGGCCTGCCAACCCGTCTCAGCGGCGGCGCGCCAGCGACCGCGTTGACTGGAGGGGGTGACGGCAGTGTCCTCATCCACCCAGGCGCCATCATGATCACCATAGACAGCGGTGGTGGAGAGGTAGCCGACCCACTCCAAAGTATCGCCATGGGCGGCGGCTGCCAGCGCATCCGCCAGCTCTGCCAGCACCGGATCCCCCGCCTCGGTCGGTCCTACCGACGACAGGATATGCGTCACCCCGTCAAGCGACAGAGGCACACCAGGCCAGGTGATCAGGTCGACACCGGGCACCGGCACCGCATCTTCGACCGACCGGGTGGTGCCGATCACGCGCCAACCGGCCTGAAGCAGCCGGGGAGCCAATGCGCGGGCGGTATAGCCAAATCCAAGACAGAGCAGCGTTTTTGTCATGGCTCATAGATGCGCGCGGCTCTTCTTGGGTGCAAGGGTTGATTCAACGGCCAAAACCGCATTTCCTGTGTCCATGGCGGAAAAACCGATCACCCTGACCACAGCCTATGAGCTGGAGACGCCGGACCATTCCCGGCAGCTCTATGCCGACTGGGCCGAAAGTTACGACCAAAGCTTTGCACAAGAGACGGGCTATATCCTGCCGGATCAGGTGGCCGGGCTGTTTGCCGCAGCGGAGGGATATGGCCCGGTTCTGGACGTCGGGGCGGGCACAGGACTATGTGGCGTGGCGCTGAACAGGCGCGGGATCGCGCCGATTGATGCCACGGATATCAGTCCCGAGATGCTGGCCCAGGCGCTGCGCAAAGATGTCTACCGCGATGTAATCGAGGCGGATCTGACGGTAGGCGTGCCGGTGCCGCGTGCCGCTTATGCCGGGGTGGTTTCCTCTGGCACCTTCACCCATGGCCATGTTGGCCCTGAGGTGCTGCCGGGCCTGCTGCGCCTTGCGCGACCCGGCGCGGTGTTTGCGCTGGCTGTGAATGCGCGGTTCTCAGCCCGGTCCGGCTTTGCCTCAGCATTGGAGCGGTTGCAGGACGGGGGCTGGATCCGCAACCTGACCCTGCCCGAGGTCGCCATCTACGGTGCCAAGGCGACCGGCGCCCATAGCGCGGACACGGCACTGATTGCTTTGTTTTCCAAGGTCTAGCGCCAGCGCGTACGATACCCGTGATCCACGATTCGGTCTGATATGTTGCGGGACCCGCTGCGCCATAGGGCGCAGCGCCACGCCCAACGGCACAGGGGGACCATCAGGTCACCCGAAGCGGGCGGGCGTGCCGGCCATCCAAAACTCCCCGCCGTTCATCGCCGCAGAGGACCTCGAACACCGGATCACGCCCCTTCTTAGCGGCCCTTCCAGACCGGATCCCGTTTCTCGGCAAAGGCCCGCGCGCCTTCCATCTGGTCCTCACTGTCATAGAGCACATCAACACTGCGCAGCTGGCGTTTGGTGATGCGGTTCATGGCGTCCTGAAATTTGCTATCCTCAGCGTCGCGGACGATCTCCTTGATTGCGGCGTAAACCAGCGGCGGGCCTGACGCGAGCAGGCGGGCCAATTCCCAGGCACGGTCCAACAGCTGATCCGCCGCTACGATTTCATTCACCAAGCCCCAGCGATGGGCCTCTTCAGCATCAAACCAACGTCCCGTCAGCAACAGCTCCATGGCGATGTGATAGGGAATGCGTTTGGGCAATTTGATCGAGGCGGCATCCGCCACCGTGCCGGAGCGAATTTCCGGCAGCGCAAAGGTGGCGTGATCTGCGGCAAGGATCATATCCGCCGACAGCGCCAGTTCCAGCCCGCCACCGCAGGCGATACCGTTCACGGCGGCGATCACCGGCTTGTTCATATCGCGCAGCTCCTGCAGCCCGCCGAAACCGCCAACACCATAATTGCCGTCAACCGCATCTCCGTCGGCCGCCGCTTTCAGATCCCAACCGGGGCAGAAAAATTTCTCACCGCCGCCGGTCAGAATCGCCACACGCAGTTCAGGATCATCGCGAAACTCCCGAAACACCTCGCCCATGGCAACGCTGGTTTTCAGATCAATGGCGTTGGCCTTCGGCCGATCCAGTGTGATTTCCAGAATAGCGCCGTCGCGGCGTGTCCGGATGGGGGTATCAGTCATAGGTCAATTCCTTCTCTCGCAGCAGCGCGTCCACCGCAATGGCGTCACTGGGCGTACAAATCAGCGGGTTGATTTCAATTTCTTCAACTGTGTCCGAATGGGCAAGCACATAGCGTTCCACCGCCCGCACCGCCCGCAGAACAGCCGGACGATCTGCTGCCGGGGCACCGCGATACCCGTCAAGCAACCGGGTGATCCGCAGTTGATCCAGCGCCGCCTCCAGCATGGTGTCGCTGACCGGCAGCAGCAGCGACACGCTGTCCTCCAGCAGCTCGGTCCACACACCACCGGCACCCAGCGTCAGCACAAACCCATGTGCCGGATCGCGCGTCACCCCGATCAGCAGTTCCGCAACCGTCCCGGTGATCATCTCCTCCAGCAGCAGTTGATCTCCCGGCATCTCCCGCGCGGCGTCGACGACAGCCTCTTGTGATCCAAGGGCAAGGCGCACCGCGCCAGCTTCGCTTTTGTGGGCAAGGCCTTCGGCCTTCAATACAAGGGGGAAGCCAACTTCGGATGTTGCCGCAGCCAGGGTTTCATCCAGCGTTTCGCGGGACAAACGACAGCTCCGTGGAATGCGCAGACCGGTTGCGGCCAGGCGCTGTTTGGCGATGCCTTCCGGCACAAGCGCTATGTCAGAGATCACCCCATCAGGGTCCGACCGGGGCAGGAGCGCAGGCACATCCGACGGGCTTGCGATCTGGCTGGCGGCTACCGTGGCGCTCATTGCCTCCCGCAGACCACAAAGCGGCACCACCCCCGCTGCGAGCAGGCGGTCCGCGATCTCTTCAGGCATAAGTTCGGGCAGTGTCGCAACCATGGCCAAAGGAGCGCCAGTGTGCATCCGCGTGGCCACGGCGGCCTCAATTGCGCACTCCCAATCTGCGGCGCTACATCGATTCTCGCGTGGGAAATCCACAATCAGCATCAACAGATCCAGATCAGGATTAACCATCGCACTGAACGCCTGTGTCATCGCAGGCACATCGCGCCAGATGTAGGTGTGATAGTCCAGGGGATTGGCCAGCGCCACCATAGGCCCAAGTGCGGCCCGCAGCGCTTGATGCTGCCCGTCGGACAGCGGCGGAAAGGTGACGCCCTGCGCCTGTCCCAGATCCGCGGCGAGGCTGGCCTCCCCACCGGAACAACTGATCGTAGCAACCTGTGATCCCCGTCGGGGACCAAGCACATGCAGAATTTTCAGCGTTTCCAAGAACACTGGCAAATCATCGACCCGCGCAATGCCACAGCGCCGCAGGAAGGCTGCCGCCCCTGCCTCCTGTCCCGCCAGCGATGCGGTATGCGACAGGGTCGCAGCCTGGGCCTGATCCGAGCGCCCCACCTTCAGCGCCACAATCGGCTTGCCACAGGCGGCGGCCTCCTGCGCCAGCGCCTCAAACGCGCGCAGATCACGGATACCTTCAATATGCAGGCCAATGGCGGTGACACGAGGATCCTCCAGCAGGCCCCGCGCGATCTCCGCCATATCGCTCTGCGCCTGATTTCCAACGGTGATCATATAGGCTATTGGCAGCCCACGCGCCTGCATGGTCAGATTGATGGCGATATTGGAGCTTTGGGTGAGAACGGCGACACCCTGCGCGACCTGTGCACCGCCATACTGATCCGGCCAAAGCAGGGCGCCATCCAGATAGTTGATGAACCCATAGCAATTCGGGCCAAGGATTGGCATATCACCAGCCGCCTGTAGCAAATCCTGCTGCAGATCAGCGGCGTCAGATGCCTCTTTCTGCGCCTCAAGAAAACCGGACGCAAAACAGACGGCGCCCCCGGCTCCGGACCGGGAAAGGGCGGCCACAACTTCAACGGTTGCGTATCTGTTGACCCCAATGAAACTTGCATCAGGGGCTGCAGGCAGAGCCTCGACAGAGGCAAAAACCGGCAAACCGCAAAGCTCCGTTGCCTTGGGGTGAACCGGCCAGATCTCACCCGTAAATCCCATCTTCTGCAGCTGCTGGATCACCTGGCGGCACCAGGCCCCACCGCCGATAACGGCGATTGTGCGGGGGCGGAACAGCCTGTTGAAATCACGCCTCATCACGGATGCTCCCGATCAGTCTGAAGTAAGGATGCCTTCGGCGAAATGGACCCGGCTGCTGACACCCCTGCCGCATGACGGGGACAGCACCATGCCTGCCCGTCATCACCCTCCCCTCGCACGCAGCAACTCGCGGCTGATGATATGGCGTTGGATTTCACTGGTCCCTTCCCAGATCCGTTCCACCCGCGCGTCGCGCCAGATGCGTTCCAGTGGCAGCTCATCCATCAGCCCCATACCGCCATGGATCTGGATCGCCTCATCCGCCACCATGGCGAGCATCTCCGTGGCCTTGAGTTTGGCCATCGACATATCGGCTTCGGTCACACTGCCCTGATCAAACTTCCAGGCGGCCTCCCAAGTCAGAAGGTTCGCGGCCTTCAGCTCCGTTGCCATATCTGCCAGTTTGAAAGAAACGCCCTGGAATTTACCGATCTGCTGGCCGAACTGGCGACGTTCAGCGGCATAGGAGATCGCATGATCCAGCGCGCGTTCTGCCCGTCCGATACAGGTCGCGGCCACCTGCAGCCGGGTGGCGCCCAGCCAAGTGTTGGCCACATCAAAACCTTTGTCGACCTCACCCAGAACCGCAGATTTGGGCAGGCGGCAATCGTCGAATTCCAGCACCGCATTGGTGTAGCCTCGGTGGCTCACATTGCGGTAGCCATCGCGGATGGTGAAACCTGGCGTGCCTTTATCAACGAAGAAGGCAGTGATTTTCTTCTTGGGCCCGCGCGGGGTGTCCTCCTCACCGGTGGCCATAAACACGATGGCGAAATCGGCGATATCCGCGTGGCTGATGAAATGCTTGGTGCCGTTCAGAATGAAGTCATCGCCATCGCGATGGGCGGTGGCGGTCATGCCGCGCAGATCGGAACCGGCACCTGGTTCTGTCATCGCCAGACAGTCCCATTTTTCGCCTCGGATGCAGGGGTAGAGATATCTCTCTTTCTGCTCCTCGGTGCCCGCCAGAAGGATGTTCGACGGGCGCGCAACGCAGGTCCAATGCAGGGCATAATTGGCGCGGCCTAGCTCCTTTTCATAGAGCAGCCATGTCAGCGTATCGAGGCCTGCACCGCCGACCTCCTCAGGCATATTGGCGGCATATAATCCGGCTTCAATCGCCTTGGCTTGGATCTCGCGCACCAGCTCCATTGGCAAATGGCCACTGCGCTCCACCTCCAGTTCATGCGGATAAAGCTCCTTGGTGACAAAGGCGCGTGTGGTGTCCACGATCATCGACTGTTCTTCGGACAGGCCAAATTGCATTTCCGCTCCCCCCTTTGGTGGCTTTCTGCGTTGCTCTTGACCCGAGCCTAGGGCTGGGAGAGGCTGCTATCGTGCAGAAACGGACATTTTCATGCCAAATTGGAAGAAACCTCACGCCGCACCGCAGCAGATCGACCTGCTGCTGTTTGATCAGTTCTCCGGCCACTGCCTCGCCAATACGGTTGAGCCGCTGCGTGCGGCGAACAGCTTTTCCGGGCGGCAGGTGTATTCCTGGCGGTTCGTTACGGTGGACGGCGGCACCGCGATGTCGTCTGCCCGCATGGAGGTCACCGCGCAGATGCCGCTGCGCAAGGCCGAGGGCGATATGCTGATTGCGATGCCCAGCTATGACTATCTGCGCCACGCAACTGAGGCCACCGCGCGGGGGTTGCGGGCGGCAGAGCAACGCTATGACGTTCTGGCAGGGTTTGACACGGGCGCCTGGCTGCTGGCGGCGGCCGGGCTGCTGGATGGCTATCGCGCCACCATTCACAGCTCGGAACTGGAGGCTTTTGCCGACATGTTTCCGGCGGTTCAGGCGGAGACACATCGGTTTCTTTGGGATCGTGACCGGCTGACCTGCTCCGGCGCCATGGCGGCCTTTGACGGGGTCCTCGACATGATTGCACAGCAGCACGGGCAAGCGTTGCGGCTGGATGTGGCAGCCCTGTTTCTAAGCGAAAGCCAAACCGGGAGCAGCCGGTCAGCCCCTGTGCGCAGCACCTCCGTGGCCCGGGCCATCCGGGCGATGGAGGCCAATCTGGAAACGCCACTGCCGCTGGAGGACGTGGCACGGCAGGCAGGGCGCAGCCTGCGGGATCTGGCGCGCCGCACGCAGAGCGAACTGGGCACGACACCGCAGGCGCTTTATCGACATCTGCGGCTAAAGCAGGCGAAACGCCTCGTACTAGAGACTGATTTTAGTGTCGCCGAGATTGCGTTACGCTGCGGATATGAGGATCCCAGCGCGTTGACCCGCGCCTTTCGCAGCGCCTTTGCGACCACGCCGCGCGCCCTGCGCGCCGCCCGAAGATAGCATTGGCGGCTCCCGGCAGCGGTCTTCTTGTTTTGCAAAAAGCAGCTATTGTTTGCGCTCGCAGTTAAGAGGCCTTGCGCTTGCCCGGGTTATCAGAACAATTGGGCCATGACAGATATCGCATTCCCAAGCTGGCCCGACGTTGCCCCCCAATTGATCGAAGTCGCGGCAGGTCGCCGCCCTGCGGATACGGTGATCCGCAAGGGGATCTGGGTCAATGTTCACACCCGCGAACAACTGCCCGATCATGACATCGCCATCGTTGCAGGGCGCATCGCCTATGTCGGTCCCGACGCGAGCTATTGCACCGGTCCTGACACCGAGGTGATTGAAGCCGATGGGCGCTATATGGTCCCCGGCCTCTGCGATGCGCATATGCATATTGAATCCGGGATGCTGACCCCCGCAGAATTCACCCGTGCAGTGATCCCGCACGGCACGACATCAATGTTCACCGACCCGCATGAGATCGCCAATGTGTTGGGGTTGGAAGGTGTGCGTCTGATGCATGACGAGGCGCTGTTACAGCCGGTCAATATCTTCACCCAGATGCCCAGCTGCGCGCCCTCCGCGCCGGGGTTGGAGACCACCGGCTATGAAATTTCACCCGAGGATGTCGCCGAAGCGATGAGCTGGCCGGGGATTATCGGCCTGGGCGAAATGATGAATTTCCCCGGCGTGGCGGCGGGGGATCCGAAGATGCTGGCGGAGATCGCGGCGACACAACGCGCGGGCAAAACCGTGGGCGGGCATTACGCCTCCCCTGATCTGGGGCCGGATTTCGCAGCCTATGTGGCGGGCGGTCCGGCAGATGACCACGAGGGCACCTGCGAGGCGGATGCCATCGCCCGGATGCGGCAGGGGATGCGCGCGATGGTGCGGCTGGGATCGGCCTGGTACGACGTTGAGGCGCAGATCACCGCAATCACCGAGAAGGGGCTGGATCCGCGCAACTTCATCCTGTGTACCGACGACTGCCATTCCGGCACATTGGTCAATGATGGCCATATGAACCGGGTGGTGCGCCACGCCATCGACTGTGGCTGTGATCCGGTCATCGCTTTGCAGATGGCGACGATCAACACCGCGACACATTTCGGGCTGGAGCGGGATATCGGCTCCCTCACACCGGGGCGGCGCGCCGATGTGATCCTGACATCCGACCTCAAAACCCTGCCGATTGAGGTGGTGATGGCTCGTGGTCAGATTGTTGCCAAGGATGGTCAGATCACCGTGGATTGCCCGCATCTGGACTGGCCCGACAGTGCACGGGGCACGGTGCATCTGGGGCATGAGTTGAGTGCGGCGGATTTCGAAATCAGCGCGCCGGACGGCGCCAATGCCGTGACTGCGAATGTGATCGGTGTCGTGGAGAACCAAGCCCCAACCAAGGCGCTACAGGCAGAGCTGCCTGTGGTCGACGGGCTGGTTGAGGGCAACCAGGAGGTCTGCCAGATCGCATTGGTGGAACGGCACCGTGCGACGGGCGGTGTAACCAACGCCTTTGTCTCTGGTTTTGGGTACAATGGACGGATGGCGATGGCCTCCACCGTGGCGCATGACAGCCATCATATGATTGTCGTCGGCACAGACCGCGACCAGATGGCGCTGGCCGCCAATCGCCTGGCCGAGGTCGGCGGCGGCATCTCCATTTTCCGCGATGGCGCCGAACTGGCATTGGTGGAGCTGCCCATTGCCGGGCTGATGTCCGACAGCCCCGCCACCGAAGTTGCTGCAAAGGCGCAGAAGATGATGGAGGCAATGGAGACCTGCGGCTGCAGCCTCAACAACGCCTATATGCAGCATTCGCTGCTGGCGCTGGTGGTGATCCCCGAGTTGCGGATTTCCGATCTGGGGCTGGTGGATGTGCGCAGTTTTGAACAGATCCCGGTGATCGTGAGTGCCCAACCCGCCTGACCGCCCACCTGTTTCAACCGACCTTCTGAACCGCACAGCGGACCCCGTTTTCCAGTGATCGAGCATACTCATGACAACAGTTAAAACCCCTCAACTCCCGGCGGCGGAAGAGTTCACGGATGCGGCGGCAGCTGTCGCCCGGCTGGAGCTTCTGTACCGCGAGGCGACACAGTTTCTTTGCGCTGAATTCTCGCGGATTTTGAGCGATGGCCCAGCGGTCGGCAGCACCGGCACCACCCATCGCATTCGTGCGTTCTACCCCGAGATCCGCTTTACCACATCGTCCTTTGCGCAGGTGGACAGCCGGTTGAGTTACGGCCATGTCTCGGCGCCGGGCACCTATGCCACCACGGTGACCCGCCCCGACCTGTTCCGCCATTATCTGACCCAGCAGATCGGCCTGTTGATCCGCAATCACGGCCAGCCTGTGACCATCGCGGTTTCTGACACGCCGATCCCGGTGCATTTTGCGGTGGCGGCAGATCCCAGCCTGACCGTTCCGCAGGAAGGTGCGGCCGGGTTCACGTTGCGCGATGTCTTTGATGTGCCGGATCTGGCGACGACCAATGACGACATTGTAAACGGCACCTATAAATCAACCGATGACACCGGGCCGTTGGCGTTGTTCACGGCACAGCGCGTGGATTATTCGCTGGCCCGCCTTGCCCATTACACCGCGACCGATGCCAGCCATTTCCAGAACCACGTTCTGTTCACCAACTACCAGTTTTATGTGGCCGAATTCGAAGCCTACGCCCGTGCGCAACTGGCGGATCCCGCATCGGGCTACAGCAGCTTTGTCAGCACCGGCGATCATGAGATCACCGAGGCCGAGGCGGAGATCCCTGCGATTGCAAAACTGCCACAAATGCCGACCTATCACCTGAAACGAGAAGACGGCAGCGGCATCACGCTGGTCAATATCGGTGTCGGCCCGTCCAACGCCAAGACCGCCACGGATCATATCGCGGTTCTGCGGCCGCATGCTTGGCTGATGGTTGGTCACTGTGCCGGTTTGCGCAACACCCAGACGCTGGGCGATTTCGTGCTGGGCCATGGTTATCTACGCGAAGATCACGTGCTGGATGACGACCTGCCGATCTGGACGCCAATTCCGGCGCTGGCGGAGATTCAGGTCGCGCTGGAGGATGCGGTGGCAGAGGTGACAGAGCTGGAGGGTTACGACCTGAAACGGATCATGCGGACAGGCACCGTCGCGACCATCGACAACCGCAACTGGGAGCTGCGCGACCAGTCCGGTCCGGTGCAGCGCCTGTCTCAATCCCGCGCGATTGCGCTGGATATGGAGAGCGCCACCATCGCCGCCAACGGTTATCGCTTCCGGGTGCCCTATGGCACGCTGCTGTGTGTCTCCGACAAACCGCTGCATGGCGAGCTGAAGTTGCCGGGTATGGCGTCTGAGTTCTATCACACCCAGGTTGCGCGGCATTTGCAGATCGGGATAAAGGCGATGGAGCAGCTGCGTGGCATGCCTCTGGAACGATTGCACAGCCGAAAACTGCGATCCTTTGACGAAACTGCCTTTCTTTGAGAGTTATTTTGCCTCTAATTCTTCGAAAACCCCTATTTTATGGGGTTTTTGACAACACTACTCGTTGTGTTCGTACACTACATAACGCTAGAGTTACGCAATGAGGCCCCATAACTCGGGCAGTGACAAGGAGACCTAAGAATGTCCAAACCGATGACCAAGACCCAGCTTGTTGCCGCACTGGCTGAAGAGATGGACAGCGACAAGAAGGCCGCAGGCGCAGCACTTGACGCTGTTTGCGCGCTGATCACTCGCGAAGTATCCGGCGGTGGCGCTGTGACTCTGCCCGGTGTTGGCAAGATCTACTGCCGCGAGCGCCCCGAGCGTGAAGTGCGCAACCCGGCCACCGGTGAGAAGTTCACCAAAGAGGCCGACAAGGTGGTCAAGATGACAATCGCCAAAGCGCTGAAAGACAGCGTGAACGGCTAAGGGTCAAGGCACGGTTGACCGTGTTGCGGGTCGCCTTTTACAGGCGGCCCTTTTTTGTGCCACCGCGTCAATCGCACTGCTGATGCAGGTGAACGGACGTGGGGCGCGAATTCGGTTCCCTGCGAATGCTTGCCTTGCTAAACCTATCCAAACTGCGCCTGACTAGGCGACGGTGGGGACCGGTGGCTGACCGGCAGGGGGACATGATCATGGATCTGCGCGCTTTGGCGATGGGGCTGGCCTTTGCCTTCATGTGGTCGTCTGCCTTCACCTCGGCGCGGATCATCGTGGCCGATGCCTCGCCGCTGTATTCGCTGGCGTTCCGGTTTCTGGTTTCCGGTCTGATCGGCGTCGCGGTTGCCCGCTACATGGGACAAAGCTGGCGTCTGACGCGCGGCCAGCTGAAGGCAACAATCATCTTTGGCATCTGCCAGAACGCGCTTTATCTCGGCCTAAACTTCGTCGCGATGGAAACCATCGAGGCCTCGCTGGCGGCGATCATCGCCTCAACCATGCCGATGCTGGTCGCCATTGCGCTGTGGCTGGTTTACGGCGAACGGCTGCCTGCGCTGGGAGTTGTGGGACTGCTGGCAGGGGTGCTGGGCGTCGCCTTGATCATGGGCACCCGCATCAGCGCCGGGGTTGATCTATTTGGTGTTCTGCTCTGCGGGATCGGTGTGCTGGCCCTAACACTGGCGACGCTGGCCCTGCGCGGCGCGACCTCCGGCGGCAACTACATGATGGTGGTGGGGCTGCAAATGCTGGTCGGTTCGGCCGTTCTGTTTGTGGCGGCCCCGATGGTCGAGACCTTCCGCCTGACGCCCAGCTGGCCGCTGGCGCTGGCCTTTGTCTACACCACGCTTGTTCCCGGTCTGACCGCCACTTTCATCTGGGTGCTGCTGTTGAACCGGATTGGCGCAGTGCGCGCCGCGACGTTCCATTTTCTCAACCCGGTCTTCGGCGTCGCTGTGGCCAGTGCCCTGCTGGGAGAGCAATTGGGGCTGTTGGATATCATCGGCGTCGGGATCGTCACCTTTGGCATTCTGGCGGTGCAATTGGCGCGGCAGTCCGCGCAGCGCACACCAAAGCCATGACATCGCCCTGCGCTCTGGCACCACACACACAAACGCGAGCCGCTGAAATACAGCTTTGCTTTTGCCCCAAACGACCCCATTTACAGCAACACAAGCACGATCGGAGGACATGATGCGCAGCTATTCCAAAGACCCGGACGCCATTGCGGCCCTCTCGGAAGAAGAATTCTACGTCACCCAAAACGCCGGTACGGAACGCCCCGGCACCGGCAAGCTGCTCGGCAACAAGGAACCCGGTATCTATGTCGATATCGTTTCTGGCGAGCCGCTGTTTGCCTCTGCCGACAAATATGAATCCGGCTGCGGCTGGCCGAGTTTCACCAAGCCCATTGAGCCTGCCCATGTACAGGAGCTGGAGGACCGGACCCTTGGCATGATCCGCACCGAGGTCCGCTCGACCCATGGGGACAGCCATTTGGGACATGTGTTCCCGGATGGTCCAGCAGACCGTGGCGGCCTGCGTTACTGCATCAATTCAGCCTCCCTGCGGTTCGTACATCTGGACGACATGCGGGCAGAAGGCTACGGCGATTATATAGATCAAGTGGAGGATAGAAGATGAGCAGCACGACTGAACGTGCCGTCCTGGCCGGTGGGTGTTTCTGGGGCATGCAGGACCTGATCCGCAAGCGCCCGGGCATCGTCAGCACCCGCGTCGGTTACTCCGGCGGCGATGTGCCCAATGCGACCTACAGGGACCACGGCACCCATGCTGAGGCGATTGAGATCATGTTCGATCCCAGCCAAACCAGTTACCGCGCGCTGCTGGAGTTCTTCTTTCAGATTCATGACCCAACCACCGTCAATCAGCAGGGCAACGATCTGGGGATGAGCTATCGCTCCGCGATCTATTATGTTGATGCCCACCAGAAAGAGGTTGCCGAAGACACCATCGCTGATGTCGATGCCTCGGGGCTGTGGCCCGGCAAGGTGGTCACAGAGGTCGAACCGGTTGGTGATTTCTGGGAAGCGGAGCCTGAGCATCAGGATTATCTGGAGCGGCAGCCCAACGGCTATACCTGCCATTTTGCCCGTCCCGATTGGGTGCTCCCCAAGCGCAGCGAGACTGCTGCCGAGTAAGTCGTCTGTAAAGGTAACCCCAAGCCACAAAGGCCCCGTCATCCGGCGGGGCCTTCTGCGTTAAGGCGGCGGCCAGCAGTGGTGGTTAACCCTGTGCAATACGCGGTCGACCACTGGCCTCTACCGTCAGGAACGCCTCGACAAACACCTGCCGCGCCTCCACCTCGGCAACGCGAATATCACGGTCCACCTGGATGGAGATATCCTGCGCCCCCGCAGCCTCCGCCGCGGCGCGGGCCTCTGCGCGCAATTCGGTTTCCAGACAGATCAGGGCCTCCTCCGAGGCGGCGAAATCCTGCGGGCCGTGCTCCAGATGCACCCGGTATCGGCCTTCCTCCGGCGCGGTCACGGTGCCGCTGCGCCGCATGGTAATGCGGCCCACCACTGCCCCGATGGCATTGGCGACACCGGCATGATCCGGCAAGATCATCCGGCAGTGAAGGCGAGCCCCAACAGCGGGGTAATAGCTGGGCGCAGAGGCGCCAAGGCCCACGACATCCACATTCAGTCCTGCCTTGATGGCGACAAGCCCCTGATGTCCGGTCAGCCCACGCTGCATCAGAACATGGCGCGCAAGCTGATCCGGCGGCGGTCCAAACGGGCTGCTCTCTTCCGCAAATGCAGTCTCTAACAAGGTCAAAGAGGTCTGTTCCGTCATCTGATCAACGATCATCTGCGCCAAGGTCTCCGCATCCGGTGCCAGACGATCCCCGGACCCAACCCTGCGGCGGGCAAACAGCGTCAGCGCCTTCTCAGCTGCCGCACTGTCCCAACTGGACAGCCGCCCAAGCACATGGCTGGCATCCGACGGTGTGACCCCGGCCACCTGCACCAACCCCCGGTCCACCAACCGCATCAATGCGCCCTGCTCGATGCGGGTCTGTAGCACGGCCCCCATGGGATGTGTCTGGTCTCCGATCCGGTCCAACACCCGGGCTTCCCTGTCGCTGAGACCAAGAGTGTGCTGGCCGGGAATGGCGCGCACAAAGCGACCGTCGTATTCACCGACAGTGGCGGCGCGCAACTGCGTATCCAGCGCGGCATGCACCACATCCGGTGCCATCGTCGCGACCAGGGACACCGGCAGCACCCGGCGCGGCCCAAGGCTGACGCCGCCGCTCAGCCCGGCGGCAACCGGATGCACCTGACTGTCGCCACCCAAACCGCTGGTGCGCATCGCCACGGCCTCCACCATGGTGCGAAACCCGCCCACCTGCGCGCCTGCCGGGTCGATCTTGGGCTTCCCGTTTTCGATCAGCGCCACATCGGTGGTGGTGCCGCCAATATCACTGACCAAGGCACTGTCGACGCCAGTTAACCAGCGCGCCCCCACCAAAGACGCCGCCGGACCGCTGAGGATTGTCTCAATCGGGCGTGCCCGTGCCTGCGCTGAGGACATCAACGCGCCATCGCCACGCACCACCATCATCTGCGCTGTGATCCCAAGATCAGCCAGACGCGTCTCAGCGCGCCCGATCAACCGGTCAATCATCCCGATCAGCCGCGCATTCAGAACCGCCGTCAATGCGCGTTTCGGCCCGTTCAGCCGCGCGGACAGTTGATGCGAACAGGTGACGGGAACGCCGGTTTCCTCAGTAATAATGCGGGCAACCTCCAGCTCATGGGCGGGGTTTCGGGTCGCAAACTGACCGGCAATGGCAAACCCGCTGACCGAGGCCGCCTCCCGTTGCAGAAACCCGCGGAGCGCCGCTGTGTCCAGTGGCGCAGCCTCACTGCCGGAATGGCTGTGTCCCCCAGCCAGAACCAGCGCCGGGTCACCCTTCAGCGCCTCACGCAGCCCGTGTCGATCCAGATCCGCCTCACCAAAGCCGATATAGATCAGCGCGACGCGCCCTCCCTGCCCTTCCACTAGCGCATTGGTCGCCAGCGTTGTGGACAGCGCTGCCAGCGCAATCTCTCCCGGTTCCACCGCAGCCTTTGCAAGCACTGCGGCAACCGCCTCCCCCACGCCGATGGCCAGATCCTGCCGGGTGGTCAGCGCCTTGGCCTTGGCCAGCACATCGCGATCATCGCGGATCAGAACCGCATCCGTATAGGTGCCGCCTGTATCGACCCCAAGCAAAAGCGCCATGGCCGTTCTCCCTTCACCATCTCTTTGGTCTTGGTCACCGGTTTAGCGCAGCCCTGCCACCGATCCATCCTGTTTGCGCCACGTCAGTCGCTGAACGGCCCAACGGGCGGCATCCGCCACGGTGGGATCAGGATCTTCGGTCAGGGTTTCTGCTGTCGGGCGCAGTTTGAGCAGACCGGAATTCCCGATTGCATAAAGCACGTTGCGCACAAACCGGTCCCGGCCGATCCGCTTGATCGGAGAGCCGGAAAACAGCGCGCGGAAGCCCGGATCATCGAGAGCGGCCAGTTCCGCCAGCTTGGGCGCGTTGAATTCCGGGCGCGCCTCATAGCGGATGTCACTGGCGGCCACGGCAAATTTGTTCCAAGGGCAGGCCGCAAGACAATCGTCACAGCCATAGATCCGGTTGCCCAGTTTGCCGCGCAGCTCCTCATCGATGGGCCCCTTATGCTCAATCGTCAGATAGGAAATGCAACGCCGCGCATCCAGCTGATAGGGCGCCGGGAAGGCATCGGTCGGACAGGCGGTCAGGCAGGACCGGCACGAGCCGCAGTGATCAGGTTCAGCAGTATCGGTGGGAAGGTCGAGCGTCGTGAAAACAGAGCCTATGAAGGCCCAATTGCCCCAGTCCCGGCTCACCAGATTGGTGTGTTTTCCCTGCCAGCCAAGACCCGCCGCCTGCCCCAGCGGTTTCTCAGGCACCGGCGCGGTGTCGACAAAGACCTTGACCTCGGCAGGATCACCGGTACGCGCGGCCTCCGCAATCAGCCAACGGGCCAATCGCTTCAGGCGCTTTTTCACCAGATCATGGTAGTCCTTGTTGCGCGCATAGACCGAAATCGCTGCCCGATCTGCCTGGCCGACAATGTCCATGGGATCGACATCAGGCGTATAGCTTTCGGCAAGCATGATCACCGAGCGTGCCTCAGGCCAAAGCTGCGCTGGGTCGCCACGCCAATGGCTGCGTTCCTCCATCCAGCCCATCTGGCCATGATACCCCGCATCCAGAAACGCCTGCAGCCGGTCTGGCACCTCCGGCACGTCCGACGGGCGGCAGATCCGGCACGCTACAAACCCCTCCGCCAGCGCCTGCGCGATCAAGCGGTCTTTTATGTCGGCTGTCTCTATCATCTGGCTAGACATATATACCGTGTTGCCTCGGTCAACATCCCGAAACGGTAAAGCTGTGGATGTGGCCGGATAGATCGCATGTCAAAATGCGCGCGTGAGGCACTATAGGATCGCAGCGCTCACAGGCCCGAACTCGATCACCCCAGCCTATCAGGTCCAGTGCAGCACGACTTTGCCGCTGCGGCCGGACTTCATTGCGGTGAAACCTTCTGCGAAATTCTCGACATCAAACCGATGGGTAATGACCCGGCTGACATCCAGCCCGTTCTGCAGCATCGCGATCATCTTGTACCAGGTTTCGAACATCTCGCGGCCATAGACGCCCTTGATGGTGATCGCCTTGAACACGATGCGCGACCAATCAACGGGAGATTTGCCGGGCGGAATGCCCAGCAGGGCAATTTTGCCACCCATCACCAGCGCCTCCACCATCTGATCCAGCGCGGCCTGCGACCCGGACATCTCCAGCCCGACGTCAAAACCCTGCTTCATGCCGAGGTCGTGCACCACGTCCTGCAGATCCTCCTGTGCGACATTCACTGCGCGCACTGTCGGCACCACGTGCTGCGCTAGCGCCAGCCGGTCTGGGTTGATGTCGGTGATCACCACATGCCGCGCGCCGGCATGCCGCGCCACCGCAGCCGCCATAATACCAATCGGACCGGCTCCGGTGATCAGCACATCTTCGCCCAGAAGATCAAAGCTGAGCGCCGTGTGGACTGCATTCCCCAGCGGGTCGAGGATGGCGCCAATCTCATCCGGGATCTCCTCCGGCAGCGGCACCACATTGAAGGCCGGCAGCTTCAGATACTGCGCAAACGCGCCCTGCTCATTTACCCCGATGCCGCGGGTGCCAGGATCCAGGTGGAACTTGCCCGCCCGGGACTGGCGCGAATCCGTCTGGATCAGATGCCCCTCGCCCGAGCAGCGCTGCCCAACCGCCAGATCGGTGACATTGCGGCCGATCTCGACAATCTCGCCCGCGAACTCATGACCGGTGATCATCGGGACCGGCACCGTATGGGCAGCCCATTCGTCCCAGTTCCAGATATGAATGTCCGTGCCACAGATGCCGGTGGTTCTGATCTTGATCAGCACTTCGTCTGGACCGATCTCCGGCACCGGCGCCTGCACCATCCAGAGGCCTTCCTGCGGATGGCTCTTCTCCAGCGCCTTCATCGTGTTGGGCACGCTCATGACACGATCCCCAACTCCTTGCCGACCGTGCCAAAGGCGGCCAGCGCCCGGTCCAGATCGTCCCGCGTCAGCGCTGCATTCATCTGCGTGCGGATGCGGGCCTGGCCACGTGGCACCACCGGGAAGAAGAAGCCGGAGACATAGACACCCTCGTCAAACAGCCGGGAGGCCATATCCTGCGCCAACTGTGCCTCGCCCAGCATCACTGGAATGATCGGATGCTCACCCGGCAAAAGGTCAAAGCCTAGTTTTTCCAACCCCGCACGCCAGTAGCGCGCATTCTCAAACAGCTGCGCCCGCAGGTCGTTCCCATCTTCCACCAGCCGGATCGCCTCCAGCCCGGCGGCCACAATGGATGGCGGCAGCGAATTGGAGAACAAATAGGGCCGCGCCCGCTGCCGCAGGAGGTCGATCACTGGCTGCGGCCCGGCGATATAGCCGCCAATGGCCCCCCCAAGTGCTTTGCCCAAAGTTCCGGTGACAATATCCACATCCACCCCGAAATGCTCCGGCGTGCCCGCACCCGTGGCGCCCATGAAGCCGGTGGCATGGCAGTCATCCACCATCACGATGGCATCATATTTGTCCGCCAGCGCGCGGATCTCAGGCAATTTTGCCAGATAGCCATCCATCGAGAACACCCCGTCGGTGGCGATCATGATATGCCGCGCGCCATCCTCGCGGGCCTGCTTCAGCCAGGCCTCAAGGTCGTTCATGTCGCTGTTCAGGTAACGATAGCGCTTCGCCTTGCACAGGCGGATGCCGTCGATGATCGAGGCATGGTTCAAACTGTCGGAGATGATCGCATCCTCCGGCCCCAACAGCGGCTCAAACAACCCACCATTGGCGTCGAAACAGGCGGCAAACAGGATCGCGTCATCCTTGCCCAGGAATTTGGCCAGACGCTGCTCCAGCTCCCGGTGAATATCCTGGGTGCCGCAGATAAAGCGGACGGAGGCCATGCCAAAACCCTTGTCATCCATCACGCCACGAGCAGCCGCGATCAGATCGGGATGATCCGCCAAGCCAAGGTAATTGTTGGCACAAAGGTTGATGACCTCAGCATCCCCAACCTTGATCTCGCCCCCCTGAGGGGAGGTGATCATTCGTTCCCGCTTGTAGAGACCATCGGCTTTGATCTCTTCCAGGGTCTTGGAGATGTCGGTCAGAAAATCAGTAGACATGCGGGAACTCCTTCTCTTTCGAGTCGGAGTTCTATCATAACGGATGAATTTCCGAAATAGGAGATTTCAGGATAGCGGATGTATATCCGTCAAAATGGACAATCCCCGTGACAAACTTGCGTCATGCGTTTTTCACGATCAGGAAAACGCGGGCCGCACCTCCCAATGCTGCAATAGAATGGGTCACATCTGCGGCGTATCGTGCGGTGTCCCCTGCATGCAGCCGATCGGTTGCACTGCCTGAGGTGAGCGCCACGGCCCCTTCCAGCACGGTTACATGCTCAACCGTCCCCCGCCCGTGCGGCTGACTGTTCAGGGCACCGCCATCCTTGAGCCGGATATCGTAGACCTCGTGTCCACCAGCGTCTTCCGGCGGGGACAGAATGCGGATCAGGCACCCCTCGCCCATATTTTCAATCGACGGGACATCGCCATCGCGCAGGATTTCGATACTGTCCTGCGCCTCATTGCTGTCCAACAGCCCGGCAAAATCAACCTGAAGCGCGCGCGTCAAATTCCATAGGGTCGCAATCGTCGGGGAGCTTTCACCGCGTTCAATCTGGCTCACCATAGAGCGGCTCACCCCAGAGAGATTCGCCACCGCCTCAAGACTGAGACCCTGGGCCCGGCGCGCCTCTTTCAGGCGGGCAGGCAGCAAGGTCAGGATATCGTCTACATGTTCCGTCATGACGGAATCACTGCGCCTTTACGACCTATTTGTCAAACAGACGCCGTGGCACGGCCGTCGTGTTTTGACGGCACGTTCTGCGGGACAGGCCATGCTGCATCTGCATACTCTGCGCCAAACCTATGAGGAGAGAGAAATGACCGATATCGTGATCCTGGATGGCGCCCGCACCGCCATCGGCACCTTTGGCGGGTCGCTTGCCGGCACCACGCCGATTGATCTGGCAACCGTGGCCTCCAAGGCCGCCATGGAACGTTCCGGCGTCGCGCCCGAACAGATCGGCAATGTGGTCTTTGGCCATGTGATCAACACCGAGCCCCGCGACATGTACCTGAGCCGCGTGGCGGCGATGCAGGCCGGCATCCCCAACGGCACGCCAGCGATGAACGTCAACCGGCTTTGTGGATCTGGCGCGCAGGCGATTGTCTCCGGCATCCAGTCCCTCATGCTGGGCGATGCGGAATTTGCCCTTACCGGTGGTGCCGAAAACATGTCGCGCAGCCCCTTCATCGTGCCAAGCGCGCGCTGGGGCCAGAAAATGGGTGATGCGCGGGCCCTCGACATGATGCTGGGCGCGCTGAACTGCCCGTTCGGCACCGGACACATGGGGGTGACGGCGGAAAACGTCGCGGATGAACATGACATTACCCGCGCCCAGATGGATGAATTTGCTCTCACCAGCCAGACCCGCGCAGCCGCGGCGATTGAGGCCGGATATTTCGCCAGCCAGATCACCCCGGTTGAAGTGAAGGTAAAGCGGGACATGGTCCCGTTTGAGGTGGACGAACACCCCAAAGCCAGCACGCTGGAGACATTGGGCGGGCTGAAAGCTGTGTTCAAAAAGGACGGCCGTGTCACGGCCGGCAATGCCAGCGGTATCAACGACGGCGCAGCCGCCATCGTCATGGCCACCGCTGAGGCAGCGCAGAAGGCGGGGCTGAAGCCCAAAGCGCGCATTTTGGGCTACGCGCATGCCGGTGTCCGCCCCGAGGTCATGGGCATTGGCCCGGTTCCCGCTGTGCAGAACCTGCTGAAGAAAACCGGATTGTCCGCCTCTGATTTCGATGTCATCGAATCAAACGAAGCCTTTGCAGCGCAGGCGCTTGCCGTAAACAAGGAGCTGGGGCTGGATCCTGCGAAGGTGAACCCGAATGGCGGTGCCATCGCGCTTGGCCATCCTGTCGGTGCGACCGGTGCGATCATCACGCTGAAGACACTTTATGAATTGGAGCGCATCGGTGGCTCCAAAGGGCTCATCACCATGTGCATCGGTGGCGGTCAGGGCATTGCTCTGGCAATCGAACGTCTCTGATCCCAGCCCCCGAAACGTAAAAGGCCCCGGTTTTCACCGGGGCCTTTTTCATTGGGTGACATATGTCTTAGCTCGGGCTCATTCCACGCAAGCGTTCGGAACGACGGCGCAGCATCTCGACCACTGTGAGCAGACAGATTGAGACCACAACAAGAATGGTCGCCACCGCCAGAATGGTGGGGGAAATCTGTTCGCGCAGACCGATAAACATCTGCCAGGGCAACGTCTTCTGCCCGGCCGAGCCGACAAAGAGCACGACAACAACCTCATCAAACGAAGTGATGAAAGCAAACAGACCGCCGGAAATCACGCCGGGCAGGATCAGGGGCATCTGCACGCGGAAGAAGGTGGTCACAGGACCAGCCCCCATATTCGCCGCAGCCCGTGTGAGCGAGCGATCAAAACCAACCAGCGTTGCAGTCACGGTGATGATCACAAAGGGAATCCCCAATGCCGCATGGGCCAGAACCACACCAAAATATGTCCCCTGCAGGCCAATCCGGCTGTAGAAGAAATACATACCCGCAGCCGAAATGATCAGCGGCACGATCATGGGCGAGATCAGAATGGCCATGATGGCGCGACGGAACGGCACATGCGGTTGGCTGAGGCCAATCGCGGCAAGCGTGCCGAAGCCCACCGACAGGATGGTCGCCATCGGTGCGATCTTGATGGAGTTCCACATCGCCTGCTGCCAATCCGCGTTGGTGAAGAAATCGCGGTAGTGTTTCAGCGAATAGCCTTCAGGATCGAAGCGGATCATTTCCGGCGTAAAGGTGAAGAAGTCCTGCGCGTTGAACGACAGCGGCATCACCACCAGAATCGGCGTAATCAGGAAGATGAAGATGGCCCCACAAATCACCCGGAACGTATAGTGCCACAGCACCTGCCCCGGAGTGAGATATGGCGCCAGATGCACGCGGTAGCGCGAGGTCGAGAGCCAGAAAATGAACCAGCCGACAAAAGCGCCGAACAGCAATCCCATCACGGCGGCCGGCAGACCGCCCATCACGAAGCCCGCAACAGCGAAGGCTGCGATCAGGACCCAGCGGATCGGCCGCTCCTGATCGCGCATCCCGGCGAGGGCAAATCCAAGCCCGCCGACAAGAGCTGCCCCAATCAGAACCCCGAGAAGCCCGGAGCCCTGGGCGGTCCCCACGAAGAGGCCAAAGAAGGCCCCGGCAGCCGCCGCAACAAGCGCGACAAAACCGGGAGTTTGGTTTTCAACAGGTGTCAAAGCCATGTGTCTTATCCCAGTTTCACGTTGTCGATGCCGACAATCTTGTCATAGGCCCAGTAGAGCGCGAGGACGACGACCAGCAGAATACTGCCAAGTGCCGCAGCAAGACCCCAGTTGAGCGATTGCGAGATGTGGAAGGCAATCCGGTTGGAGATGAAGACACCCTTGGTGCCGCCAACCAGCTCCGGCGTGATGTAGTAGCCAATCGCCAGAATGAAGACGAGGATCGACCCCGCGCCGATACCCGGCACCGACTGCGGGAAATAGACCCGCCAGAAGGCTGTCCAATTGGTCGCGCCCAGAGATTTGGCCGCGCGCAGATAGGAGGGGTTGATCGTTTGCATCACAGAATACATCGGCAGGATCATGAACGGCAGCAGGATGTGGGTCATCGCCACAATCGTGCCGAACTGGTTGTTGATCATCACCAGACGTGCGTCATCTGCAACCAGTCCCAACCAGACCAGCGTATCGTTGATAACACCTTGTTGCTGCAACATGACTTTCCAGGCGGAGGTCCGCACCAGCAGCGATGTCCAGAACGGCAGCAGCACCAGGATCATCAGCAGGTTTGCAGTACGCGACGGCAAATTCGCCAGGATCCAGGCCACTGGGTAGCCCAGGATAATACAGCTCACAGTGATCGCCAGCGACATGATCAGGGTGCGCAGGAACAGCGTGCCATAGATACGTTCGTTTTCCGGTCGCAGTTCAGCGCCTTCGGCACCTTTCTGGAAATCGGCAGCATTCAGGAAGTACCCGTTGGTATAGGCGCCGGAATAGGTCTGAATGGTGCGCCAGACTTCGGGATCGGCCCAATCTTCGTCGATTTTGAGGAACTGCTCCTTGAACGGGCCATCCTCAGCCAGATCCCAGCGCTTGACCTTGCGCCCAGCCTTGCGGAACAGCGAGGAGATACCCGGGTTTTCGTAGTTCAGACGCGAACCGACACGGGTATGAGTTTTTTCCTGCGCGGCCACCTGAAGGTCAGCAGCCAGCGCCGCGAATATAGCCTCATCCGGCGTCTCGCCCGAATTTGCATCCCAGTCCTGGAGCGCAACCACGGTCTTGGGCAAGGTATCAGAGACGATCTTATTCTCAACCGAGCGGAACAACATGTCGGCAATCGGGAGAATGAAAGTCAGAAGAACAAACAGCAGAAGCGGCGCGATCAACATCAGGGCGCGGATTTTCTGCATCCGGAGAGCTCGGGCCAGGCTACGCTTTAGCGGCGTGCCATCGGCGGCCAGGACCGGTCCGGTGTGGGTGGTATCGCTCATGGGTAGGAGCCCCCGTCGGAATTTTTTGTTGGTGGAGAAAGGGCCGTGCGATAGGCACACAGCCCTTTCCCGATGATGTCAGTGTCTGTTCAAAAACAGATTACTTGGCCAGCCAAGCCTGGAATTTTGCGTCCAGATCATCGCGGTTATCGGCCCACCATTCGTAGTCATAGACATGCACGTTGCCGGCATTTGCCGGATCGGTCGGCATGTGCGGCGCCATATCGATACCCAGAACGGCGTGCTTACCAACCAGCGGTGCCGACGATGCACGAGCCGGACCATAGGAGATGAATTTCGCCTGATCGGCCAGACGCTGGGTGTCGGTGGCGAACTTCAGGAAGTCCATCACGCGAGCCTTGCGATCTTCGGGCAGGTCAGCAGGCACGATCCAACCGTCGAGGTCAAAGGACTGCATGTCCCACAGCATGTCGATTGGCTGGTTCTGCTCGGCGATTGCGGAGAACAGACGACCGTTAAAGGTCGAGCCCATCACAACTTCACCGTCGGCCAGCAGCTGGGGCGTTTCTGCACCAGCAGTCCACCAGACAACCTGATCCTTGATGCTGTCCAGCTTAGCCAGCGCGCGCTCCACACCCTCATCGGTGCTCAGCACATCATAAATCTCGTCCTTGGCAACGCCATCGCAATACAGAGCCCATTCAACGTTGTCGATCGGACGCTTCTGCAGGGCGCGCTTGCCCGGATATTTTGCAGTGTCAAAGATATCGCAGATGGAGGACGGCGGGGTGTCACCCACTTTGTCCATGCGGTAGCCGAAGGTGGTCGAATACACGATCTGCGGTACGAAGCAGTCGCTGACGATCAGCTCGCCGAAGTCTTCGCTTGCGGGGGTGCCATCGGGCGCCGTAGCCAGCACTTCGTCGTGATCCAGCTCAGCGGCCAGACCTTCGTCGCACATACGCATGGCGTCGGAGGCAACCACATCGACCAGATCCCAGGTCACATTGCCCGCTTCGGTCATCGCGCGCATTTTTGCGGTCGCTTCAGCCGAGCTTTCGTCCCAGATCACTTTCAGATCAGGGTGCATCTCCTGATAGGGTTCGACATATGCCTTCAGCTGGCTTTCCTGATAGGCGCCGCCCCAGGACACGATGGTCATTTCGTTGGCCATATCGGCAGCCATTGCCATCGGCGCACACAACGCCGTGGTGGCCGCCAGGGCAGTCAGTTTGGTGAGTTTCATAGACACTCTACTCCTTGTTGAAATTATTATTTGTCTTGATCGTCGTCCCCCGGTCGTTCACTGCCGGGGGTTCGGGCACGCGTGGAGGCTTAGGCGTCCAACGCGCGGCAATCTTCAGGCAGCCAGCCGATTTCGATCTGCTGACCGGGCTTCAGCCGTTCCTGATCGGGGGCGTTACGAGTTTTGATGATAAACTCATCATTGCCGGCAACCCGCAGGCGGGTGCGGAATATATCGCCCATGTAGATGAATTCCAGCACTTCCGCTTTCAGCGTATGAGCGCCTTCCTGCATCCGGTCCTTATTGTATTCGACGCGTTCGGGACGGATCGAAACACGGGTCCGCTCACCTGGCTTGGACACGTTGATCGGTTTGCAGTCGATCAACTCGCCATCGTCCAGCTGCACCAGCGCGATACCGTTGTTGACCTCTTTGACAGTGCCTTCCAGCGTGTTGTTCTCACCGATGAACTGCGCGACGAAACTGTTGGACGGTTCTTCATACAACTGATCGGGCGGCGCCAGCTGCTGGATACGGCCGTCGTTGAAGACAGCGACGCGATCCGACATGGTAAGCGCTTCGGTCTGGTCGTGCGTCACGTAAACCGTGGTGATGCCCAACTGATGTGCCAGATGGGTGATTTCGAACTGCATTTTTTCCCGCAGCTGCTTGTCCAGCGCCCCCAGTGGTTCGTCCATCAGAACAAGTTCCGGTTCAAACACCAGTGCCCGTGCCAGGGCGACCCGCTGTTGCTGACCACCGGACAATTGGGCCGGCCGACGGCCCCCGAAGGCGCCCATCTCCACCATATCAAGCGCGCGCTTCACCTTCTGCTCACGCTCAGATTTGCCCATATTGCGAACCTCCAGCGGAAAGCTGAGGTTTTCGGCAATGGTCATATGGGGGAACAGCGCATAGTTCTGAAACACCATCCCGATGCCGCGCTTGTGGGGTGGGATATTGTTGATCGAGACGCCGCCCAGTCGGATATCACCATGGGTCGCAGTCTCAAATCCTGCCAGCATCATCAGGCAGGTCGTCTTACCCGAACCGGACGGGCCCAACATTGTCAAAAATTCGCCTTTCGGCATGGTGAGGTTCAGGTCTTTGACAACGAGGTTCTCGCCATCATAGCTCTTCTGCACGCGTTCGAATTCAACGAACGCGCTCGTGTTTGACGCATCAGCCAAGTGAGGCTCCCTGGTTTGGTTCGGCAGATTGGCTCTGCACTTCTGTCGCGATGTAAGCACACCCGAGTGTCGGTGCGCAACCGGATCGTCCGGATCATCTCTGCAGTTTACCTTAGGGCCGACAGTTCAACAAACGGTACGTTTTACGACGAACCACCACTGAAAAACGACAATATTCTGCGCGGAAATCAGATAGAAAATCTATTCCCACACGCCGTGATTGATAGTGCCCGATCGTTACCGGAAACACTTCAAGAAATGAATTTGACCACCCGGCACGGATTCGCAAACGTAATAAGGGCGCCAGTACCAAGCTGGAACTGGCACCCTCTTCATTCGGTGGCAAGCCTGATGTCAGGCGCTGTGCAGCATGTCCTGATCCTGCAAGGCCGCATAGCATTCATCGAGGGACTGACGCGCCCGCGCGATGAGGGTGTCGATCTCTTCCGGCGTGATGACCAGCGGCGGCGAGATGATCATCCGGTCACCGACATGGCGCATCACCAGATTGTTGGCGAAACAACGTTCACGGCAAATATACCCGACAGTGCCACCCTCAGCAGCAAACGCCGCACGTGTCTCCTTGTTCGGGGTTAGCGCGATAGAGCCCATCATGCCGACAATCTTGGCCTCCCCCACCAGCGGATGGTCTGCCAGCGCCTCCCATTTTTTCTTGAGATAAGGCGCGGCCACATCGCGCACATGGCCAACGATGTCTTCCTCTTCCAGGATACGCAGGTTTTCGAGTGCAACAGCCGCCGCCACCGGGTGACCCGAATAGGTGTATCCGTGATTGAATTCGCCGGACCCGATCACCGACGCGATCTCATCGCTGACAATCGAGCCGCCAATCGGCGCATAGCCGGAGGACAGCCCCTTGGCGATTGTCATGATGTCGGGACGAATGCCCACAGTCTGGCTACCAAACCAATTTCCGGTCCGCCCAAACCCGCAGATCACCTCATCTGCAATCAGCAGGATCTCGTATTTGTCACAGATGCGCTGAATTTCCGGCCAATAGGTTGCGGGGGGGACAATCACACCGCCGGCACCCTGCACCGGTTCGGCAATAAACGCCGCAACGCGATCTTCGCCCAGTTCAAGAATTGCCTGCTCCAGCTCTTGCGCCCGAGCGAGACCGAAGTCTTCAGCCGACATATCGCCACCTTCGGCCCACCAGTTCGGCTGATTGATATGGTGGATATCCGGGATCGGCAGGCCGCCCTGTTCATGCATCGCCGTCATACCGCCGAGGCTGCCACTGCCAACAGAGGAACCATGGTAGCCGTTTTTGCGGCTGATAATCACCGATTTTGTCGGTTTTCCCTTCATCGCCCAGTAGTGGCGCACCATGCGGATGTTGGTGTCATTTGCCTCAGATCCTGACCCGGCAAAGAACACATGGTTCAGCCCCTCCGGCGCCAGTTCAGCGATCTTCGCTGCCAGCGCGATAGCTGGCGCATGGGTGGTCTGAAAGAAGGTGTTGTAATACGGCAGCTCACGCATCTGGCGCGCCGCGACATCGGCCAGCTCGTCACGGCCATAGCCGATATTCACACACCAAAGGCCGGCCATGGCATCCAGGATCTCATTCCCTTCGCTGTCCGTCAGCGTGACGCCACGGGCGCGGGCGATGATCCGCGCACCTTTTTCAGCCAGCTCGCCATTGGCGGTGAAAGGATGCATGTGATGGGCCGCGTCCAGCGCCTGAAGCTCGGCTGTGGGCAGGTGATTTGTAATCGCAGTCATGGGACAGACTCCTGAAAGAAGAGATTGCCCTCAGAATATGATCAAATTCCACCATGTCAATCGAATCAGCCAGCCTGTGTGAGCCCCTGTCGCACCTGATCCATCCCCTGGGCTACATCTCTCTCCATCGCCAGGGCGGCCAGATCTGCGTCCTTGCGATGTAGGGCTTCCAGAATGTCTTTATGGCGATCAGGAAAGCTCTGGGTGCCAAGCCGCCCGCAGACCACCCGCAGCGACGGGCCAAAGCGCAGCCAGAGCCGATCCGCGAGATCTGTGAGGATTGGTGCGTCGGCATGGGCATAAAGCCGCGTGTGGAATTGGTAATTCTGCACCAGATAACCCGCCACATCCCCTGCAGAGATCGCCTGGTCCAAGGCTGTGTCTATCGCCTCCAAGGCGGCGATATCCGCTGGGGATACCCGTTCTGTCGCCAATCGCGCAAGCTGACACTCAATTGTTTTTCTTGCATAAATCAGCTCACTAAGGTCGCTTTCCCGCAGCATCGGGACAGAGACGCGCCGATTGCCCTGAAACACCAGCGCCCCGTCTGAAATCAACCGCCTGATCGCCTCTCGTACAGGCGTCATGCCGGCCCCCAGCGACTCGACCAGGCCTTGGATGGTCACCGCCTGTCCCGGGGCCAGATCGCCGAACAGAATCTGCCCGCGCAGGGTCTGATAGACGGTTTCATGCGCCGGCAGTTTCGCGGTCGGCTGACTGACGGATGATGCGTCTGGTTGGCTCAGGTTCACCTTCGGAATCCCTCCTAAATTTTGGGCAGCTTGCACCAAGTTTTCCCAGGTGAAAACATAAACAGTATTGCCGAATGAGGCAAAACTTGATCAAATCCTTACCAGCCGGGCACGGAAACCGGCACGCACAGGGAGATACTCATGACACTCAAGACGATGACATTGACCGCCATCGTGGCGCTGAGCAGTGCGGCCGCCGTCGCCGAAGAAGTTCGCGTTTACAACTGGTCCGACTATATCGACGAAGACCTGCTGCAGAAATTCGAAACCGAAACCGGCATTGATCTTATTTACGACGTCTTCGACAGCAACGAACTGTTGGAAACCAAAATGCTGGCCGGCGGATCGGGCTACGACGTGGTTGTCCCAACCGGGTCTTTCCTGGCGCGACAGATCCAGGCCGGCGCGTTTCAGAAACTGGATGCGAGCAAACTGTCGAACGCAGGCAATATGTGGGATGTGATCGAGGATCGCACCGCCCGTTACGACCCCGACAACCTCTATTCAGTGAATTACATGTGGGGCACCACCGGTATCGGCGCCAACACAGCCAAGGTCGAGGAAGCGCTGGGGGCCGATGCACCGATCGACTCGCTTGAACTGGTGTTCAACCCGGAGAACATGGAAAAACTGGCCAATTGTGGCGTCTACTTCCTGGATGCGCCTGATGAGATGATCCCAGCGGCGCTGAAGTATATTGGCGAAGATCCCAACAGCATGGACCCCGATGTGGTGGCCAAGGCAGAGCCGGTGCTGATGGCGATCCGTCCTTATGTGAAGAAATTCCACAGCTCCGAATACATCAACGCCTTGGCAAACGGCGATATCTGCGTGGCCTTTGGCTGGTCTGGCGACATTCTACAGGCGCGTGACCGGGCGGATGAGGCAGACAACGGCGTCGAAATCGTCTTCAACGCCCCCAAGGAAGGCGCGTTGATGTGGTTCGACCAGATGGCAATCCCCGTGGATGCACCGAACCCAGAGGGTGCGCATAAGTTCCTGAATTTCATCATGGAAGCCGAGAATATGGCGGCGGCGTCGAACTACGTCTATTACGCCAATGGCAACAAGGCGAGCCAGGAATTCCTTGAGGAAGATGTGATCGGCGATCCCGCGATCTACCCAAGCGAAGAGACCCTGAAAAACCTCTACATCAAAGAAGCCTATCCGCCCAAGGTACAGCGCAAGGCCACCCGCATGTGGACCAAGATCAAGTCCGGGACCTGATCCGGCACTGCTGATCACGCGGGGCATCGTATGTGCCCCGCGTTTTACCTTTTGGGGACGTCGGCAGCTGTTCCGTGCCCGTTCCACAACCTGTGTCTATTACTGGGGGCTCGCGTGACCATTCCTGTTTTTGAACCCTGGAACGATCCGGAGGCCAAGCCCCTGATCCAATTCCAGAACGTCACCAAACGCTTTGGCGAGTTCACCGCCATCGATGATCTGACGCTCGGGATTTATGAGAAAGAGTTCTTTGCCCTACTTGGCCCTTCGGGCTGTGGCAAAACGACAATGATGCGGATGCTTGCCGGGTTTGAGACCCCAACCGAAGGCAAGATTTTCCTGTCAGGTCAGGACATTGCCCCGGTCCCCCCGAATAAGCGGCTGGTGAATATGATGTTCCAGTCCTACGCGCTGTTCCCGCATCTGAGCGTCTGGGACAATATCGCCTTTGGACTGAAGCGCGAGAATAAGCCCAAGCATGACATCGCCGAACGGGTGCAGGAAATGCTGCGACTGACCCGGCTTGAGAAATTCGCCCGCCGCAAACCGCACCAGATTTCCGGCGGCCAACGTCAGCGGGTTGCCTTGGCCCGGTCGCTGGCAAAAGCTCCGAAACTGCTGCTGCTGGATGAACCGCTCGGCGCGCTCGACAAAAAACTGCGCCAGGATACCCAGTTTGAACTGATGGATATTCAGGAGAAAACCGGCACCACATTTGTCATTGTCACCCATGATCAGGAAGAGGCAATGACTGTCGCTTCCCGCGTGGCGGTGATGGACAATGGCCGGATCGTGCAGGTGGCCACGCCAGACCGGATCTATGAGACTCCAAATTCTCTGTATGTTGCGGATTTCATTGGCGATGTGAACATCATCGGCGGCACAGCCACCCCCACCGGCCCCGAACAATACGCAGTGAACTGGAAAGACGGCGCCGCCCCGCTCACGGTCAAAAGTCAGGCATCCTTCTCCGATGGGCAGGACTGCCATCTGGCGATCCGCCCGGAGAAAGTCACGATCAGCGCGGAGCGCCCGGCGGAGGCTGACAACACGGTGCAGGGGCGCATTCTCGATATCGCCTACCTTGGCAATATCTCCACCTATCACGTTGAGCTGCCCTCCGGCGCGGTGATCAAGGCGCAGGCCGCCAATACCCGCCGCATTGCACGCCGCGCCTTTACCTGGGAAGACCCGGTCTGGCTGTCCTGGACAGCCACCGCCGGTGTTCTGCTGGCGAACTGATGCGCCGCTTCATCCTGATCGCTATTCCCTACGCCTGGCTATTGGCGCTGTTTCTTGTGCCCTTCGCAATCGTCTTCAAAATCTCGCTGTCGGATGCCGCCGTTGCCCGCCCGCCCTATATGCCGCAGTTCGACTGGGTCACCGGTATCGGCGCCTTCCTTGCGGATCTTGATTTTGAGAATTTCACGTGGCTGACCGAAGATGATCTCTACTGGAAAGCCTACCTCAGCTCGCTGCGCATTGCGGTCGTCTCAACAATTCTGACGTTACTGGTCGGCTATCCGATGGCCTACGGCATGGCACGCGCGCCTTCGGAATGGCGCCCGACGCTGATGATGCTGGTGATCCTGCCGTTCTGGACCAGCTTTCTGATCCGGGTCTATGCCTGGATGGGAATCCTGTCGAACGAGGGCCTTTTGAACCAATTCCTGATATGGGCCGGGCTGATTGATACACCGCTGACGATCCTGAACACCAATACAGCTGTCTATATCGGCATCGTCTACACTTATCTGCCGTTCATGATCCTGCCAATTTACTCTGCGCTGGAACGGTTGGATGGTTCGCTCATTGAGGCCGCCGAAGATCTGGGGTGCTCGCGCATGGAGGCCTTCTGGCTGGTCACTATTCCCCTGTCCCGCGCAGGTATCATCGCGGGCTGTTTCCTCGTCTTTATTCCGACCCTGGGCGAATTCGTGATCCCGTCGCTGCTGGGTGGATCTGATACACTGATGATTGGCAAAGTGCTGTGGGAAGAGTTCTTCTCTAACCGTGACTGGCCGGTGGCATCAGCGGTGGCGGTTGTGCTCCTGCTGATCCTGATCGTGCCCATCGTGCTGTTCCAGCGCAACCAGCAGAAACAACAGGAGGCGGACCAATGACCCGATTGAGCTGGTTCAACACGGTTTCGCTGACACTGGGGTTTGCGTTTCTTTATATCCCGATGGTGATCCTGATCATCTTCAGCTTCAATGAAAGCAAACTGGTCACCGTCTGGGCGGGGTTCTCCGTCAAATGGTATGGTGAATTGTTACAGAACGAGGCGTTTCTGAATGCGGCCTGGGTAACGCTGAAGGTGGCTGTGATGTCCTCGACCATCGCGACGGTTCTGGGCACCATGGCGGCCTATGTTCTGGTGCGCGGCGGGCGGTTTTTGGGCCGTACGCTGTTTTCCGGCATGATCTATGCGCCGCTGGTTATGCCAGAGGTGATCACCGGCCTGTCGCTTCTACTTCTGTTCATCGGCATCGGTCTCGATCGCGGCGTGATGACCATCGTGCTGGCACATACGACATTTTCAATGTGCTACGTCTCGGTTGTCGTGTCGTCACGGCTGGTGACCTTTGATCGATCGCTGGAAGAGGCCGCGCTGGATCTGGGCTGCTCCGCGGCTGAAGCATTCCGCCTTGTGACGTTGCCGATCATCGCACCTGCGGTCATCTCTGGCTGGCTCTTGGCCTTCACTCTGTCGCTGGACGATCTGGTGATCGCGTCATTCACCTCCGGTCCAGCCGCAACGACCCTGCCGATCAAGATTTTCTCAGCCGTGCGGCTGGGGGTTAGCCCGGAGATCAACGCGCTTTCCACGATCATGATCGCCATCGTAACCGTCGGCGTGGTCACTGCCTCGCTGGTCACCAAACGCCAGCTGGTACGCCAGCGCCGCGATGAGCAAAACGCCGAACGCAGCTAAGCATCAGTCCGCGTCCCACTCCGGGGCGCGGGCCAGCCCCAGCGCCTCAAGCTGATCCGGCCCCTCATAGCGCAACGCCTTGTCGTGCCAGAGGTCCGGGCCAGCCGCCAATTGATCATAGTAACCTTCGAACTGATGCGGCTGACCGAAATGCTGACCGCGCTGTTTTTCGACCCGCGCCTTCTCCGTGATCTCAGGCAGGAATTTGCTATGCAGAAGCACCCCGGATGGCAGCACAGCATTCGGTCCATCATAGAGCGCATTGAGCCGTCGCGGCAGCGCCGCATGGGTGGAGTTGGTGTAGGCGTAGCGGCGATCCCATTTGATCAACGGGATTTTGTTCAACGTCGGTGCCCGCTGCGGCTCAGCAGCGAAAAACACCCGGTCCCGCGTGCCGCCCTGCACCCACAGATTGCCGCGCGGTGCCTGACGCGTAATACGATAAGGGCCGGGATCAAGCCACGGCAACACAGTGCGGGGATCATCGCCTGGGGAATAACTCACCTTTCCCAGCGGCCCCTTGGGGAAAAGATCCAGCATCAGCGCGCCAAAGCCCATCCTGCCCTGACGGTCAAGCCAATGGGTCAGGCCACGCAGCCCGTGTTGCGCATCACCGCCAAACACCAGCAATTCATCTGCGTCAACGCTCAGGCACCAACGACGGTGACCATAGCGGATCTGCAGCCAGGTCGCCCAATCCAGACCAAATCGCGCATCGCGGTAGCTGGCGGTCGTGTGCCAGAGCGAGACATCGGGCTGGGCGGCAAGATATTCCGCGCCCCCGTCGTCGCTGTCGTTGTCGACAATAAGGAAGTGATCAACACCCAACTCCCGGTAAAATTGCAGGAAAAAGGGGATCCGGGTCGCCTCGTTCCGCAGCACTGTGATGGCGATCAGCGCCTTATCTGGCAGGATGGCGGTATGATCCGTCACCCTGCGAAGTTGGTGGCGTGACCGAAATGCCCGCCAGAGAAGCCGACGGCGCTGCCATCTCAATCGATAGGCCGCCGCCAGCGAAATCTCCGGCAGCGGCACAGAGCCCGGAGCCAAAGCAGGCCCCGTCACCCTAGCGCTCGTATGCGCCGGCTTTGTGCCAGCCCCAGGCATCCGCAATCATCGTCTCAAGGTCGGACCGGGTCGGCTCCCACCCCAGCAGCGTTGCCGCCCGCACAGAGCCCGAGACCAGTTTGGTGCAATCCCCGGCACGCCGCGGCCCGATGGAATGCGGCACAGATTTTCCGGTTGTCGCTTCGGCCTTGTCCATCACTTCGCGCACAGAAAACCCGGTGCCTGTCCCCAGATTGAAGACTTGGCTGCCCTTGCCGTCTTTCAGCCATTTGAGACCCAGAACATGGGCATCAACCAGATCGCAGACATGGACGTAGTCGCGTACGCAAGTCCCATCTGGCGTGTCGTAATCGGTTCCGAAAATGGTCAGCGCATCGCGTTTGCCGTCAATCGCATCCAGGACCAGCGGCACCAGGTGGGTCTCGGGGCGATGGAACTCGCCCACCTCAGCCTCCGGATCAGCACCCGCCACGTTGAAATACCGGAAAATCACCGATCGCAGCCCGTGCGACGCGCCAAAGTCACGCAGGATATCCTCGACCGCACGTTTGGACGCACCATAGGCATTCAAAGGCACCTGCGGCGTGCTTTCGTCCAGCACCACATTGTCGTGCTCACCGTAGGTGGCACAGGTGGAGGAAAAGACGAAATCGAGGCAACCGGCGGCCACTGAGGCCTCAATCAGTGTCAGCGAGCCACCTACGTTGTTGGCCCAGTAACGGCCAGGTTCACTCATGGCTTCACCCACCTGACTCAGGGCGGCGAAATGCATAACCGCGGCAGGCTGATACTTAGCAAATACTTCGTCCAGTCGCGCGCGATCGCTCAGGTCCCCCTTCTCGAAGGGGCCGAATTTCACCGCATCCTGCCAGCCCGTTACCAGATTGTCATAGGTCACAGGTGTGAACCCAGCCGCGCGCAGCGCCTTGCAAGCGTGGGAACCGATATAGCCGGCCCCACCGGTCACCAGAATATATGTCAAAGCAGCGTTTTCCTGATCAAAAGGCCGGACGTTGCTGCCCGGCCACCCAAAATTCACATCTCACCAATCTTCGCCCATCGCAGCAAAGTGGCAGGTCTTATTGCGCCGCCTTATCGACTTGGGCAATCTGATTGATATAGCACATCAGATCATCACGCAGCTCCTCGCGCGCCAGCGCGAAGGCAACCGTTGCCTGCAGGAAGCCCGCCTTGGACCCGCAATCAAATCGCTGACCACGGAACCGGTAGCCATAGACTGGAACATCAGCGGCAATGTCTTCCGCGATGGCATCAGTCAGCTGGATCTCACCGCCAGCGCCCTGCTTCTTCTTGTTGAGATTGCGCAGCACAGAAGGCGCCAGAATATAGCGGCCAATCACCGCCAGATTGGATGGCGCCTCTTCAGATTTGGGTTTTTCGACCATGCCATTCACGGACACGACCGATCCCATGTCATCGCGCACATCCAGCACGCCATAGGAGGATGTCTGCTCCGGCGGAACCTCCATGGCCGCAACCATATTGCCGCCGGTTTCTTCATAGGCTTCCACCATCTGCTTGAGGCAGGGCGTTTCCGCCGCGATCACGTCGTCTGGCAGGATCACCGCAAAGGGCTCATTCGCAATCAGGCGACGCGCACACCACACTGCATGGCCAAGGCCCAGCGCCTGATGCTGACGAATATAGGCAATCGCGCCGGAGTCCATATTGGTCGCCTTCAGGATATCCAGCAGGTCGTCCTTGCCCTTCTTGCGCAGCTCCTGTTCGAGCATGGGCGAGTGGTCGAAATAGTCCTCAAGCGCGCCTTTGCCACGCGAGGTGACAAAGATGAATTCCTTGATCCCAGCTTCACGCGCCTCATCGATGGCGTATTGGACCAGCGGACGATCCACCAGCGTCATGATTTCCTTGGGAACCGATTTGGTGGCTGGCAGGAATCGCGTTCCAAGACCGGCCACCGGAAAAATTGCCTTCGTTACTTTTCTACGCATATCGCACTCTCATTGTCTATTTCCCAAACCGTTCTGATGCGGTTCGTCAGTGGTGGCCGATTTGGTGACACAACCTGCCTTGAAAGGCCGGCTCAAGTATTCCGCAGGCAATTCAAAAAATATACCCCCAGTCACGTTTCGCTCACGACCTTCGATAAGATGTTTCATTTTATCGACAATTCAGGCCTATTTGTGACCCATCTTTTTCATCATCGCCTCAATCAACGGCACGTCTTCGGGGTTGTTCAGCTCCCAGAATTCACGTCCGCGCGCCTCAACCTCGACGCAGAGGATCTTGCGCCCGTTCTCCAGAAAACGCAGCTGCTCCAGCCCCTCCAGCGTCTCCAAGGGGCCGACAGGCCACCCTGGGTAAGCACTCAGCGCGTCTGGCCGATAGGCATAGACCCCGACGTGATGGAACACCGGGGTGTCCTGATCGGCCTCATACGTCGTGGAGGTGAACGGCACCACTTCCTTTGAGAAGTAGAGCGCGTTGTTATCCCGCCCGAACACAGCGGTGGTGCCTCCGACGCGACCGGCCTTACGGTCGGCCAGCAGGCTGTTCAGCGTCGCCCCATCGCAACGCAACACCGGTGTTGCCAGCCCCTTGTCAGGGGCACCGCGCAGACCCGAGATCAGATCTTCGACAAACCAATGCGGCGTCAGCGGCGCATCCCCTTGCAGGTTCACAACGATATCATAGCCACCACCAAGATTGGCCAACGCCTCCGCACAGCGCTCGGTCCCGTTGCCGCAGCTTTCGGAAGTCATAACCACCTCAGCGCCAAACCCTGTCGCAGCGTCGTGAATCCGCTCATCATCGGTGGCCACCACCACACGGTCGACACCATTGACGGCCATGGCAGCGCGCCAGGATCGTTCAATCAGCGTTTGGCTTTCTCCGCTGGCACCGGTCAAGGCAACAAGCGGCTTGCCAGGATACCGTGTGGAGGCGAAACGGGCGGGGATGACAATCAGAACGGACATCAGGCTTTCTTCAGCTCCACACCCGGCGCATAGGCAATAAAGAAGGGGTTTGCGTATCCTTCCTTGCCATAGGTGAGTGGGCTGTGGTCATCGAAACGCACCACCTGACCACCGGCGCCCCCTAGAACGGCATGACCAGCTGCGGTGTCCCATTCCATGGTGCGGCCAACCCGTGGGTACAGATCGGCTTCCCCGGTGGCGACCAGACAGAACTTCAACGACGAGCCTGCGCTTTTGCTGTCTTTCACTGCATATTTATTGATGTAGTCATCAGTCGCCTGATCGCGGTGCGATTTGGAGGCAACCACCATCAGCGCATCATTGTCGCTATCTGCGACGCGAATGGGTTTGATCTCTCCCATCGTGGCGGGATCAAACGCACCGGTTTCCTCAACCGCAGAGCCATCCGCCAATGTGAAGAACATTCGCGACCGCGCCGGAGCATAGACCACACCGCGAGTCGGCACGCCGTTTTCGACCAGCGCGATATTCACGGTGAAGTCGCCGCGGCGATGGATAAACTCCTTGGTTCCATCCAAGGGGTCAACAATGAGAAAGGTGTCGCCGCTCTTGCTATGCGAGTCGGCCTGTTCTTCGGTGACCAGCATTACATCCGGAAATGCCGCCCGAAGCCCGGCGGAGATCAGCGCATCTGCGGCCTCATCGGCGGCGGTGACCGGGCTTTCGTCCGACTTCACCTTCACCTCGAATTCATCCGAGTTGTAGATCTCCATGATCTTCTCTCCGGCTTCGATCGCCAATCGGCGGATCACCGGAATAAGGTCATCATATGTCACAAACGCTCTCCCTGACCGGGTTTGGTTGATTACAGCAGTTGTCCCCCTTATGGTCGCGGGGAAAGGGAACAGCAAGATTTCCGTGGTAACGATAAGCAGAGTTTCACCTAAAGCAGGTCTGGCTAAGCAACTTCATGTTCGAGCAGCGCCACAAACGGTCCCACCTCAGCAGCCTCATCGCCATGGGCGAGGTTGTGTTTCATTCCGTGGCGCGCAGTGTGCGGTCCAAGCATAACAATGCCTTCATGGCGCTTGCCCTCAATTTGACGCAGGCCGTGATGTTTGTCGTTGTCTTTTATCTGATGTTCTCATTGCTTGGTCTGCGCGGCGCAGCCATTCGTGGTGATTTCCTGCTCTATGTCATGTCAGGCGTCTTTCTGTTTCTGACCCACACCAAGGCTGTCGCGGCTGTCTCAGGCGCCGAGGGGCCGAGCAGCCCAATGATGCAACATGCGCCGATGAACACCATCGTTGCTATTCTTTCAGCAGCACTCGGCTCTCTCTACATTCAGGTGCTGTCGATGCTGATCATCCTGTTTGTTTATCACGTCGCTTTCACCCCGATTGAAATTGAAGAGCCAATCGCGGCCTTTGGTATGGTCTTGCTATCGTGGATTACAGGTGCGGCTGTTGGTCTGATCCTATTGGTAATGAAACCATGGTCACCAGGGACCGTGGGCATCATTTCCACAATCTATCAGCGGGCCAATATGATCGCCTCGGGCAAGATGTTTCTGGCCAATACCCTGCCCAGTTTCATGCTCTCGATGTTTGACTGGAACCCGCTGTTTCACTGCATCGATCAGGCCCGCGGGTTTGTGTTCATCAACTACAATCCGCATTTCAGCAATTGGCAATATGCCTGCTGGGTCGCCCTGATACTGATCATGATTGGCCTGATGGGGGAGTTTTACACGCGTCGCCGTGCTTCGATCAGTTGGGGAGCGAAGCGCTAGACCACGGATAGCCCACCATTCAGGTCACCACGCGCAGGGTCAGATTGATCCGCCCCCCTTTTGGCAGCAGACGTGAGGATTTGAACCGAATACGGTCCACCCCGTGATAAGTCAGCCGGGCATCCCCGCCCATCACGACCACATCGCCCGAATTCAGCCAGACGGTGTCGGTTTTGCCACCGCGCGTTTGATTGCCAATCCGCAGCAGACCGTCGTCCCCAAGAGAGATTGACACCACCGGATAGGTGAAATCGGCCTCGTCCTTGTCCTGATGCAAGCCCATCCGTGCCCCTTCGCCATAATAGTTGATCAGACAGCAATCAGGGCGCCGCTCTAAACCGGTCGTCGCATGCCAGATGTCCAGAATCTCTGTTGGGATCTCAGGCCAGCGCTGCCCGGCCGGGTGGCGCTCTTCATACCGGTACCCGTCCCGGTCACTGACCCAGCCATAGGCCCCGGCTGACGTCATCCGCACAGACATCTTACCGCCACCGGGCACCTCGGGCGAAAACAGCGGTGCGGCGCGCAGAACCGGGCGCAGGCACTCAATCAGCCGCTGCTGCCCGTCCATATCCAGAAGGGGTTTTGTCAGCTCAAACCCCCGCAATCGCAACTTCATCATCACTGTTAGCCCGTTCTTAACCACTCCCCTGTCAAAAACCGCTGTAATTCGCGAAACAGGACGCGATCTGGCGGTTGCAGGGGGCATTTGCGCTCCCTATATACGCCGGGAAGCGGTGAGGTGCAGACCAAACCGCAACTGAATCGGGGCTGGAATGCCAAAATGGGTTCAGACCTCGGGTAATCGCCTTAGAAAGTAAAAAGGGATCGAACATGAGCAAAGTTATCGGAATCGACCTCGGGACCACCAACTCCTGTGTGGCCATCATGGACGGCTCGCAGCCTCGCGTTATCGAAAACGCTGAGGGCGCCCGTACCACGCCGTCGATCGTAGCCTTCACCGACGATGAACGTCTGGTGGGCCAACCGGCCAAACGTCAGGCCGTCACCAACCCGGACAACACCGTTTTTGGCGTCAAGCGCCTGATTGGCCGCCGGTTTGACGACAGCGATCTGGCCAAAGACAAGAAAAACCTGCCCTTCGCCGTGATCAACGGCGGCAATGGGGACGCATGGGTCGAAGCCAAGGGTGAGAAATACTCCCCGTCGCAGATCTCCGCCTTCATCCTGGGCAAAATGAAAGAGACCGCCGAATCCTATCTCGGCGAAGAAGTGACCCAGGCCGTCATCACCGTGCCTGCCTACTTCAACGACGCTCAGCGTCAGGCCACCAAGGACGCAGGCAAAATTGCCGGCCTTGAAGTGCTGCGCATCATCAACGAGCCGACAGCTGCCGCGCTGGCCTATGGTCTGGACAAAGAAGAAACCCAAACCATCGCGGTCTATGACCTTGGCGGCGGTACCTTCGACGTGACCATCCTGGAAATCGACGACGGCCTGTTCGAGGTGAAATCCACCAACGGTGACACCTTCCTCGGTGGTGAAGACTTTGACATGCGTATCGTCAACTATCTGGCGGAGCAGTTCAAGAAAGAGCACGGCGTCGATCTGACCAAGGACAAGATGGCCCTGCAGCGTCTGAAAGAAGCCGCTGAAAAAGCCAAGATTGAGCTGTCCTCCTCTAGCCAGACCGAAATCAACCAGCCGTTCATCTCGATGGATCCGTCCTCGGGCCAGCCGCTGCACATGGTCATGAAGCTGACCCGTGCGAAGCTGGAAAGCCTGGTTGGCGATCTGATCAAAGCCTCCATGAAACCTTGTGCCGCTGCGCTGAAGGATGCGGGCCTCTCCGCATCTGACGTTGACGAGGTTGTTCTGGTTGGCGGTATGACCCGCATGCCCAAGGTGATCGAAGAGGTCACCAAATTCTTCGGTAAAGAGCCGCACAAGGGTGTGAACCCGGATGAGGTTGTTGCCATGGGTGCCGCTATTCAGGCCGGCGTTCTGCAGGGCGACGTGAAAGACGTTGTTCTGCTCGACGTGACCCCGCTGTCGCTGGGCATCGAAACCCTCGGCGGTGTGTTCACCCGTCTGATCGACCGCAACACGACCATCCCGACGAAGAAAAGCCAGGTGTTCTCCACCGCGGAAGACAACCAGAATGCCGTGACCATTCGTGTGTTCCAGGGTGAGCGCGAGATGGCGGCTGACAACAAGATGCTCGGCCAGTTCAACCTCGAAGACATCCCGCCCGCACCGCGTGGCATGCCGCAGATCGAAGTCACCTTTGACATCGACGCCAACGGCATCGTTTCTGTCGGTGCAAAGGACAAGGCAACCGGAAAAGAGCAGAATATCACCATTCAGGCCTCCGGTGGTCTGTCCGACGACGATATCGAAAAGATGGTCAAGGATGCCGAGGACAATGCCGAGGCGGACAAGGAACGCCGCGAGCTGATCGAAGCGAAGAACCAGGCTGAAAGCCTGATCCACTCCACCGAAAAGTCGATGGAAGAGCACGCCGACAAGGTGGATCCGACCACTATCGAAGCGATCGAACTGGCGATTGCGGCACTGAAGGACGATCTCGAAAACGAGAAGTCCACCGCCGAGAAGATCAAATCCGGCGTTCAGAACGTCACCGAAGCTGCGATGAAGCTGGGTGAGGCGATCTACAAGTCGAGCCAAGAAGAGGCTGCGGATGAACCTACCGCCGCAGACGACGCGGCAGGCCCCGGTGATGATGACATTGTCGATGCCGAATTCGAAGATCTGGACGAAAACAAGCGTTAAGGTCTGATTTTGGCCAGAGCGGGCCGGTCCGAACTCCGGGCCGGCCCGCTTTCGTTGCGGCAAGAAGGGTATTCCGATGTCCAAACGAGATTACTATGACATTCTCGGGGTGTCCAAAGGGGCCACCGCCGATGAAATCAAGAAAGGCTTTCGCAAGAAGGCCAAAGAGCTGCATCCTGACCGGAACAAGGATAATCCCGAAGCCGAAGGGCAGTTCAAAGAGGCCAATGAGGCCTATGATGTTCTGAAAGACCCAGAAAAGAAAGCGGCCTACGACCGCTACGGCCACGCAGCCTTTGAAAATGGCATGGGCGGTGGGCAGCGCGGTGGCCAGGGCGGCCAGGGCTTTGGCGGCGGTGATTTCTCCTCTGCCTTCTCTGATGTATTCGACGATCTGTTCGGCGACTTCATGGGTGGTCGTGGCGGCCAGGGTGGCGGACGGCAACGGGCCGCACGCGGCTCCGACCTGCGCTACAACCTGCGCATCTCGCTTGAGGATGCCTTTGCAGGAATGCACAAAACCATCAACGTGCCGACTGCTGTGGCATGCGGGTCCTGCGACGGCACCGGCGCTGAGGGCGGCGTGGAGCCAACCACCTGCCCGACCTGCTCAGGCATGGGCAAAGTGCGCGCGCAACAGGGCTTCTTCACGGTGGAGCGCACCTGCCCCACCTGTTCCGGCCTTGGCCAGATCATCAAGAATCCCTGTAAATCCTGTCAGGGCCACGGTCGCGTCGAGAAAGATCGCTCCCTATCCGTGAATATCCCGGCTGGCGTGGAAACCGGCACCCGCATCCGTCTTGCTGGCGAAGGTGAGGCCGGCATGCGTGGCGGCCCTCCCGGTGATCTCTACATCTTCGTAGAGGTGGCCGCGCATGATCTGTTTGAGCGGGATGGCAACAATCTTTATTGCCGCGTTCCGGTGTCCTTGGCCAAGGCCGCCCTTGGCGGAGCGATCGAAGTGCCCACCATCGACGGTGGTCGCGGGCGGGTTCAGATCCCCGAAGGCAGTCAATCTGGCCGCCAGATGCGCCTGCGCGGAAAGGGTATGCCTGCGCTGCGTGGTGGTGTCACCGGTGACATGTTCATCGAACTCGCGGTAGAAACCCCGGTAAACCTCACCTCACGGCAAAAAGAGCTGCTGCGGGAATTCGAGGATCTCTCCGAGGACAACACCAACCCGGAATCGCGGAGTTTCTTCTCCTCAGTCAAAAGTTTCTGGGATGGGATGAAGGGCTGAGACCAGCTCGTTCACAGCATTAGACCAAGTTAAAGCGCCCTCAAAAGGGGCGCTTTTTTTGATGGTTTTTTGGTACCGGACTGCTTTGGCCTGACGGATTAACCCTTTCGCAACCCTGATGGCGCGAGCATTGCGACATGCCCAAGGAGCCCGCATTCGAGGACGTCTCTCTGCCGCTGTTTCCTGACAGTGCAAAAATCACTGCGCCCACCGCAAAATCACCATCGCCCCCCTCCTACATCAAGGATCACCGCGCCCGACTGCGGGACCGGTTCATGACGGGGGGTGCCGCAGCGATGCCGGACTACGAGTTGCTGGAATTGGTGCTGTTCCGCTCAATCCCGCGCCGGGATGTGAAACCGCTAGCGCGTCAGTTGCTCGACAGATTTGGGGATTTCAACCGTGTGATCACTGCGCCCCCCGAACGGCTCGCACAGGTTGCAGGAGTTGGCGACGCAGTGATCACCGATCTTAAGGTGCTGGAGGCCGCTGCCCATCGCATGGCCCGTGCAAAGGTCCTGCAACGCCACATCCTGTCCTCTTGGGATGCATTGCTGGATTATTGCCATACGGTCATGGCCCACCGCGAAACCGAGCAATTCAGGGTGTTATATCTTGATCGTAAGAACACATTGATTGCGGACGAGGAACAGGCCAAAGGCACCGTCGACCATGTGCCTGTCTACCCACGCGAAATCGCAAAGCGTGCCTTGGAGATCAGCGCCAGCGCCCTGATATTGGTGCATAATCATCCATCAGGCGATCCGACACCATCGCCCAGCGACATTGAAATGACCGACCGGGTTGCCCGCGCCCTCGCCGCGTTGGATATCGTGCTGCATGACCATCTGATCATCGGCAAATCCAGCGAACTCAGCTTTCGGTCGGCGGGGTACCTATAGCTGGCTAACGCACCCAGACCTCAACCCGGCGATTTACCTGACGCCCCCACCGCTGATCCTCGCAGGCCATCGGCAGCGCTTCACCGAATGCTGCAATCTCAATTTCTGTGCGCTCCAAATTCGCGGTTTCCGCAGCTGCAATCACAGCATCACGCACCGCCTCTGCACGTTTCATGGCGATGGCTCTATTGCCACTCGCCGGTCCATCCCCGTCAGAGAAGCCAACAAAAACCAGCTCCCGCGCATCATAGGCGCCCGCCTCAAGCGAACGCGCAAGTTGCGTGATATTGCTCCGCGATTGCGCATCCGGGCGGGTCGAGCCCGGCTCAAACCGAAAAGATGTGGTCAGACGCTGTAAGCCATCCAAACGAGAGACAAGCCGCTGAAGCTCTTCCAGCGGCACCTCCGACCCCGCTGCCGTGATCGCATTGGCCAGGCGGTCGCCCTGTACGTTCATGGAGATCCGCTCGGGCGCCTGATCGACGAAGCCGGCCCTGCGAATCACGATCTGCGCACCGGGACCACGCACATAGCTTAGGAAATCCCGCGCCAGTTTGGGCAGCCGCCGGGACGGCAGGTAAAGAAACATGGGCGCGGTCAGCGGATAATCTTCGGTCTTGATCGAACGGCGGTTGGCGCGCAGCGAAAACCCGCAGGCACCTCGTAAGGTCAGGACCCGCGCAGTCGATGTCTCGGCAAAACTGGCCAACCCAAGCGCAAAGGGATCCGTTGCAACCACACGCACCAGAGTACTGCCACGATCATGGCGCCGCAGACGGGTCCCCAGTGCCGCTATGTTCGGCGCCTCCAACCGGTCCGAGATTGCCTGCGCCAGGCCGGAGCCTGCCACCGGCAGATGCAGTGAAATCGGCGCATTCGGCCCCCCCAGCTCCGACCAATTGCTGAGGTTGCCAGACAACACCCCTGCCAGATCTGCAACCGAGATTGAGCGGACGGGATTGCCCGGTGCCACAACAGGCACCATCGCATCCAGCGCCAGAACACGGCTACGCTGCGCGCCGGTCATGTCGCCCATCCCCGCCTCACGGGCCCGCTCACGCTCGGCGCTGCGGATCTCGCGCAAGGCCATGACAATGTCGGCCTCATTCGCGAGGAGGTCGGCAAATCCTTCGTCCGTGTTGCTGACAAAGAAGCTGAACCTTGCCGCAACCCGGCCAGTATCGCGCAGCAGGACATAGTCGAAATTATTGTCAGGCATCGGATCGCGCCGTGTCTGAAACCCGTTTCGCAGCGCAAACCCCTCGATCAGGGCCGGCAAAAGGACCTCTGCCATGGTCGACGATCCCGAAAGGCTGATCTCTGCTACGAAATCAGACAGGCTGGGGCAGCCCGGCCCCTCGCAGCTCACCCCGGAGCCGTCGACTGTCAGCTCTCCAAATTTGGTATCCACGCGATAGAATTCGCCATCGAACCCCAGAATATTCCCGGTGATCTCAACAGCTCCATCCGGCGACGAAAGTGTCACGTCCTGCGCCTTCAGCGGCAGGATCCCGGTGACAAGAAAGAGTGCGGCGCATATTGCCGCACGAAACAAAGCCATGAGAAATCCTGAATAAACCGCGAGTTAATTTGCGGCGATTTTCAGGGTTTCCAGAAGATTATTCAACACAAGAAAGTCACCTGTGGCGGCACAATCCGGCATTGCCAGGGTCAGGTCACGGGTCCGCAAACTCCCATTGCGCAATTCCAGCGTCTGCGCCGAAACATCGCGACCACAATTGATCGCTGTCACTTCGGCCTCCACGGTCAGATCAATCGCACCGCTTTGATCGCCGCCAAGACGTGGCACGCTATAGACCTCCGCCAAACGCGGGGCCAACTGCGTGGCGTCACCAAGCTGCACGACGCTTCCACGCCCCGCCGTCAGATCGGCGCCATGCCAAACGTGACCGGCACTGCCATAGCCCGCACCAAATTCCCGCGCATGCAATTCAAACCCGCTGTTACCCGCCCATTGCAGCACAACCCGGCTAACAAGATCCAGATCCGGAACCGATGTTGTCGCCACCGCACCACGACCGTTTTTGGGTTCAACGATAAACACCGCGGAAGACGACAGAGCTGGGATCTGCACCGTCAGCGCGCCCGTTGCATCCAGTCGGCTGGAGAACATCATGCCATTGTGATGGATGGTCAAACGCTCGCCCGGCCGACACAGCGACAACACCGTCAATCGAACCTCAGCCATCGGACCGGGAACCGCTTCAGCGGTCATCTCGCAGGTGGTTTCGGGATCTTGACGCAGGAGTTGCAGAGCGTCGCTGTCACCTACCTCGGGTGTTGCTGCCGTCAGGCTGATGGCGTCAATCTGAAGCGGAGCATCCGTCGGCAGATCAGGCAGCGCTGTTTCCGTAATGGCTGTCGGATCGGGAGTAGGAATTGCCATCGCTGCGGCCGTCCGCGACGGGCCAGCGGTATGCTGCATAACAAGACCAATCGCCAGGGCGCTACAGAGGGTCGCCGCACTCATCAGGGCTGTGCGTTTGCTGATCATTACCGACTCCTTACCCAAAAAGGTTAAGGAACCGTGACGCAGAAAGGCGGCCAATTGATGGCCGCCCCTTGCAGAGAATCTGGCGAAACCGTGCAATTGTCACTGATTTCTCTGAATTATGTGCCAAATACTTCCGCCTCGAAACCTCAGCTGAGGCTGCCGTGACAGTGTTTGAACTTCTTGCCGGAGCCACAGGGGCATTTGTCGTTACGTGATGGATTGCCCCAAGTGGAGGGATCGTCCTCGACAAAACCATCTGCTGGTGCCTCTTGCAGCGCTGCTGCTGCACTACCACCCGCCGCAGCCTTCTGCAGTTCGGCCTGTTGCGCGGCCATCTGCATCATCATCTGGCGCTGCTCGTCTTCGCTGATCGGGCGTACATGGGCCAGCTGCTGAGTGACGGTTTCCCGCAGCGTATCAAGCATATTCTCGAACAGCTGGAAGCTCTCGTTTTTATACTCGTTGAGCGGGTCGCGCTGCGCGTAGCCACGGAAACCCACGACAGAGCGCAAATGCTCCAGCGTCAGCAGATGTTCGCGCCATTTCGCATCGATTGTCTGCAGCAGAACCTGTTTTTCGATGTTGCGCATGGTTTCCGGGCCAAAGGCCTCAGTCTTCTCGAGCATTTTCGCGTCACTGGCTTCCACCAGACGTTCGCGAATTTGCTCGTCATCGACACCCTCTTCCGCGGCCCAGTCCACAACCGGAACATCCAGACCCAGCTTCTCGCGAACCTGCTCCTGCAGCCCCTCGCTGTCCCATTGATCCGCGTAGGTCTTGGCGGGCATGTGTGCATCCAGCAGGTCGTCGATCACCTCGTGGCGCATGTCAGCGACAATTTCCGAGAGATCCTCAGCCGCCATGATTTCACGGCGCTGGTTAAAGATCACCTTGCGCTGGTCGTTCATGACATCGTCGAATTTCAGCACGTTCTTGCGCATGTCGAAGTTGCGGCCTTCGACTTTCGCCTGCGCGCGCTCCAGAGATTTGTTCACCCACGGATGAATAATCGCCTCGCCTTCCTTCATGCCCAGGGTTGAGAGCAGTTTATCCAGCCGCTCAGACCCAAAGATCCGCATCAGATCATCTTCAAGGCTGAGGTAGAACACCGTGCGACCCGGATCCCCCTGACGGCCGGAACGACCCCGCAGCTGGTTGTCGATGCGACGGCTTTCGTGACGCTCAGAGGCCATGACGAACAGACCACCGGCCTGTTTGACCGCTTCCTCATCGGCGATATGAGCCTCTTCGATGCGGGCGCGAATGGCCTCGTGATCCCCATCAGGGTCTTCTGCGATGGCCTCAAGCACCTTAAACTCAACGTTGCCGCCCAGTTTGATGTCGGTGCCCCGGCCCGCCATATTGGTGGCGATGGTCACCGCACCCAGGCGACCAGCATCAGCGACGATCTGTGCTTCCTGCTCGTGGTGGCGGGCGTTCAGCACGTTGTGTTTGATGCCCTCCTTCTGGAGAAGCTGGCTCAGCAGTTCAGATTTCTCAATCGAGGTAGTGCCCAGAAGAACCGGCTGCCCATTTTCATGGGCTTTCTTGGTCTCATTGATCATCGCCTGGTATTTTTCCATGGCGGTGCGATAGACCTGATCGTCCTCATCCTTGCGTGCAATCGGACGGTTGGTTGGCACTTCGACAACACCAAGCCCGTAAATTTCGGCAAATTCTTCGGCTTCGGTCATTGCGGTACCGGTCATGCCCGACAGCTTGCCATAAAGGCGGAAGTAGTTCTGGAAGGTCACGGAGGCCAGCGTTGTGTTTTCTGGCTGAATCTTCACCTCTTCCTTGGCCTCGATGGCCTGATGCAGACCCTCGGAGAGACGGCGGCCCGCCATCATCCGTCCGGTGAATTCATCAATCAGGACCACTTCACCATCACGCACGATATAGTCCTTATCGCGCTGGAACAGCTTGTGCGCGCGCAGGGCTTGGTTGACGTGATGCACGACTGTTGTGCTCTCAGGATCATAGAGCGACGCGCCCTCTTCGAGCAAACCATGGGCGATCAGCTGCTGTTCGAGATATTCGTTGCCATCCTCGGTGAAGGTGACGCCGCGGGTTTTCTCGTCCAGCTCGTAGTGATCATCGCTCAGCAGCGGGATTAGCTTGTCGATGGTGGAGTAGAGTTCGGAACGGTCTTCCGCCGGGCCGGAGATGATCAACGGCGTGCGGGCCTCGTCGATCAGGATGGAGTCGACCTCATCCACAATCGCAAAGTTATGATGTTTCTGGAACACCTGATCCAGCGACGGCTTCATGTTATCGCGCAGATAATCAAAGCCCAGCTCGTTGTTGGTCGCATAGGTGACATCGCTTTGGTAGGCAGCCATTTTCTCGGCGTCAGGCTGACCCGACCAGATCACACCGGTGGTCATGCCCAACTGTGCAAACACCTTGCCCATCCATTCGCTGTCGCGCTTGGCCAAGTATTCGTTGACGGTGACAACATGCACACCCTTGCCGGTCAGCGCATTGAGATAGGCCGGGAAGGTCGCAACAAGGGTCTTACCCTCGCCGGTCTTCATCTCGGAGATGTTGCCCTGATGCAGGAAGATGCCACCCATCAGCTGGGTGTCAAAGGCTCGCAGACCCAACGCCCGGCGCGCCGCTTCGCGCACATTGGCGAACGCCTCTGGCAGCAGGTCATCCAGGCTTTCCCCGTCCAGCGCGCGTTTGCGCAGCTCGGCGGTCTTGTCCTGCAAATCCTGATCGCTGAGTTTCTCGAACTCGGGCTCCAGCGCGTTGATCTTGGCAATCAGCGGCCGTGTCGCCTTGATTTTGCGGTCATTCGGCGTGCCGAAAACCTTTTTGGCGAGTGTTCCGATACCCAGCATGTGTTCTCCAACCGTCCTGTCATTGACCCCTGGCGTTGGCAGGCTTGCCCGCCCCGCTCGCAACCCATAAACAATGATGGAACAGCGGTCCTGCCAAAGGCCTCATGGCGATGTAAGGTCCCGCAAATACAGTGTCAACGCTACGCCCCGCCGTGGCCAGATAATAGGAAGAATTCAATGCGCAAAGGTCTCACTTATTTGTCAGGACTGGCCCTGGCAGCCGCTTTGACACTGCCCATGTCCGCAACTGCTGAACCCCATGCCAACACGGTGGTGGCTACGGTAAACGGTGAAGAGATCACAATCGGTCACATGATCATTGCCCGCGCGACATTGCCCCAGCAGTATCAGCAGCTGCCCGATGATGTTCTCTATGATGCAATCCTGGATCAGCTGATCCAGCAGACCAGTCTGAAGCAGGAGCTGAATGGCGAAGTGCCAAAATACGTGGCTCTGTCGCTGGAGAACGAGGCGCGGTCCCTGCTGGCGGCAGATGTCATTGAAAAGGTCATGGAAAACGCAGCCTCGGACGAAGATCTGCGTTCGGCCTATGATGAGAAATATACCGACGGTACAGGCGGCGATGAATTCAACGCCTCGCATATTCTGGTCGAGACCGAGGAAGATGCCGCCGAAATTCGCGCGGAACTGGATGCCGGTGCAGATTTTGCCACTCTGGCGCGCGAACGCTCCACTGGCCCGTCCGGTCCCAACGGCGGTGAACTGGGCTGGTTCGGCAAGGGCCGCATGGTCCCAGAATTCGAGGAAGCGGTTCTGGTGATGGGGGCTGGCGATGTCTCCGATCCGGTACAGACCCAATTTGGCTGGCACGTGATCAAGCTCAATGATCGACGTACTTCCGCTGCGCCAACCTTTGATGAGGTTCGCGAAGAGCTGGCGGCGCAGATGCGTCAGGACGCGGTAGAAGAGCGCGTGCTCTCACTGACCACAGCCGCCACTATCGAACGCCCGGAAATCGAAGATCTGGATCCCTCAATCCTGAAAAACCTCGATCTGGTAAGGAACTGACAATGGCATTGCCCCGCTCTCCGCTTGCACCGGATCACTTTCCCACGCTTCCGCAAATCGCTGGGGTTCGATTTGCTTCCGCTGCGGCTGGCGTAAAATACAAAGATCGCACAGATGTGATGCTCGCCGTGATGGATCCGGGCAGCGCCGTGGCAGGCGTGTTCACCCGGTCCGCGACCCGCTCTGCCCCGGTTCTGGACTGCCAGGCAAAACTGGCCTCAAGCGACAATGACACCGCGCATGGTGCTGCCATTCTGGTTAACTCGGGCAATTCGAATGCGTTTACCGGGCACTATGGCCAGACCTCCGTTGCTGAGATTACCCGCACGGTTGCAGATATCACGGGTATTCCGACAGCTCGGGTGTTCACCGCCTCCACCGGCGTCATTGGTGAACCGCTGCCCCATGAGCGGATCGTGTCGCAGATTGCGACCCTGAACGACGGGCTGGACGGGTCAGCGATTGAAGGCGCTGCCGAAGCCATCATGACGACGGACACCTTCGCCAAAGGGGCCGGCGCCACGGTTGAGGTCGACGGTAAAACAGTCTCTATTGCGGGGATTGCCAAAGGCTCCGGCATGATTGCGCCAAATATGGCCACCATGCTTGTCTACATTTTCACTGATGCAAAGATCGCACAGGAAGACCTGCAAGCCCTCCTGTCGCAGATCTGCGATCGCACCTTCAACTGCATCACTGTGGACAGCGATACCTCGACCTCTGACAGTTTGATGCTCTGTGCTTCTGGCGCCGCTGGCGTTGATGTAACCGGCAATGCAGATTTCGCCCTCGCGCTGGAGGGCGTGATGCTGGATTTGTCGCATCAGGTGGTTCGTGATGGTGAAGGCGCGACCAAATTTGTCGAAATCCAAGTCACAGGCGCGATGAATGATCACGACGCCAAGGTCCACGGCCTCTCGATTGCAAATTCACCTTTGGTGAAGACCGCCATCGCGGGAGAGGATCCCAACTGGGGCCGTGTGGTGATGGCCATCGGTAAATCCGGGGCTGCTGCTGACAGGGACAAGCTGTCGATCTCATTCGGAGAGGTGCTGGTCGCCGAAAAAGGCTGGGTTTCGCCTGACTACAAAGAGGCCGACGGCGCCGCCGAGATGGCAAAAACAGAGATTGTCATCAAGGTTGATCTGGGATTGGCAGAAGGGAAGAGTACCGTCTGGACCTGCGACCTGACGCATCAGTACATTTCCATCAACGCGGATTACCGGTCATGAAGATGGTTCTTGTATCCGCTGTCGCCCTGATTGATGTGGAAGGTCGCGTGCTGCTTGCGCAACGCCCGGAAGGGAAATCCATGGCAGGCCTATGGGAATTTCCAGGCGGCAAGGTGGAAGCGGGCGAAACCCCAGAGGCCGCATTGATTCGCGAACTGGAAGAAGAGCTTGGCATCAACACCTGGGAATCCTGCCTGGCGCCGCTGACGTTTGCCAGCCACGGCTATGATGATTTTCATCTGCTGATGCCCCTGTTTGCCTGCCGCAAATGGGAGGGCATCCCGCAAGCCAAAGAAGGGCAAACCCTGAAGTGGGTGCGCGCGCAGAACCTGCGGGACTACCCGATGCCAGCCGCCGACATTCCTCTGATCCCGATTCTGCGCGACTGGCTGTAGCCCGGAATTCCCCTGTTTCATGTCGCGATCGCGTGGCTCCGCCAGCTTCTGTGGCGGGGCTTCGATCCCCGCGTCAATCAATCGTTAACGTTTTTCGTCAACCCTGAGAGCCAAGCGGAAGTAATTTTCTGAAGTCTTGGCGACCAAAGGTGGTAGCGATCATGATCCGAACGATTAAACAGGGCGCGTTCATTTTTATACAGGGCACGTTTGTCCGAAGCCTGCCCAATGGAAAGATCTCAGTCCGCGTCGGAAACAAAACCTACGAAGGTGAACCAGTCAGCCTCGCGGCCTGACGGCACCAACACAGCCTCTCCTTGGCGGGTTTGTCCTCCCCCAAACCTGCCACAAAAAACCCCGACCAGATTGGCCGGGGTTTTTTAATTTCATCGTCGAACTGCCGATCAGTCGAGCGTGCGGGTCACTTCCTCGCGCTCGAAGATCTCGATCACATCGCCCTTGCGGACATCATCGTAGTTTTCAAACGCCATGCCGCATTCCTGGCCCGACTGAACCTCGGCCACTTCGTCCTTGAAGCGTTTGAGGGTCTTCAGCGTGCCTTCGTGGATCACGACGTTGTCGCGCAGCAGACGAACCCCGGCGGAGCGGCGTGCCACACCTTCGGTGACCAGACAGCCCGCAACCTTGCCCACGTTGGACACTTTGAAAACGTCCTTGATCTCGGCGTAGCCAATGAAGTTCTCGCGGATTTCTGCGGACAGCAGACCCGAGGCAGCAGCTTTCACGTCGTCCACAAGGTCATAGATGACCGAGTAATAACGGATCTCCACACCCTTCTGGTTGGCGGAGTTCCGCGCCGATGTGTTGGCACGGACGTTGAAGCCCATGACCGGCGCGCCGGAGGCCTCGGCCAGACCGATATCGGTCTCGGTGATCGCACCTACGCCTGAGTGCAGCACGCGCACGCGTACCTCGTTGTTGCCGATTTTCTCCATCGCCTGAACGATAGCTTCGGCGGAGCCTTGCACGTCAGCCTTGACCAGAATGGGCAGCTCGGAGACGTTCTCGTCTTCCTTGGCCTTCTGCATCAGCTGTTCCAGCGTGGTCGCAGCACCCGCAGCAGCGCGTTTGTCTTTCGCCGCCTGCTCACGATATTCAGCGATCTCACGGGCCTGAGCCTCAGTGTCGGTCACGTTCAGAACATCGCCCGCTTCGGGTGTCCCGTTGAGGCCAAGAACCTCAACCGGCACCGAGGGCCCGGCTTCCTGCACGCGCTCACCCTTATCGTTGATCAGCGCACGGACCTTACCGTACTGCTCACCCACAACGAAGATATCGCCCTGACGCAGCGTCCCGTTCTGAACCAGAACGGTGGCAACGGGGCCGCGGCCCACATCCAGCTGCGCCTCGATCACGGCACCTTGCGCGGCACGATCAGGGTTGGCTTTCAGTTCCAGAATTTCCGCCTGCAGCGCAATCGCTTCCAGCAGCTCGTCAAGACCCTGGCCGGTAACGGCAGAGACTTCGACATCCTGAACCTCACCAGACATGGCTTCCACGATCACTTCGTGCTGAAGCAGATCGGTACGGACCTTGTTCGGGTCAGCTGCCGGTTTGTCGATCTTGTTGATCGCGACGATCATCGGAACCTGCGCCGCCTTGGCGTGGTTGATCGCTTCAATCGTCTGAGGCATCACGGCATCGTCAGCAGCGACGACCAGAACCACGATATCTGTCACCTGAGCACCACGCGAACGCATGGAGGTAAAGGCCGCGTGACCCGGTGTATCGAGGAAGCTCAGTACTGCGCCACCTTCGGTTTTCACCTGATAGGCACCGATGTGCTGGGTGATGCCACCAGCCTCGCCAGCAACAACCCGCGCATCGCGGATTGCGTCCAGCAGCGAGGTTTTGCCGTGGTCAACGTGACCCATGATGGTGATCACAGGCGGACGCGATTGAAGATCCTCGTCCTTGTCCTCGACTTCTTTGATGACGTCTTCGACATCCGAATCGGAAACACGCACAACTTTGTGGCCGAATTCTTCGATGATCAGCTCAGCGGTATCGGCATCAATGGTCTGGTTCTGCGTGACCATCATGCCCATGTTCATCAGCGATTTCACAACTTCGCCGACACGCTCCGCCATCCGGTTGGCCAGCTCAGAGACAACAATCGCCTCAGGCAGCTGAACGTCACGGATTACCTTTTCACGCTCAACCGAGCCCATCGCCTTCTGACGCGCACGCTCCTGCTTACGCTTCATTGACGCCATGGAGCGCTGACGACCGCCTTCGCCACCGGTGGCCTGACCAAGTGTCAGCTTCCCGGAGCGGCGACCGCCACCATCATTGCGACCTTTGGCATTGCGGTTCTGCCGGTCGTCGCGATCGCGGTCACCCTTGCGGGGCTGCGAGGACGGGCCGGGGGCCGGGCGTACCGAGGCTGGCTCAGATTTTTTCTTTTCAGCGTCAGAGGCTGCGCGTTTTGCAGCGGCTTCGGCCTCGACGCGCTTGCGCTCTTCGTCTTCGGCCTTCTGACGGGCACGCTCTTCAGCTTCGCGCTGTTCGCGTTCCTTGGCTTCCTGCTCGGCCCGGCGGCGCTCACGCTCTTCAGCGCGGGCCTTCTCCTCAGCTTCGCGCTGTGCCGCTTCTTCCACTTCGCGGGCCTTGGCGGCCTGCAACGCCTTCAGGCGGCGCGCCATCTCTGCATCGCTGATGCCAGCCGGACGCCGCGATGCGTCGCCGGAGGGCGTCGCACCGGAGCCCCCTTTTGCCGCGGTCGGCTTGGGGACCACAACGCGTTTGCGCTTGGTTTCCACCACGACATTCTTGGTCCGACCGTGGCTGAAGCTCTGTTTCACATTCCCGGGCCGGGACCCACCACGAAGACCCAACGTCTTTTTGCCGTCACTATCGCTCATAAAGCTCTTTATCCTTCCGTGCGGCCCTTGCCGCCCACCGTTTCGCGCAAACCTTGTAGTCGTTGCGCTTCCTCTACAACACGTTTGCCGAGTCCACCAGAGGCCAGCGCCGCATGTATCACAGTTTGGCGCCCAAAGGCCATGCCCAGCTCATCCGCAGTGAGGCATCCGATGAATTTCCCACGGTGCGGCGTGCTTAATTTTGATTTGCCCCGTCCCGATCCATCCGAAGCCTGAATCAAGACACGAGCATGTTCCTTAGCCAGCCAGTCCTTGACCTTCTCATAGCCAGAGACCGCATCGCCCGACTTGCGCGCCAGGCTGATCAGTTCGATCAGGCGCCGCAGCACCTGACCTTTGATTTCATCTTCCAGCCCATCAGGCACCGTTACCGGCGCCTTGAAGCCGCGCGCAAAGAGTTTCTTCTTTATCGCGGTGCGAAGCGCAGCCTCGGTTGAGGTCACGTAGACCCCGCGCCCCGGCAACTTCCCCATCACGTCAGGGACGACCTGACCTTCAGGACCAACAACAAAGCGGATCAGCCCTTCCTTGGGCTGAATCTCGCCTGTCGCCAGACATTTTCGCTCCGGTCCGTCGGACCGGTCTTTGTCACTGCCACCGCGTGCCATTGCTACCCTCGCTGCGAGGCCTGATATCAGGCTTCGCCTTCTTCTGCTTCGCCGTCTTCAATGTCGGCGTCTTCTTCGGCGTCCGCTTCCAGTTCGGTGGGATCCACCCAACCCAGCAGAACGCGGGCGGTCATGACAAGCGTCTGGGCGTCTTCCAGCGACACATCGAAGGGTTCAAGAATACCATCATCCTTGACGCGCTCACCTTTGTTGGTGGTCCAGCCGCCGGCCAGCTCCCAATCCGCGCAGGTGGCGAAATCTTCCAGCGTCTTGATGCCATCCTTGGCCAACGCTTCAACCATTTGGGGCGTCAGACCGTCAAAGTCAATCAGGCTGTCCTCAGCACCCAAGGCACGGGCCGCGTCAATTGCTGCTTTTGCCTGCGCTTCCAGATAGTCCGCAGCACGGGCCTGCAGCTCTTGGGCGGTGCCTTCGTCAACACCGTCGATGACCAGCAGTTCGTCCAGCTCGACATAGGCAACCTCTTCGAGGTTAGTGAAACCTTCGGAGACCAGCAACTGGGCGAAGAACTCGTCCAGATCCAGGGTTTCCATGAACAGCTTGGTGCGCGCCTCGAATTCCTTCTGGCGGCGGGCCGATTCCTCTTCCTCGGTCATGATGTCGATGTCCAGCGCAGTCAGCTGGGATGCCAGACGCACGTTCTGACCACGACGGCCGATGGCCAGCGACAGCTGCTCCTCGGGCACGACAACTTCGATCTTGCCAGCTTCTTCATCCAGAACAACCTTCGACACTTCAGCAGGTTGCAAAGCGTTCACAAGGAAGGTCGGCTGATCTTCATTCCACGGGATGATGTCGATCTTTTCACCCTGCAGCTCATTGACCACGGCCTGCACACGCGAACCACGCATACCGACACAGGCGCCGACCGGATCAATGGACCCGTCGTAGCTGATCACAGCGATCTTCGCGCGCGAACCGGGATCACGGGCCACGGCCTTGATCTCGATGACACCATCATAGATTTCCGGCACTTCCATCTTGAACAGCTCGGCCATGAATTCCGGCGCGGTCCGCGACAGGAAGATCTGCGGACCACGGGGTTCACGGCGTACGTCCTTGATGAAGCAACGGATACGGTCGTTCGGGCGGTAGCTCTCGCGGCCGATTTTCTCGTTGCGACGCAGGATGGCTTCGCCAGCGCCCACATCGACGATAACATTGCCGTATTCTTCGCGCTTCACCAGACCATTGATGATGGTGCCGGCACGATCCTTGAACTCTTCGTACTGACGATCACGCTCAGCTTCGCGCACCTTCTGCAGGATCACCTGTTTAGCGGATTGGGCGGCAATACGGCCCATTTCGACCGGAGGCACTTCTTCGACAAAAACATCGCCAACCGACGGATCGGCCATATATTGCTTGGCCTGCTCAACAGTCATTTCCGCCTGGTAGTTTTCCAGCGCGTCATCTTCGACCACGGTGCGCACACGGGTGAAGGTCGCACGACCGGTCTTGCGGTCAATGGACACACGGATATCCATTTCGCTGCCGTAGCGGCTCTTGGCGGCCCGGGCCAGGCTTTCTTCCATCGCATCGACAACCAGAGCGGGGTCGATCATCTTTTCGCGCGCCACGGCTTCTGCGGTTTGCAGAAGCTCCAACTGGTTTGCTGATGTGATAGCCATTACTTTTTCTCCTCTTCGGACCCATCGGCCTCGATTTCGTCGAATGCGTCTTCGTTCAGGGTGCCCGCAGCTTTGCGCTGGCGCAGCATTTCTTTGATCAGATCGTCGGTCAGAACCAGTTTGGCGTCGCTCAACCAGTCGAACTTCAAACCGATGGTGATGGTCTCGCCGTGCTCCTGGATGTTGATCAGAACCTCGTCCTCCTCAACACCGGCCAGCTCGCCCTTGAAACGGCGGCGGCCATCGATCAGCTCGCTGGTTTCAATCTTGGCTTCATAGCCTTCGAACATCTCGAAGTCCTTGAGGCGGGTCAGAGGGCGATCAATACCGGGGCTGGACACCTCCAGCGCGTAGCTGTCGAGGATCGGATCCTCGACATCCAGCGTCGCACTAACCGCATTGGAGATCTCGGCACAGCCATCAACCTCAATGCCGCCGTCCGGCTTATCCGCCATGATTTGCAGCGTGGTGGTTTTGCCAGACATCAGCCGAATACGCACCAGCTCAAAACCGAGATCTTCGATCACCGGAGTGATGATCTCGGCAAGCCGACGGTCGATGGCTGCCTTGGCTATCAGGTCATTGGTCATACGAATTCCAGATCTGTGATTCGGGCACAAAAAAACGGGCGCGCGGCCCGTTGAATTTTCCGGTGGAGCTGAGGGGAAAACCCGACGCGCCGCTGTTACGACAGGCATATACGCCGTATCAGGTCAAACTGCAAGGGGCAGATCCCAGTCGCCTGTCAGGCGCCAGGCGGCCCGCAAGCCAGACATCGCAAATTCACAGATCAGACGCGCCACCAGCGTTCAGCGATACGGCCATCATCCAGCGCTGAGCGGGCGCCGATCCTGCGGGGAAGGCCGACATCCCGGCGCGCCGCCAGCGCCATATCGCTCGCCGACGGATGGTAGTGAAAACTGCCGCGCGACAACACCCCATCGGGCGCAGGTAAGGCCGCAACATCAACGTACCCCTCGCGCAGGGCCTCTGCCCGAACCTCTGCATCCGGAATCACAATCAGCTCGACCGTGTCGACCCAACCTGCCTGACCGGATTTATAGTGATCCATCACCCGCGTCGCCCGAAAATCACGCCCAGCGCGCGCGCGTTCCACCCGGTAGCATCCGGTGCCATCTGCGGCAGAGAGATCGCATGAAACCTCCCCCCCCGCAGCGATGGAAAAGCGGCCATCCGCCAACAGATAAGGCAGATGCGGATTCGAGGCGCCCAGCGCAATCTGAATACTCTCCTTGGAAAGCACCTCAACCCGCGCCACATGACCAGCCTCAACAACGCTGTTGCGCAGGCTGGCGGCCACATCCTGGGCTTGCAGCTGCGCCCCGCTATGAAATGCCACATCGGACCGGATATCAAATCGCCAGATCCGCGCATCCGGGCTGCTGCTCCACCGGGTGGCCAGCTCAGGGCGCAATGACCCATCCGGGGCAATTTCCGTCAACGTATCAAAGACAGCACCACGAGCCACATGATCCATCAGATCACCATCCCGCGGCACAGCCAATCGCAGAATTCCGCCCGGCCGCGGGGCATCCGCAAGCGCCGCACCTGTGGCAGCCAACAAGGCTGCGGCGGCCCCCGATGTAAACAGCGCACGTCTGTCGATCCGTGTCATGGCTCCTGCTCCTCGGCAATCTGGTCCATCGCGCGCACCAGTTCCGCGCTGATTCCCGGTTCCGACAGAGCATGGCCGGCATTGCGTACCATCTTCAACTCTGCATTTGGCCACAGCTCCTTCAATCGCCAGGCCGAGGTTGGCGGGCAGATCATATCATACCGCCCCTGCACGATGATGCCCGGAATATGCGATATGCGGCTCATATTGGCGAAGATCTGGCCGTCGTAGTCGAGAAAGCCGCCGTTGATGAAGTAGTGATTCTCCAACCGGGCAAAGGCACGGGCGTAGTCGCCGGGGCTTTCCCCTGAGACGCCGTTGGAGTGGATAGAGGCCAGAGCATTTTCCCAAGCGGACCAAGCCCGCCCGAAACGTATCTCCTCTGCCATATCGCCCGAAAACAACCGCCGATTATAGGCCGCGATCAGGTCGCTGCGCTCATCGTCCGGGATCAGCGAGACAAATCGCGACCAGGTTTCCGGCCAGAACCGACCGGCGCCGCCTCCGTAGAACCAGTCCAGCTCCGACTTGGTCATCAGGAAAACGCCGCGCAGGATCAGCTGGCGCACTCTCTCCGGATGGGTCTGGGCATAGATCAGCGACAGCGTCGCCCCCCAGCTGCCACCGAACACCATCCATTGCGACACTCCGATCAGGCGTCGAATGATCTCCATATCCGCAACCAGATGCCAGGTGGTATTGTCCTCGCAGGAGGCATGTGGCCGCGACCGCCCGCACCCCCGCTGATCGAACAGGATAATCCTGTAACGCTCCGGATCAAAATACCGTCGCATCGCCGGGCTGGATCCGCCACCGGGCCCCCCGTGACAGACCACCACAGGGATGCCATCCGGATTGCCGCTTTGCTCCATATAGATATGGTGCCCCTGCCCAACATCGATCATACGCTGGTCGAAGGGTTCGATGGGCGGGTACAAATACTGCACTGCGCGCTTTTGATACGGGTATTTGTCCATTACTGACCTAACTTAGTCCTGACTGATAAAAGAACACACGGAGACAGGAATGCAAGCGCCTCAATCCACGGTAGATCCGTCCGAGATCGCAAAATTCGAAGCCATGGCTGCTGAATGGTGGGATCCGACCGGAAAATTCAAGCCTCTGCATATGTTGAACCCCTGTCGCCTTGATTACATCACGCAGCAGATCGCAGCAGAATTCGACCGTGACCTGTCGTCAGATGCGCCATTTTCAGGTCTGCGTCTGCTTGATATCGGGTGTGGCGGTGGTCTTTTGAGCGAACCCATGGCGCGCTTGGGCGCAGAGGTCGTCGGTGCGGATGCCGCAGCGGGCAATATCCCGGTGGCGCAGGTCCACGCCCAGCAATCCGGGCTGGATATCGACTATCGTCATACCACAGCTGAGGCACTGGCCGAGGCGGGCGAACAATTCGATGTGGTTCTCAACATGGAAGTGGTCGAACATGTGGCCGATCCGCTCAGCTATCTGACTGCCACACGGCAATTGCTGAAACCCGGCGGATTGCAGATTTGCTCAACCATCAACCGCAATCCCAAGAGCTATGCCATGGCCATCTTTGGTGCAGAAGTGGTGATGCGCTGGCTACCACGCGGCACCCATGAATGGTCGAAGTTCATCACCCCAGATGAGCTATTCGACCTGCTGGAAAAGGCTGGACTGACGCCGGTCGATCGCAAGGGATTTGTCTTCAACCCAGTATTTTGGACATGGTCCCTTTCGAACCGTGATCTCAGCGTCAATTACGTCACTGCAAGCACAAAACCACACTGATACGCACCGAAAACCAGCTGCTCCTATACTTAAGGATAGGTGATCATCCTTCTGCGCCGTTGGGCCAATAGGCTGCCCGTGGTAGATTGTTCTTAAGGGTCAAAAAGTTCTGACCTGTCACCGAGTGAATGCACAGAGGCCCTTGTTCCGGGTCGCCCTGTCGTTAAGCGTACCACTCACGGACCAGCCTGACGGGGGGCACCAAGGACGTCTGTTCGCAGGCGTCCTTTTCCGTTGTGAGGGAGCTAAGCTCAGCGCAAATACCTCTGTTCAGTCACGACTGCCCAGTTTGATGCGAAATTCTCGCAGAATTGGCAGCGCAGATTTGACCCGGTCACCGCCCAGTTCCTCAACCACTTCGGAAATCATCGGCACAATGCTCGCCAGCGCCGCATCGCGTGCCTGCCGCCCGGCCGGGCTGATGGCAACCATTTTACGCCGCGCATCATCCCAATCAGGGCGAATGTGGACATACCCGGCAGCCTCCAGCTTGCCCAGCGTGTTGGTCATCGCGCCGCGGGTCACATGAAACGCCTTCGCCAGCTGCGCGGGGGAGCGCTCCACGCCTGTACGTGCCAGATGGTTCAATACGGAAAAATGCGACAGCTCCATTCCCTTGGGCAGCACCTGTCCCAGCCGTGTTCGCGCCAGCTGATCTGCCATCAAAATTTCGCTAAACAGCGAAACCGCAAGGGAATTTGTATCATCCATCAGGGGCCGTCAAACTCTCGGTCATGCGACAGGGAAGGCACCTGTCGGCGCGCTTGTGCCACTTTTTCAAGGTCAAGATCAATGTAGGTGATGCCGATATCCGTGCCACCATCTGCAAGGATCTCCCCCCAGGGCGAAACAACAAGCGAATGCCCATAGGTGCGACGTGACGGCCCACGGGTGGCCGGATGCGTGCCAGTCTGTGCCGCAGCCAGCACGTAGCAGCCGGTTTCGATGGCCCGCGCCTGTAGCAGGGCGTGCCAATGGGCGGCGCCGGTGACATGGGAAAACGCCGCAGGGGCCAAGAGAACCTGCGCCCCTGCCTTGGCCAGTCGCCGATGCAGATAGGGAAAACGCACATCATAGCAGATGGTCATCCCCAACGCGGCAAAAGGGGTTTCTGCAACCACCGCTTCGTGGCCGGGGCGGTATCCATCGGATTCGCGGTAGGTTTCTTCAGGCGTGACATCCACGTCGAACATGTGGATCTTGTCATAGCGGGCGACAATCTCACCCTTCGGATCAATCAAAAACTGGCGGTTGGCAAAGCGCCCGTCTGCGTCCGTCGTCTTCACCGCCAGTGACCCAAGCGACAGCCAGATTTCATGCTGCGCCGCCGTGTCCCGTAACGCCGACAATGTCGGATCATCAGCTTCGTGATGCAGAACGGATTGCTGATGACTGCGGCTGCCGGACAGACAATTGGTCACCTCCGGTGTCAGCACAAACCCCGCGCCGCCCGCGACAGCGTCGGCGATCATCTGCTGCACCATCGCCAGATTATCGGCGGGTTGGTCGCTTGACGTCATTTGAAGCAGAGCAGCACGCATCTGTCACCTCCTCAGGCTGTCACTTTATGTACCGCAATTCAGGCGGCGAGCAGCGGATCCAACTTCCCGGAGCGGTCCAGCGCATAAAGATCGTCGCATCCGCCCACATGGGTCTCACCCACGAAAATCTGCGGCACTGTGCGTCCGCCATTGGCACGCTCAATCATTTCAGCCTTGCGGTCCGGGTTTGCCAAAACGTCGATTTCATCAAAGCTTACACCTTTTTGCGTCAGAAGGCGTTTGGCGGCATGGCAGAACCCGCAAAGCGGGGATGTGTAGATTTCGACCGGTTTCATTCGGGTCTCCGTTTGGACATATCTGTTGGCTTGGCACGAACTTGGGCAGTCCATGATAAAATTGCCAGCCCCAGCGCGTTCAGATCACGAGTGCGTGACCCGTGCAAGCACCGCGACACGCACCGCCGTCGCCCCGGCGTCGAGACAGGCCTCGCTACACGCGCTGAGCGTCGCGCCGCTGGTCATCACATCATCCACCAACAGGAAAATTCTGCCACTGATCCGCTCGGCATGTTTGGGATGCGCAGCTATCGCCTGCGTCAATGTCGTGTAGCGCTGATGGCGACTCTGCCCCTCCAGCGAGGGGGTACGCCGTGTCCGACGCAACAGATCCGGACAATAATCTAGGTCGGCGTCTTGGGCTATGACCTTGGCCAATAGGTCAGACTGATTGTAGCGACGGCGCAAAAACCGCGACCAATGCAACGGCACCGGCGCCACCAGCGGGGTATCTGCCAATAAGGTAGTTGCGGCCCGCGCCAGCCAGCGCGCCGCAGGCCGTGCGATCTCTGTGCGGTCTCCATGCTTCAACGCCAGAATCAAACGCCGCGCGGTGCCGTCGTAAGACAATGCCGCGCGCCCCTGCTGCCAAGGGCGCGGATGTGCCATACAGTCATCACACTCAAGCCGGAAACCGTCTTCCTCCCCCATCAGTGCAACACCGCAACCGTCACAGCAGGTTCCGCTGATGAAAGGGGTGTCGCGCCAACAGGGACCACAGAGTCCGAAATCACTGTCAACCCAATCTCCGCAGGCCAGACAACGCGGGGGGTAGATCAATGAAACAGCCGTTTGTATCCGCGCCTTCAACATCCTAAATAGCCCTCATGACCCAAGCCACGACGCCCCGCCCGCAGCTGTTCGACCGCCGCGCCATCGCCGCCCATCGCAACCGCCTGACGCCTCAGGCCTTGTTCCTGCATGACATCGCCCGCGATGAGATTGAGGATCGGCTATCCATGGTTAACAGAAGCTTTACCAGCCCAGCGCTGGTGGCGCCTTTCGCCGAAGGCTGGGAGAGTTGTCTGCCCGATGCGAAACATGTGGTCGATGACGAAACCTTGGATCTGGCGGTGGGCGCACATGATCTTGTGGTCCATGCAATGTCCCTGCATTGGGCCAATGATCCTGTGGGCCAACTGATCCAATGTCACCGCGCCTTGCGCGAAGATGGGTTGCTGCTGGTTGTGATGCTGGGCGGGCAAACCCTGCATGAATTGCGCAGCGCCCTGGCAACCGCCGAAACACGGCTTCTTGGCGGGCTTTCCCCACGTGTGGCCCCAATGGCCGAGGTGCGTGATCTGGGCGCCTTGTTGCAGCGGGCCGGATTTGCGCTGCCCGTTGCGGATGTGGTGCCGCTGACGGCAAAATACCGCGACCTGCAACATTTGATGCATGAATTGCGTGGCATGGGCGAAACCAATGCGATGACCCAACGACTGAAGGTGCCGCCCTCGCGCCGTCTCTTTGCAGAAGCAGAAGAAATCTATCGCACCACTTACGCCACTGCGGACGGTCTTTTGCCCGCTACATTCGAACTGATTTGCTTGACCGGTTGGTCGCCATCGGAAACCCAGCAGAAACCGCTGCGTCCTGGATCGGCGAAGGCCCGTCTGGCAGATGCGCTTAAGGTGCCAGAAACACCGCTGCCCAAGTAGACAGTCCCGGTCATAGTTCTATCCTATGGCTCTGGTGGAATGATCCAATTGGCTATTTCCGTCGTATCTTCATATTGCTAGGGCGGACCACGATCCGCTGACCGATTACCGCACAGGACCCTGACAGATGCTGGACGCCACTGCCCCCGCCACCTGCCCCGCTCACGCTCCGGCAGACCACCCAAAAATCGCACCGGCGAAAGTTGGCGTTCTGTTGGCCAATCTCGGCACGCCTGACGACTACAGTTACTGGCCCATGCGCCGGTATCTTAGCGAGTTTCTCTCTGATAAACGGGTGATCGATTATCCGGCCTGGAAATGGCAGCCGCTGCTTCAGCTGATCATTCTGGCCAAACGGCCCTTCACATCGGGGGCGGCCTATAAATCCATCTGGAACCACGACAAGGGCGAAAGCCCCCTGATGACCATTACCAAAGATCAGACCGCTGCTATGGCGGAGGCGTTGCAAGACCGTTACGGCAACGAGGTTATGGTGGATTTCTGTATGCGCTACGGCAATCCGTCGACAAAATCGAAGGTCCGCGAAATGATTGAGGCGGGCTGCCAGAAAATCCTCTTCGTGCCGCTCTATCCGCAATACGCGGGCGCCACCTCAGCAACTGCCAATGACCAGTTTTTCCGCGCCCTGATGGAGGAGACCTGGCAGCCGGCTGCGCGCACAGTGGCCCCCTACTTTGACGATCCTGCCTATATCGACGCGCTGGCCCGCTCAGTCGAGAAGGCCTATGCCGCCGCTGAGAAAAAGCCCGAAATCCTCGTGGTTTCCTATCACGGTATGCCAAAACGCTATCTAATGCAGGGTGATCCTTACCACTGCCAGTGCCAGAAAACGACACGCCTTCTGAAAGAGCGTCTCGGCTGGACCGACACCGAGATCACAACCACGTTCCAATCGGTTTTTGGACCTGAGGAATGGCTGAAACCCTACACCGTGGATCACGTCGCCACTCTCGCCAAGGATGGGAAGAAGAATATCGCCGTGATCGCCCCGGCCTTCTCGGCCGATTGCATTGAAACGCTTGAAGAAATCAACGAGGAAATCCGCGAGAGCTTTGAGCATGCAGGCGGAGAGGATTTTCTCTATATCCCCTGTCTGAACGACGATGCAGAGCATATCGACGCGCTGTCTGGTGTGATCGAACGCAATTTGAAAGGGTGGCTGGACTAATCGCCACGCCCCGGTCCAAATAGCCCAAACGCCCCGGCCAACGGGGCTTGGGAGTTTTGAACAGGGGCATTTCATGACCGCAATCCGTTTGGCCGAAGATCACTGGGCCGCCGTCCTGCACGACCACTGGGGCATCCGTGCCGAATTGTCCCGGTTGGACGGGGAATATGACCTTAACTATCGCGCACTTACGTCTGACGGCCGGGGCTATATCCTGAAAGCCATGCGCCCCGGCTGTGCCTCCGATCTTGTCGATATGCAAATCGCGGCACTGGCGCATATCCACAAAACTGATCCTGGTCTGCCGGTCCCCCGCACCGTTGCGGCAACCACCGGAGAGCTGTGCCTCAGTCTCCAGGATGATACCGGCGAAAACCGGCTGGTGTGGGTGCAAACCCTGCTGCCCGGCCGCTGCTATGCCAAAAGCGCGCCAAAATCCGCAGATCTGATTCGCGAGGTCGGCGCGACCCTTGCCGGAACCACCCACGCGCTCAAAGAATTTGCGCATCCCGCCTTGGAGCGTAGCTTCAAATGGGATTTGATGACCGCAGACTGGATCAAGGATGACATAACCTGCATCACGGATAGCCGCAGGCAGCAAGTGATTGCGGAGATCTGCGCCGATTTTGCATCCCTGAAACCGCGGCTCAATGCTCTGCCAAAACAAGCGATCCACAATGATGCAAATGACTACAACATTCTGGTCACTGGTGCACTGTCGGAGCCACGCGCCGTCAGCGGCCTGATTGACCTTGGCGATATGTGTGCCGCACCGCGGATCTGTGATCTCGCCATTGCGGCTGCCTATATCGTGCTTGACCACCCCCAACCGCAGGGGGCGCTTGCGGCGCTGGTGTCGGGATATCACGCTATAACCCCGCTAACGACAGAAGAACTGGGTCTTCTCTGGCCGCTGCTGCGGATGCGGCTGGCCGTCAGTGTCGTCAACTCCACGTTGGAGGCTCAAGACAATCCTGATGATCCCTATGTGACAATATCGCAAGAACCGGCGTGGCGGTTTCTGGACCAGCCGAGTGAACATCCCGCCCTGATCACAGCGCGGCTGCGGGCAACCTGCGGCCTGACGGTTGTCGATGGTGCAGACCGCGTATTGGCCTATTTAGAAACACATTCAGCTGATTTCGCCCCCCTGATGGGGCGGGATCTGGCGGATCTGCCAATGGGATCTCTTTCTGTCGAAGAGTCCACTTGGCCGCAGAACCCGTTTGACATGCCACTGGCCGAGGCCGCGGAGGTTGGACGTGAGTTTTCCGGCGAGGATGGCCGCGATTGGTGGCTTGGCTACTACGGCGAGCCCCGTCTGATCTACACTGCGCCAGCCTTCCGCAAGGGCGAGTATAAAGCCAGCGATCGCCGGACCGTGCATCTAGCGGTGGATGTTTTCGCCCCCGCCGGACAACCGCTTCATGCCCCATTGGCAGGGGAAGTGCTGGTTGTTGAGGATCGCGCCAATCACCTGGACTACGGTGGTGTTGTAATCCTGAAACACCACACAGATAGCGGCGACGCGTTTTATACGCTCTATGGCCACCTTGATCCGGAGTGCTGCACGCGTCTGTCTGTTGGCGACAAAATCGCCAAGGGCGCACCATTTTGCAAGCTCGGCACGGCTGACCAAAACGGGGGATGGGCGCCGCATGTTCATTTCCAGCTTGCCCTGTCAACAGAAGGCATCGAAGCTGACTGGCCCGGGGTTGCGGACCCGGACGACCTCGCACTCTGGACCGCGCTCTGCCCCAATCCGGCGCCACTCCTGAACCTGCCTGCCGCTCAAGTGAGCTATCAACCAACCGATAGAGCAACGGTTCTGGCCGGGCGGCGTGCTCATTTTGGTGGCAACCTCAGCCTGACATACAGCGACCCGGTGATGTTGTTGCGCGGCTGGAAGCATCATTTGTTCGACGAATGGGGACGCCCCTATCTGGACGCCTATAACAATGTCCCGCATGTCGGACATGCCCATCCGCGCATTCAGGCGGCCGCTGCCGACCAGCTGAAACGGATGAACTCCAACACCCGCTATCTGCATCCGGCACAGACTGCTTTTGCAGAAAAAATACTGTCAAAAATGCCGGATCATCTGGAGGTCTGCTTCTTCGTCAACTCAGGCACCGAAGCAAACGAGCTGGCCCTGCGACTGGCCCGGGCGCACACCAACGCCAAGGGGATGGTGACCCCCGACCACGGCTACCACGGCAATACAACCGGTGTCATCGACATCTCGGCCTATAAGTTCAATGCCAAGGGCGGGGTTGGCCCCTCCGATTGGGTTGAGCTGGTAGAGGTCGCGGATGACTATCGCGGCACCTACCGTCGTGATGATCCGCAGCGTGCGCAGAAATACGCTGATTTGGTCGATTCCGCCATCACGAAGCTACAGGCCAGCGGTCACGGTGTTGCTGGTTTTATCGCCGAAACCTTCCCCTCGGTAGGCGGGCAGATCATCCCGCCCACGGGGTACCTGCCAGCGGTCTATGAGAAAATCAGGGCTGCAGGCGGGATTTGTATCGCCGATGAGGTGCAAACCGGGCTTGGGCGCTTGGGTGATTATTACTTCGGCTTTGAACACCAGGGGGCAGCACCGGATATCGTTGTTCTGGGCAAACCGATTGGCAATGGCCATCCGCTTGGCGTCCTCGTCACCACCCGCGCCATCGCCGATAGCTTTGCCCAGGGTCCGGAGTTTTTCTCGACCTTTGGTGGCTCCACCCTGTCCTGCCGCATCGGTAACGAAGTGTTGAATATTGTCGACGACGAAGGATTGCAGGAAAACGCCCGCCAGCGCGGGGCAGATCTGATCACCGGTCTGCGTAACCTGCAGTCGCGCCATCAGGCAATCGGTGATGTTCGGGGTATGGGGCTTTTTGTCGGGGTCGAGCTGATCCGCGCTGATGGATCAGAGGCCTCCGAGATCTGCGCCTATGTCAAAAACCGGATGCGGGACCACCGCATCTTGATCGGCAGCGAAGGCCCAAGCGATAATATCCTGAAAATCCGCCCGCCGCTAACGATAGATGCAGAGGGGATTGAGATGATCCTGAAAACACTGGACAGCATCCTGTCAGAGCTGTCTGAAAACTAGGTCACGCGCAGATGGCATCGGCCTGTTCCGATGCCATCAGTTGCCACGAAAAAAGGCGGTGGAAATCCACCGCCTTTCTTAACGTTCTGATACAAGCAATTAGTTGCTTGCAACAGCCGCGCCGACAACAACCAGCAGCAGCAGCGGCAGAAGGATGCCGCTGGAGGAGCTTTCGGTCTGCTCAACAATAACCGGCGCCTCAACGATCGGCTCAGCCAGGTTGCCCGCGGAAGCGGTCGAAGCAGCAGCAGTCAGAGCAGCAGCGATAACGAGTTTTTTCATGTTAACCTCCAAAAATATGCGCAGTTCAGTCCACCTGAACCACGCGCCCAAGACTTACCTCGTGATATTTTTCTAATCAGCAAAATCCCGGCATTGCAATTGCTTGTTGCATGATTCGGCCCCCGGAACGGGCCAATGTCGTCAAATTAGCAACACTTGAGTGCCCACTTTCGTCAGTCCAAATAGCTCTGAGATATGCTCATTATAAAGGCCGATACAGCCATTGGACGACTTACGTCCGATCTTGCGTGTGTCGTGGGTTCCGTGGATCCGGTAATACTTCCAGCTGAGATACAAAGCGTGGGTTCCGAGCGGATTGTCTGGTCCCGGCGGAATATAGGCCGGCCACTCAGGATTGCGTTTAAGCATATTTGGAGTCGGTGCCCAGCCTGGGCCGTCGACCTTGCGGATGATCTTCGTTCGGCCGCGCCGCGTCAGATCATCCGAGAGCGGTACTGAAGATGGGAACAGCTTATAGACGCTTTGATCTTCAGACCAGAAATGCAAGGCACGGCTGTCGATGTCTACCAGCACCGCACCATTGCGCAGGCTGTCGAAATAGGGGCGCCAGTCCTTGGAGCGGAAAGCGGAAATATTGCGCTGCACTGGCGGTTCGGGCTCAGGCGGGGGGCGCAGGGGGTCAATCCCCTCCGCGACGGTATCCGCTGCATCCTGAGCCCAGCCTGTGCTGGCAACACCACCACCAACCAGCGAGGCGCCGGCAAACGCGGAACCGGCAATAAACTGCCGTCTTGAGAGAGGATCGAAGGGGCTGCGGGTCATGACTTTTCCAAACTGCGGAGATATGCATTCGTTATGCCGTATCTTATGGCGCGAATGCCTCAGTCGCAAATCAAACAATCCGGCGATGATCAATTCACCGCTGACAGGTTTGCGCCTATGTCACAGCCGGGGTATTGGAGCAGCCAGCAAATGAAGCAAGGTGTAGTATGACACGTGTATTTCTGATCCTTATCGCCGGGCTGATGACCCTCGTCGCGGCCTGTGCCCCTGCTCCCGATGGCAGCACAGGTGGCAACGTGTACCGGATCCGTAACGCCGACAAGGTACAGCTGCGGATGCTCGACTCGGTCAATGCCCTCCGCGAGGCGGCAGGTCGCCCCACTGTCCAGCTGAACCCGCAGCTGACCGCTGCGGCGGCCACCCATTCACGCGATATGTCCGTGCAGAACCGTCCTTGGCATTTTGGCTCCGATGGCTCGTCGCCGCTGGACCGTGTAGCCCGAGCAGGCTTCACCGGCACCATGATTGGCGAGACGATTTCGGAAACCTATGAATCCGAGCTGCAGACACTCACGGCCTGGATGGAACAATCCGCAACCCGGTCTGTCATTATGGACCCCAAAGCGCGCACAATGGGCTTTTCCTGGTTTCAGGAATCCAACGGCAAGATCTGGTGGACCCTGGTGATGGGCAGCTGATCCGGCGCTTTCGCCTAAACCAAAAATGAAAAAGGCCCGATCTGCCATTCAGGCAATCGGGCCTATTCTATTGAGCTGCAACCTGCGGTGATGGACATGCTGTCCACGCGGTTACGGGCGTAGGGTGATCACCGTACCATCGCGAACCATCGCGTAGATCTCTTCAATCTCATCATTCGTGACAGCAATACAGCCCGCGGTCCAGTCGTCCACGCGCGCCGCGCGCTTGCGCTCTTTTGCAATGTTAGGCTCACCGTGGATGAAAATCTCACCTCCCGGTTTTTTGCCCATCGCCGCAGCTTTGGCCCGGTCCTGCGCGTTGGGGTAGGAAATCCCGATCGACAGGTGATAGCGGCTATTGGGATTGCGCCGGTCAATCAGATAGGTGCCTTCGGGTGTTTTACCGTCACCTTCGATTTGCTTGTGACCAAGCGGAGCAAAGCCAAGCTCCATATCATATTCACGCAGAATATCCTCATGATGAAGAAGATAAATCTTGCGCGCGCCCTTGTTCACGACGACCGAGGTGACCTCGGGCCCGTTATAGCTGCGAAATTTGCTTGGACCGGAGCTGCACCCTGCCAGCCCAAGGGTCGCCGCAGCGCCCAGTCCGAATGTACGTCTGTCCATTATATTAGGTCTCTGCCTGATTTGCCTCAATTTCCAACTACTATCTTCGTCGGAAAAAACAAAATCACTTCTTCTCGTGCGGCGGCTGCAAGGCCGCGATTTGCTGCTCAATTGCCTCTAACCGGGCCAAAACCAGATCGCGGTAGGCATCGGTGCGTTCACCTTCTTCCTCGTGATGGGCATCCTGCATGGAATTCACGATCAGACCCACCAGCAGGTTCACAACCGCAAAGGTGGTCACCATGATAAACGGCACGAAGAAGGCCCAAGCGTAGGGGTAGATCTCCATCACCGGGCGCACGATCCCCATGGACCAGCTTTCCAAGGTCATGATCTGGAACAGGGAATAGGCGCTTAGTGCAAGATTGCCGAACCAGTCAGGAAAACTCTCTGCAAAGAGCTTCGTCGCGATAACTGACCCGATGTAGAAGATGATCGCCATCAGCAGGAACACCGATCCCATGCCCGGCAAAGCGGTGATAAACCCTTCGACCACGCGGCGCAGGCGCGGCGCGACAGAGATGACGCGCAGCACCCGCAGGATACGCAGCGCCCGCAGCACCGAAATTCCCTGCGCACCAGGCAAAAAGGCGATGCTGACAATCACAAAGTCGAAGATGTTCCAGCCGCGCAGGAAAAACCGCAGCCGCTGCACCCAAAGTTTCGCCAGCAGCTCGACAACAAAAATCGCCAGGCACAGCTGATCAACGAATAGGACAGCGGCCCCAAATCGGGACATGATCGTATCGGAGGTTTCCATCCCCAGCGTGATCGCATTGATCAGGATCACCGCCGTGATGAAATTGCCAAAGCCATCGCTGGAAATAAGCGCCCCGAGCCGCTGGGTCAGGGATTGTTTTGCGCTGATGCTCACCGGTTTCACCCCACGTAGGAAAAGCTGGCCGCCAGTTCGCAATGCGAAGACCAGCGGAATTGATCGACCACCTGTACCCAATCCAGACGGTAGCCGCCATCCGTCAGGATTTTGGCATCGCGGGCAAAGGTGACGGGATTGCAGGACACATAGGCCACCCGCTTGGTCCGTGCGGCAACCAACTGCGTTACCTGTGCTTCGGCACCTGCACGGGGTGGATCGATCACGGCGACATCAAAAGCCGCGCCAAAAGGGTTCAGATCCTCTGCCAGAAGCGGATTGCGAAACAGATCACGGGTTTCGGTTGTGACCTTTTTTAGCCCCTTGGCCTGCCGCCAGCCGGCATCAAGCGCGCGCAGCATGCTGCCTTCACCCTCGACCGCGTGCACCTCTGCATGTTTCGCAAGTGGCAGGGTGAAGGTGCCGCAGCCAGCGAATAGATCCACGATGCGTTTCGCACCGGCCACACAGTCCTCAACCGCCGCAAGAAGTGCGGCTTCGCCGTCGCGCGTCGCCTGCAAAAAGGCACCGGGCGGCGGGCAGACATGGGCCGGTCCAAACGGTTGGATTGGTGGCTGCTCCATACCGATCAGCTCATCCTCCCAGGTCAGACGTGCGATATGATGGGCATCAACAACTTGAGCCAACGCAATACGCAAGGGACCGTCCAGCGGTTTGCCATTGGTCACCAGCACGTCCACACCAACCTCAGACAGGGTCACGGTCACCGAGAGCGGCGCCTTGCGACTGGCGCCAACCATGGCCAGTGCCTCAGCCATGGGGATGGCGGACAGCAGCTGCGGCGCCAGCAATTGGCAGTCGGGAATTTCCGTGATCACCCCGGAGGCGCGCCCATGGAACCCGGCCATCGCGCCCTTTTTGGTGCGTCGCACGGACAAGGTGGCGCGGCGACGCGATTGTGGTGGTGAGATGTGGATCGGGCGGAACTCCGCCTCAAGCCCCTGCGCCGCCAGCGCATTACGAACGATGTCGACTTTCCAGTTCGCAACAAAATCATCTGTCGCATGTTGCAGCTGGCAACCACCGCAGGATTTATAGTGCCGACAGGGCGCCTGGACGCGCATCTCCGACGGGCTTTCGATGCGAATATCGCTAAGCTGGTGCCCGTCGCGAATACCGCTGACGGTCTCTCCCGGCAGCGTGCGCGGTGCAAAAAGCGGGCCTTCGGCGACCCCGTCGCCCTGATGGCCCAGACGAATGATTGTGGCTGTGGTTCTAGCTGCATGTGTCATGGCCGCTGCATACCCTGCGACCGCCGCATGCAAAAGAAAAATGCGCAGCCCTCGCGGGAACGACGGATGCGGTGGGTCATACGGCGCCTATTCCGCAGCATCCCGCGGCAGTGAGCTCCCGGCCTGATCATCAGCTTCCGTCCGTATGAAACCACCAGACTGCCGCGCCCAGAACTGCGCATACAAACCGCCCTGTTCCAGCAATGCGTCATGCGTGCCTGCCTCGGCGATGCGGCCCTGATCCATAACGATGATCCGGTCCATTTCACTCAACGTGGACAGTCGGTGCGCAATCGCCAGAACGGTTTTCCCCTGCATCACGCGCTCAAGCGCGGACTGAATGGCTGCTTCTACCTCTGAATCCAGGGCCGAGGTTGCCTCATCCAGCACAAGAATAGGCGCATCTTTCAGAATCGCGCGCGCAAGGGCGATACGCTGCCGCTGACCACCAGACAGCTTCACCCCGCGTTCGCCGAGATGAGCATCATAGCCGGTGCGGCCCTGACCATCCTCCAGATCAAGGATAAACTCATGCGCTTCGGCCTTTTGCGCGGCGGCGATCAGCTCCAACTCACTGGCGTCAGGTCGACCATATAGGATGTTGTCCCGCGCCGAACGATTGAACATCGCAGTTTCCTGCGTGACCATGCCAATCTGACTGCGCAACGAGTTTTGGGTGACCTCTGCGATATCCTTTCCGTCGATCAGGATCTGACCAGATTCCCCATCATAGAGCCGTAGCAAAAGCGAAACGAGTGTCGACTTCCCCGCCCCGGAGGCGCCAACGATCCCAAGTTTTTCCCCGGGCGCAATGGTCAGCGAGACATTCTGAATGCCGCCGATATCACGCCCATAGGCAAAACCGACCTCGCGAAACGCAATCTGCCCCTCAGTGACTGTCAGCACCTCAGCCGCGGTTTGATCCTCAACCCGGTCGGGACGGGTCAGGGTCGTCATGCCATTTTCAATCTCACCAATGTTGGAATAGATCGCCATAAGGGTGAAACTGACCCACCCGGTCATCTGGGCAATGCGCACGGACACCGCACCAGCCGCGACGATATCGCCTTCGCTCGCCAGCCCATCGCGCCACAGCACCAGCGTCGCACCAATCAGCAACACCGGCAGCACACCCGCCAGCGTCATCAGACAAAACCGGAAACTCGCAGACAGATACCCGAAATGCAGTGCCTTGGTGCGGAAATCCGCCATGGAATCCTGCGCCGTACGCTCCTCAAAATCGGCATGCGCAAACAGCTTCACCGTCTTGATGTTGGTGATCGTATCAACCACCTGCCCCGACACCATTGCCCGCGCCCCAGCGCGCGCAGCGGAGCGTTTGCGAATACGGGGCAGAAACCAGCGGATGGTGGCGAAATAGCCGACCAGCCAGACCACGAACAGGCCGGTAATCCGCCAGTCAATCGCCCCCAACAGCGCCAGCGCCCCCAGAAGCGAGGCCAGCGCAAAGGCAACCACGTTGATCATCTCAACCGCAACCGAGGTCACGGCATTGGCTGTCTGCATCTGTTTCTGCGCGATACGACCCGCGAAATCATCGTCGAAGAAGCGCACCGATTGGCCCATGGTCCAACGGTTGAGCCGCGACAGCACCAGCGGGTTGACGTTTGGCTGGACGATGATTGCATTGGATGCCGCAGACAGGCCAAACAGGATCGGCCGCAGCAGAAGGAAAAATCCCAGCGCCCCGGCAATGATCACTAGATTACCGGCAGAAAAAAACTGCCCCGGCCCGCTGGAAATCGCGGTATCAATCACCAGACCCAGAATATAGGCCGTCCCTGCTTCCATCCCGCCAGCCAGCGCCGAGCAGAGCGCAGCAAGCGCAAGCATTGGCCAGGCACCTGAAAGGCACCAGCGCAGAAAGCCCCCCAGCCGATTGGGCGGCGGGCCCTTGGCGGGTTGAAATGCGTCGATCAGATTGCCGAGTTTCATTCTGCTGCCTCGATATTCAGGAACCCGCCGGATTGACGTGCCCAGAACTGGGCATATAGGCCCTCTGAGCGCAAAAGCACGTCATGCGTCCCCTCTTCAACAATCCGCCCATCATCCAGCACCAGGATGCGATCCATCTGAGCAATGGTGGACAGGCGATGCGCAATCGCGATCACCGTTTTGCCCTGCATCATCCCATAAAGCGTTTGCTGAATTTCAGCCTCCACCTCTGAATCCAGAGCAGATGTGGCCTCATCCAGGATCAGTATGGGCGCATCTTTCAGAATGACTCGGGCCAAGGTAACCCGCTGCCGCTGGCCACCCGACAATTTCACCCCACGCTCCCCGACATGTGCGTCGTAGCCGCGACGGCCTTCAGGGTCTTCCAGATCAAGGATGAACTCATGCGCCCGCGCTTGCTTGGCGGCCTCAATCATCTCCGCCTCGGTGGCATCAGGCCGACCGTAAAGCAGATTGTCCCGGACTGACCGGTGCAGCAATGCGCTATCCTGCTGCACCATGCCGATCTGGCTGCGCAGACTATCCTGCGTCGCCATGCGGATGTCCTGACCGTCGATCAGGATCGCACCGCCCTCAGGATCGTAGAACCGCAGCAACAGCTTCACCAGCGTGGATTTCCCCGCACCGGAGCGCCCGATCAGGCCGATCTTTTCGCCCGCGCGGATGTTCAGGCTGATCCGATCCAGACCACCAGAGCCGCGCCCGTAGTGATGCGAAAGCTCACGCAGTTCCACCGCGCCGTCACGCAGATCAAGCGGTGTTGCATTGGCCGCATCCACCAGATCGATCGGCTGGGCGATGGTTTCCATCCCCTCCGCTACAACACCCAGCTGGCGGAAGAAGGTGGTCAGCGCCCACATGATCCAACCCGTCATCGCATTAAGGCGCAGCGTCAGCGCAGTCGCAGCTGCAACCACCCCGACCGAGGCCAAACCCTGCATCCACAGCAGAATTGCCCAACCGACAACACCGACGATCAACAATCCGTTCAACGTCACCAGTGCCGCATCCATAATAGTGTAGAGCCGCATCTCAGCCTGGAACGTCTTGCGTGTGCCTTCGATGGCTTCTTTGGCATAGGTCAGTTCGGTGTTGTGATGGGCGAACATCTTCACCGAATGAATATTGGAATAGCTGTCCACAACCCGGCCCGTCACGGTGGAGCGCGCATCAGATGCCGCCTGGCTGGCCGGCCCAACCCGGCGCACGGTCCAGCGGATCAACACCGCATAGAGCGCAAACCAAACCAAGAGCGGCAGCAACAGCCGGACGTCCGCCAGCCACAGCAACAGCGCGGCCCCCACCAAATAGGCAAGCGCAAAGGTGATCGCGTCGAAAACCTGAAACACCACCTCCCCTGCGGCGGGCGGGGTTTGCATAATCCGGTTGGCGATCCGTCCGGCAAAATCATTTTCGAACCAGCCAACGGATTGACGCAGAACATGTTTATGCGACCGCCAACGGATCAGAGTGCCGAAATTTGGCAGGATCGCATTGTTCAGCAACAGCACATCGAACAGCTGCAACATCGGGCGCACGGTCAGAATGAAAACCGCCAGCAGGATGAATTCCGTGCCATGGTCCTGCCACACCCTGGCCGGTTCACCAGACAAGAGGTCAACCACCCGCCCCATGTAATGGATCAGACCAATTTCCACGCCAGCGACAATCACCGACATCAGCGCGGTGACTGCGAACACTTTTTTGAAAGGCTGCGAGTAATCCTTTAGGAACGGCCACAGCTGCCGCGGCGGTGTATCTGTTTCCGGATAGTCACAATAAGGGTCGATGAGGTTTTCGAAAAAACGAAACATACGGGTGCTCCAATAATTGAGCGTAGGGAATAGTCATGCGAATAGAGGCCATCGCCGTGGCCCCCCGACATGCGTCGGACAGGTCAGGCGTCAGTCGTGCCAGATCCCGTAGTACATGCGTATTCCTCCCGTCATAAGATGGTCCCCTATGGGTAGGAAAAAAAATCCGCTCTGTCACCCCTTTTGATGGGGCGCGGCCAATAGGGCAGGTTAGAGCAGCCGTTTCAGCAACGCATCGCGGTCAAGCACAAACCCAGATTTAATCCAGTCCTTCTGCAAGGATTTGAGTGCTGCACCCAGCGCCGGGCCTTGCAGGTTGGGCATCAAATCTTTGGCAGAAAGCGGGAATACGGCTGCGGCTCCTTTGGTAATTTCAGCCTCTAAATCAGGGGCAACCGGTACCTCGAACAAAGCAGATCGCAACATCGTCACGTTGCGCGCGGTGGTCGCGCCGTGATGATAAGCCAGTGCCGCCGGTCCATCCGTACCCTCCGCAGCTGCACGCAGCAGACGCACATCCGCAGCTTGGGCTTTACTCAGGCGCAAGGCCTCCCATGGCGCATCTCCGCCCAGCGCGGCCAGGCGGCAAAGCGGGTTGGCAGACCTCCCCGATTCCAGATGGACGAGCGGCCCCAGGGCGCGATCATCGCTTCCTGGAAGAATCAGAGGTAGCAGCCCAATCTGCCGCATCACCGCAATTGCCGGCGCCGGATTCGGCGCCGCAAGCAGCTTCAGCACTTCACTGCCAACCCGTTCACGCGAGAGGCTGCCAATCCCATCCAGGTTTTCTGCGATGGCCGACAGGGCGTCCGGGTCAAATCCGGCATCTGGGTTGCCATACCAGGCATGAAACCTGAAATAGCGCAGCGAGCGTAGGTAATCCTCACGAATGCGCTGCGCCGCACTGCCAATGAACCGGACGAGTCTTGCGCGCAGATCCGGTAGGCCATTCAGCGGGTCAACCAGCCCCCCGTCGGGGCGGGCATAAAGCGCATTCATGGTGAAATCGCGCCGCGCAGCGTCCTCCTCGATCCGGTCGGCAAATGCCACAACAGCGCGTCGGCCATCAGTGGCGACATCACGGCGAAACGTGGTGATCTCGTAAGGGGTCCCGCGATGGACCAATGTCACGGTGCCGTGGTCAATGCCTGTTGGTATGGCCTTGATCCCGGCCCCTTCGGCAAGGGCCATGACACGCTGTGGTGGCACATTGGTTGACAGATCAAGATCCGAAACCGGTGCTCCCAATAGCGCGTTGCGCACACAGCCGCCGACAAAATACACCTCTGCCCCGCCCTTTGTCAGGACGTCGCAGACGTGCTGCACAGCTGGATCCTCCAGCCATTTGGCCTGTATATGGGTCATCCCTGCATCCGTTCGGCAAGGCCATGCAACATGCGCGCGGTGGCACCCCAAATGTAATAGGGACCGTAGGGCACCGCAAAGTAATGCCGCCGTATCCCACGCCAACGCCGGGATTGAATCTGATAGTTCGACGGATCGCAAAGATGCGAGAGCGGCACGCTGAAGACTTCGGCCACCTCGCCCGCTTCGGCCACGATATCAAACGGTTGGTCAATCAGCGCTACAACCGGTGTCACCGTAAACCCGGTGACAGTTTCATGTATCGGCAGTGCCCCGACAATCTGCGGCAGGTGGCGCGGCAGGCCGATTTCCTCCCAGGCTTCCCTGAGGGCGGCATCGGTCACGCTCGTGTCTGCAGCCTCCTGCTTTCCGCCGGCGAAGGCGATCTGACCCGGATGGTGCTTCAAGGCAGACGAGCGTTTGGTCAGAATAACACGCGGTGCGCCCGCCGCGGTGCTGATCGCCACGAGGACACCTGCTGGCCGCAGTTTGCGGTCAGCGGGCAGGACCACGTCGGGGTTCAGGTCGAAATCCGAGGACCCTCCCCCCTTCGTGCCCAGCGCGGCGGTCAGCTGTGCCCGAAGATCAGGCACTCTCACCCTGTTCGCTGTCGCCTGCATCTGCCTCAAAACCCAGCGTTGCCGGATCGAGGTCGTAATGTGCACCACAGAACTGGCAATCGGCTGTCACGCGCCCCTCGTCAGTCGTCATGGTCGCAATGTCCTTGGCCGAATAGATCGACAGGCTTTCGCGCACGCGATCGGTGGAACATGTGCAGCCGAACTTGACTGCCTGCGCATCAAAGACCCGCGGTTGTTCCTCGTGAAACAATCGCAATAGCAGATCTGTTGGTGTTACGGACGGGCCGATCAACTCCATGTCTTCTACGGTTGCCACAAGGTGCATCACACGGTTCCAGTTCTCGCCCTCTTCGCCGCTGACCAGATCCTCTGCGGCAAGCGTCGCACCATTGCCTTCACCATCCGCAACGAATGGAGAGGCTTTTGGCATCTGCTGCAGCATGATACCGCCAGCGCGCCAGTGTTCCGGAACCCCAGGTTCAGCCGAGCGACCAAAGCTGAGCGAGAAACGTGTCGGCAGCTGCTCGGACTGCGCAAAATACGCCTCGGCACAGGCCGACAAAGACCCACCAGCAAGTGGTGTGATCCCTTGGTAGGGCTTCATGCCCTCTCCCTGATCAACGAGAATGGCAAAATACCCCTCGCCCACCTGATCAAACGGCGCCCCATTGGTCAGCCGCGCATCATCATAGCTTGCATAGGCACGAATACGCGCTGGCTCGCCCTCGGCTGCGGGTGCGTAATAATCGGTGGCAATCATGCGCACCGCCCCTTTGGACTGGACCTGCAACGACAGTTTCCACTGCAGTTTCATGGTTTGGCCAATCAATGCCGTCAGCAACGCCATTTCAGCTACCAGAGCTTCGACAACGGGCGGATAGTTATGCTGCTTCAGAATGCCATCCAGCACACCATCCAACCGCGCGACGCGGCCGCGCATGTCCGATACATCAAGCTGGAAGGGCAGGACGGTATCGTCCCACGCGATTTTCGATACAAGTGTCATGGGGTTTCCTTACGCGCCGTGGATTGGCATATCGGGCCTATATAGGGTTTACATCATCAGAGTGAAGAGGTCAGCGCCGTGATCAGACGTTTTGGCGATACACCGGAAAAATCGCAAAGCTATCGGCGACGGCCAGGAGTCTATGCGCTGTTGCCGCGCGATGGTGAACTGCTGCTGACCTGTCAACGTGAGCCCGGTCCTGATATTCAGCTTCCCGGAGGGGGTATTGACCCGGGAGAGTCGCCCATTCCGGCGTTACACCGTGAGGTGATGGAAGAAACCGGCTGGACCATCTCTCAGCCACGCAAGCTGGGCGCGTTTCGCCGATATGCCTATATGCCAGAGTATGATCTCTGGGCAGAGAAACTCTGCCACATCTATATCGCGCGTCCGGCACGTCGGATCTGCGCACCTACCGAGCCGTTGCATGACGCGATTTGGATGCGCGCGGACGCCGCATGCGAAATCCTCGGGAATGCTGGTGATCGGCATTTCGCCAGCATCATAGCGCGATGGATGGCGCAGACCTAACCTGTCAGGCAACGTGCAAAAGCGGGCGCCTGTGGCGCGCCGCTTGACGTTTTAAGGGCCTTCATACTCAAACAAGGTCGCGGAGACATCATCCTCCAGACCGTATTGCGATGACATCACCTGTGTCAGATTCCAATAAAGGTCATCCAAAAACTCCTGACCGGTCTGCTCCGCGTTGCACTTTCCAATAAGCTCAACCAGACCTTCCGCCTCAAGCATCTCGCCATTTTCCAGACGGGCCTCGGTAAAGCCATCGGAATACAGCAGCAGGCGGTCGCCCTTCTCCATCACCACATCTTCCTGCGAATAGGTGATGTCCGGGACCAGACCAACCGGAACGCCACCCTTGCCGATAAACTCCGTGCTGCCATCTTTGCGGATCAACAGCGGATGCGGATGACCTGCCTGCACCATCTTCAGCACGCCGCTGCGCAGATCAACGATGCAATAGGCCATGGTAAAATATTCTTCGATCCCGGTGTCCGCGATCAGTCGCGCATTCAACAGGCTGGCGACCTCTTCCGGCTGGCGCAGCGCATAAAAGCGGTTGAACCGCTTTTCCATCCCGACATTCTGATCAAAATAGGTCGACGACAGATACCCACCGAGCCGCGCTGTCATCATCGCAGAGGTGATGCCGTGCCCAGAAACATCGATGGAGTAGAATCCGATCCTGTTCACACCAGGTGAGAACATGCCGACAAGATCGCCGCCGATGTGGCCACAGGGTTTCAGCAGCAGGCTCACGGTCGAGGCTCCGAAATCGCGCGAAAGCTCGGGGACCAGAGACTCCTGAATTTTTCGAGCCTGGATCAAATCCTTGTCGATCGCATCATAGACCCGCTGCAGTTCATCCAGCGTGTCCGATACGATTCGATTTTTCTCGGAAAGCTCGCGCTGCATGCGTAGAATGCGCTCCCCCGCAGATATCCGGGCGCGCAACTCGTCTGAACTCACTGGCTTGGTGAGAAAATCATCAGCACCAGCATCAAGCCCTTGTGCCACCTCGTTTTTTTCACTCTTGGAGGTGAGCAGAATAAAATAGCTGTAGTTGTCCTGAGACTGATTGCGAAACGCGCGGCAGAACTCAAGACCGTTCATCCCCGGCATCATCCAGTCGCTGAGGATCAAATCCGGCGGATCACTCTCACAGATCTCCATTGCCGCCTCGCCGCTCTCGGCTTCGACAACATCAAATCCCCATTTCTTCAGCGATGCGACCAAGATTCGCCGCTGCAGACGGCTATCATCAACCACCAGAACACGGCGGATCGAATTGGTCGTAACCTCTTGGTTTATTTCGATCGAACTGTCTGGCAACACCGAGTGAACCCCACAAAAAACAGCGCAAGATACCTTAAACGCAAGTCACTATCGCGCTCTTCGCTTAACAGGAGGTGAAGTTTGCAAATAATCGGCCTAGCCTCACGTTAATCGGTGATTTACGAGTTTATAAGTAAAGCAATCGTAAAATGCGATATCAAAACAAGGTTTGCTAAGATGATTGATTGGTCACGCGCGAAAGAGCTGCACGAGGAAGTTGGCCCCGAGGACTTCTCCGAAGTTGTCGAAATTTTCTTGGAAGAGGTCGAAGGCGTCATCGAAAAGCTGCGATCACCGGATCTGGCAACGTTGGAACAGGACCTACACTTCCTGAAAGGCAGCGCGTTGAATTTGGGGTTTCGCCAGTTTTCCCGTCTCTGCCAAGAGGGCGAACGCCGTTCCGCCCAGGGGGAGTCCAAAGAGGTAGACACCGCCGCCATCATTGCCAGCTATGAAAACTCCAAGGAAGAGTTTCTGCGCGATATGAGCCGCCAACTCTGAGCCGACACCGGCTCAGATCACAAACTGTGCCAGGGTTTCGTCGCTGGTGATATCAGTATAGGCGAAGCCGGCAGCATCGAGCCGGGCATAGAGATCTGCAAAGTTCTCAGGCTGCTTGGTTTCAATACCAATCAGCACCGAGCCAAAGTTGCGCGCCGATTTCTTCATATATTCGAAACGGGCGATATCATCCTCAGGCCCCAGTATGCCCAGGAATTCCTTCAGCGCGCCGGGCCGCTGCGGTAGGCGTAGTAGAAAGTACTTCTTCAGTCCCATGTAGCGCTGCGCGCGCTCTTTCACTTCTGGCAAGCGTTCGAAATCAAAGTTGCCGCCAGACGTCAGGCAGACCACGGTTTTGCCGCGGATCCAGGAGCGCACATCGCGCAGGGCTTCGATCGCCAGCGCCCCGGCAGGTTCCAACACCACACCTTCGACGTTCAGCATCTCAAGGATTGTTGTGCAGATGCGATCTTCGGCAATCGACAGTACATCAGGCAAGGGGACCTGTTTCAGGACCTCAAACGGCCGTGCGCCAACACGCCCAACGGCCGCGCCGTCAACAAATGTATCGACATGATCCAATGCAACGGGATGCCCTGCCGCCAGCGCCGCCCGCAGACATGCCCCGCCAGCAGGTTCCGCAAAAAGGCAATGCACCCGATCCCCGAACCAACGGGCCACACCTGACGACATACCCCCGCCACCAACTGGCAGGATCACATGGTCCGGGGCCGCACCCAGCTGGGCCTCAATCTCGACCGCGATAGAGCTTTGCCCCTCGATCACATCGTCATCGTCAAACGGCGAGAGGAAATGACCACCTTCATCCGCGCACCACTTCTGCGCCGCAGCCAAAGTGTCATCGAAATAATCGCCAATCAGATGGATCTCGACACTGTCACCGCCAAACATCCGGGTTTTCTGGATCTTCTGCTGCGGTGTGGTCACCGGCATGAAGATCACGCCCCGCTTACCCAACTCGCGGCACATATAGGCGACGCCCTGCGCGTGATTGCCTGCTGACGCGCAGACAAACAGCGATTGCTCCATCTGCTTGCGCATGGCGTTGAACGCACCACGGATCTTGTAGGACCGTACCGGGCTCAGATCTTCGCGCTTGAGGTATATTTCAGCGCCAAACCGCTCTGACAATAGCGCGCTACGCTGCAGCGGTGTGGCAGGAAAAATCGCGCGCATGGCCTGTTCGGCGGCCCGGGCCTGGGTCTGGAAATCACTCATAATACTTGAGTGGCCCAACCCTGCCCCCAAGGCAAGGGGGCAAGGTCAAAGCATCTGAAGAATACCGCCAATCAGATCGGCCGTTTCTCGACGTAGTAGCCGTAAAGAGTGGTGAGAGCGCTGATATTTAGTACTGCGAGTCCAACCGAGAATATCAGTTGCAGGACGGTCGAAATCAGCACGGCATCGATCAGCAGATACAGGATCAGTTCGGACAGCAGTTGCAGACCAAAAAGGCAAAGCGCAAGGACAAACAGCGTTCCAAAAGCTCCTGTTGTCAGTTCCAGCGACTCACCGACCCCAATGGGTTTGCCCAGCGCCGCCGCCGGCAAGATCAGAACAAGCCGATACATAAAGACAGCAATCAGTGTGGCGATCACGAGCAAGAAAGCGAGGCCAACCATCCCCATGCCGCTGATCAGGGCGATACCAACAAACATCGCCACGCCGTAAACAACGCTACCGATTACGACCAGCTGAAGCAGACGCAGAAAATACCAGAGAGCCTCCTTCGCGCGAAATGCCGGAATCCACCCCTGCGGATGTTCTTCCAGTAGGACGTAGCGATGCCAGGAGACAGCAGTCCAAGCACAGATCACGCCAATGGCCAGCCAAATCCCGACTATCCGCAAGATGATTTCAACGACCGTTGCAGGGTCTGGCCCAAGCCCTTCCAGTTCGGCATCGTTGGGCACACCTGCCAGCATGGCATAGGCAATCGCCACTACAATCAACCCCGGCACGAGAAAGATTTGCAACAACTGTGGGGCGTTCCGCTGCACCATACTTACCGAGTGTAGAAATAGCTTCCAGCCAGTCATTTATTCATGCTCCAAAACTGCTCGATCGTCGCGCGCGACCACAATGTGCGTACTCAGGTTCCGATCCGGGGAAAACCTTGCTCTTCTGACAAAAACCGGGTAGGCCGCAGGCGTTCTGATCAAGAGGAAATCCAATGTCCGCGCCCAAGAAAGTTGTCCTCGCCTACTCCGGCGGTCTTGATACGTCAATCATTCTGAAATGGCTGCAGACCGAATACGGTTGCGAAGTTGTGACTTTCACCGCCGATCTCGGTCAGGGTGAGGAACTGGAGCCCGCACGCCAGAAAGCCGAGCTTCTGGGTATCAAGCCGGAAAACATCTTCATCGAAGATGTGCGGGAGGAATTCGTGCGGGATTTCGTGTTCCCGATGTTCCGCGCCAACGCCGTCTACGAGGGCCTCTATCTTCTGGGCACCTCCATCGCCCGGCCGCTGATCTCCAAACGCCTTGTTGAGATCGCCGAAGCCACCGGTGCTGATGCGGTCGCCCATGGCGCCACCGGCAAGGGCAACGACCAGGTCCGTTTTGAACTGGCGGCCTATGCGCTGAACCCCGACATCAAGGTGATTGCCCCCTGGCGTGAGTGGGATCTGACGTCGCGGACCCGCTTGCTGGAATTCGCAGAGGCTCATCAGATCCCGGTGGCCAAGGACAAGCGTGGGGAAGCCCCCTTCTCTGTCGATGCCAATCTTCTGCACACCTCTTCTGAGGGCAAAGTACTGGAAGATCCCGCCGTGGCCGCACCTGACTACGTCTACCAGCGCACCGTCCACCCGGAGGACGCCCCGAATGAGGCCGAATTCATCGAGATCGGTTTTGAAAAAGGCGACGCGGTCAGCATCAACGGCGAAGCAATGTCGCCGGCAACCATCCTGACCCAGCTCAATGAATACGGTGGCAAACACGGCATCGGCCGTCTCGACCTTGTCGAGGGGCGTTTTGTCGGCATGAAATCCCGCGGCATCTACGAAACGCCCGGCGGCACCATCCTGCTTGAGGCCCATCGCGGCATTGAATCCATCACCATGGACCGCGGCGCGATGCACCTCAAAGACCAGCTGATGCCGCAATATGCTGAGCTGATCTACAACGGTTTCTGGTACTCGCCTGAGCGTGAAATGCTGCAGGCCGCCATTGATCGCAGCCAAGAGCATGTGACCGGCACCGTCCGCGTGAAACTCTATAAAGGCTCCGCAACCACCGTGGGTCGCTGGTCTGATCACTCACTCTATTCAGAGGCCCATGTGACCTTTGAAGATGACGCGGGCGCCTACGATCAGAAAGACGCTGCCGGCTTTATCCAGCTGAACGCGCTGCGACTGAAGCTGCTCGCCGCCCGCGAGCGTCGGTTGAAAAAATGAGCGACCACGTCGATATCACAGACGATATAGACGACGATCTGACCGAAGAGATGGAGATGTTCGTCGAAGCGCAGGACACCGTCTGGAACGATGTCCGTGCCGAACTCTCTGCCGGAAAAAAGACGAGCCACTGGATGTGGTTCGTCTTTCCGCAACTGGCCGACCTTGGTCAGTCCCATATGGCCCAGCTTTACGGGATCGAGGACCTGACAGAGGCCACCGCCTACCTTGCCCATCCCGTACTGCGCACACGGTTGATCGAAGCCAGCGAACTGCTGCTAAGCCACACCGACCGCAGCGCTGAGGATATCTTGGGCGAAACCGATGCCAAGAAACTGCGCTCCTCCATGACGCTTTTCACTGCTGTGCCCGACGCCCCACAGGTGTTCGACGCGGTGTTGAAGACGTTTTTCGATGGCGCCCCCTGCCCCCTCACCCGTGATGCGCTTGGCTGACAGTTGACGCGACCTCCCCTTTGGTCACCCTTGCCCGCCGACACCCCGGTGCCTAACCCTTGGCACAACGAGAGACACCGAGGGGGACATCATGGCATTACAACCGCTGGCAGAAGGCATCCGCGCTGGTCTGACCGGGAAAACCTTTGACGGATCGCTGAAATTCGACTGCGGTGATGATGGTGTCATCGTCCTTGCGGATGGCGATGCTTCAATGGAAAATCGCGATACTGACTGCACCATCCGCATCAGCACCGAAAATCTGAAAAAGCTGCTGACCGGGAAATTGAACCCGATGACCGGCGTGATGATGGGTAAGCTGAAAATTTCAGGTGATATGGGCGTGGCGATGAAGCTGGGCAAACTGATCAGCTAGGCGAAACGCACTCTACGTGTGTCACTTTTCCGAAAATACTCCGGGGGTGAAGCGCCAGAGGCGCGAAGGGGGCAGCGCCCCCTACACGATCAGATTTTCTGCGCTTTCAACCGATCATAATAGGGCATAGCGGCGTCCAAAACCGGCTGCAAAGTTGCAGGAACCTCAGGCAACGGCCCCTCGGGTCCTGCAAATTTGGTCGACTGCCAGACGGACCCGTACCAATGCGCGGCCCAGATTCCATCGTCCTTATGTCCGCCCATCGGCCATGACAGCATCTTCGGGGAAAACGGGACACCCAGGCTCTCACAGAGCCGCTCCAATACCGCTGCGGGATCGCTGCGGATATCATCGCTGTCTACCACCACGGGCGACTGACCCCAGCGTGTCACCAGATCAAACAACTCCGCCTGCTGACGAAACCCGATATCATCCAACGTGGGATTCTCCCGTTTCTCGGCGTATGAGGCGATGACCCGTGCCGGATGACGGATCAGAAACACATTTGTGACCTCCCGCATCCAGGCGCGCGGCACCCCGTCTATCATATGCTGGGTCATATGTTTTTGATAGAAAAACGGTTTTGCAGCGGGCACTGGCCCCAGCAGAGATGCGGCAACAACGTCAGCATCCCTTGGCTGGCTGTCCAGGATTTCAGCCCGCATGGGATGTTCCAGCCCGGTCTTTGCCAGATAGGCGGCATAGAACGGCTCATCCACCACAGCGCAATCGCCGCGGTTGCCAAAGGCATACATCATAGCGGTCGACAGGTTGCGTGGCCCAGACCACATGGCAATCCGCATCAGGCACACTCCTGCGCGATCAGATCCTTGTAGAGCGCGCGCAGACGCTTGGTCACCGGCCCCATCTCGCCGTCGCCAATCTGCCGCCCGTCAATGTCACCCACCGGTGTCTGCGCCCCAAATGTGCCGGTCAGAAACGCCTCATCAGCGCCGTAGGTATCCACCAGGGAATAGTTGCGCTCAAACACCGGAATGTCATTGGCACGGCACAGATCGATGACCTTCTGCCGGGTGATCCCGTTCATACAATAGTCGCCGGTCGAGGTCCAAACCGCCCCCTTGCGCACGATAAAGAAATTGCAGGCATTGGTCGTATTCACAAACCCGTTCACGTCCAGCATCAGCCCCTCATCGGCGCCCGCTTTCTCTGCCGCGATACAGGCCAGAATGCAGTTCAGTTTGGAATGCGAATTCAGCTTCGGATCCTGTGTCATCGGCAACCCACGCAGATGCGGCACTGTCGCCAGCCGGATCGGGCGCGGCAGGTTCGGGCGCGAATGCTCCATGATAATGGTGAAGGTTGGCCCCTGCTGCGACAGCGATGGGTGCTGGAACGGGCGGGACTTCACCCCCCGCGTCACCATCAGGCGCGCATGGGCATCGCTGGTCATGTCATTAGCATTTTGTGTGTCTAATACGGCTTGTTTGACCTGATTCCGGTCCATCCCGATGTCCAGATCGATAGTCTTCGCAGCCTCGAACAGGCGGTCGAGATGTTCGTCAATAAACGCCCAGGTCCCGTTATAGAGCCGCAGCCCCTCCCAGACACCATCCCCCAGCATGAAACCACTGTCATAGACGCTGACCTTGGCCTCGGCTTTGGGAACAATCTCACCATTCAGATAGATCAGGATCTCTTCGTTGCGCTGATCTTCCTGCGCTTGATGCGTGCTCATTTTTTCGGTCATCTGCTCCTCCTGCGAGGCGCACGCTAGAAGGATTGGATCCTATTTCCAAGCGGTAACTTCCCGTCACCAAGCCGTGACAAACCATGTCATGTGATTGAGCCCAATCGGCGCCCGGGCCAATGTAGCGCAACGATGGAGGCGATGATGCGTTCGACAAACACCGCAAGACCAATTGTCCTGACCCTGTTCATGCTGCTTGCCGTAGCGCTGAAGGGACATCAGGCCCATGCCCAGAATATCGAAACACTCACCGTCGCCGGCGGCTGCTTCTGGTGTGTTGAGAGTGATTTCGAAAGCGTCCCTGGCGTGCTCTCGGCAGTATCCGGCTATACCGGCGGCAGCACCAAATCACCCACCTACAAACAGGTCACCGCCGGTGGCACCGGTCATTATGAGGCGGTCCAGATCCGGTTTGACCCTACCAAGGTGACGCGCAAGCAACTGCTGTCGATGTTCCTGCGCTCCGTTGATCCAACGGATGCGGGTGGCCAGTTCTGTGATCGCGGAGACAGCTACAGGACAGCGATATTTGTCTCTGGCGCAGATCAGACATCCATTGCCAAGACCGCAAAGACCGAGGCGCAGTCGGCACTTGGTCAGACTATCGTCACGCCAATCCTTCCAGCAACGGCCTTCTACCCGGCCGAAGCCTACCATCAGGACTACTACAAGGGTCGCAAACTGGTTCTCACGCGCTTTGGCCCCAAACGTCAGTCAGAGGCCTATAAGCGCTATCGAAAGGCCTGTGGGCGGGACGCTCGTGTGTTGCAGCTTTGGGGGGATGCAGCGCCTTTTGCGAAAGGGCACTAACAACGGACCTAAGGCGATTGAAATGAAGAAGGCGCGGATGATACCGCGCCTTTTCCTATGCAGACCCTGTTGGCAGGATCAAAAGCTTGCGTCCTGAACCTCCTTCAGGTCAGGGATCACATCGGCGGTGCCCTTCCGCGTCACCATCAATGCAGCGGCGCGATTGGCCTGCGCCAACGCCTGCGCCATCGGCAGTCCACGATCCAGACCAGACAGCACATAGCCGGTGAAGGTATCACCAGCCCCTGTTGTATCAACCGGGACAACGGAATGCGCCGCGACATCATGGGTGGTTCCCGCCGTCGTGTCGTAGTGGCGCGCGCCCTTGGCACCCAGCGTCACAATCACATCCGCAACGCCCAGCGCCTCAGGCGTTTTGCCTGTCGCATCACGCAGCTGTTCGGCCTCGACCTCATTCAGGAACAGATAGTCGAGGTAGGGCAGGACCGCCTGAACCGCCGCGGCATCAAACGGCGCCGCGGCATAGGCAACCTTCAAGCCCAGATCACGCCCCATCTGGGCTGCCTCGGCCTGCATGTTGGTTTCATTCTGCATCACCAGAATATCGCCAGCGCTGGCGGCAGACAGCGCGGCGCCAACCTGATCCGCACTGATCTCACGGTTTGCTCCCGGGAACAGGATGATCTGGTTCTCACCTGTTGGATCCACGGCAATGATGGCGTGGCCGGTCGGCACCTCCAACTGGGCGATATGCCGCGTATCGACACCGTATTCCAACAAACGCGTGACAGCCCAGCTTCCCTCCGGCCCGACGGCACCCAAGTGACAAGCATGGCTGCCGGCACGCGCCGCCGCGACCGACATATTGGCGCCTTTGCCGCCCAGAAACTGCTCCAGCCCCGTCGCCGCGAGGGTTTCCCCCGCAGTCGGCATATGGGGCAGCGCATAAATCATGTCGGCATTGATTGAGCCTAGGTTCCAGATCGCCATGAGATCACCCGATATTGCAGGCAGCCAGAACCGCCATGTTCAGAACGTCATTTGCCGTCGAGGTGGTCGAGCAGATCTGGATCGGCTTATCGACACCTGACAGGATCGGACCAACAACAGTTGCCCCACCCATTTCCTGCATCAGCTTGACCGAAATCGACGCGGAGTGGCGCGCGGGTACGATCAGGATATTGGCCGGACCGGTCAGGCGCTGGAAGGGATAGGCCTCCTGCGCCTTGGCGTTCAGCGCCACATCGACGGTCATTTCGCCTTCATACTCAAAATCGACACCGCGCTGGTCCAGCACCGTGGGGGCGATATGCATCTTCTCCGCACGCTCCGACACCGGATAGCCAAAGGTCGAGAAGCTGACAAACGCCACCCGCGGCTCAAGGCCCATATGCCGGGCCACGCCTGCGGCATGTTCAGCGATATTGGCGAGGTCATTTTCATCCGGCCATTCGTGCACCAGCGTATCGCCAATCAGCACAATGCGCCCCTTGTGCAGAAGCGCGGTCACCCCGGCTGATCCATTGGTCGCATCGGCATCAAACACATGGTTGATCTGATCAAGCACATGCGCAGACTTCCGGGTGGCTCCGGTGACCAGACCGTCGCCATGCCCATGCGCCAACATCAGCGCTGAAAACACATGTCGGTCGCGCCCAACCAAGCGGTGAACATCCTTGCGATCAAAGCCTTTGCGGTTCAGCCGCTCATAGAGGAAGTCCTTGTAGGTCTCGAAATGCTGGGTATTGGCCGCGTTGATAATCTCCAGCTCACGCACCGCATCGCCCAGACCCGCTGTTTCCAGCTTGCTGCGGACATCTTCCGGACGACCAACAACCAGCGCTTTGCCGAAGCCAGATCGCTGATACATCACCGCCGCACGCAAAACGCGAGGGTCGTCGCCCTCGGCAAAGATCATGCGTGATTGCGCTGCACGGGCACGGGCGTTCAGACCACGCAGGATCGACTGGGTCGGATCCATCCGCCCACGCAGCCCGTGTTCATAGGCATCCATGTCGATGATCGGACGACGTGCAACGCCCGTGTCCATCCCTGCCCTTGCCACAGCGGGTGGGATCCGATGGATCAGACGCGGGTCAAACGGTGTCGGGATGATGTAATCCCGGCCAAAGGACAACGATTTGCCATAGGCCAGCGCCACCTCATCCGGCACATCCTCCCGCGCGAGCCCAGCCAGCGCATGGGCGCAGGCAATTTTCATCTCGTCATTGATGGCGCGGGCGTGGATATCCAATGCGCCACGGAACAGATAGGGAAAGCCAAGGACGTTGTTGACCTGATTGGGATAATCAGACCGGCCGGTGGCGACAATCGCATCCACACGCACCTCATGCGCCTCTTCCGGGGTGATCTCAGGATCCGGGTTTGCCATCGCAAAGATCACCGGATTGTCGGCCATGGATTTCACCATATCCTGTGTCACCGCCCCTTTGACAGATACGCCAAGGAACACATCCGCATCCTTCATCGCCTCTTCCAGCGTGCGCAGATCCGTCTTGACCGCATGGGCGGACTTCCACTGGTTCATCCCCTCGGTACGGCCCTGATAGATCACGCCTTTGGTATCGCAGACGATGCAATTTTCATGCCGCGCGCCCATTGCCTTCAGCAGTTCAATACAGGCGATACCTGCGGCGCCGGCTCCGTTGAGGACGATTTTCACATCCTCGATCTTCTTGCCAGAGATATGCAGCGCATTGATCAGACCAGCGGCGCAGATCACCGCCGTACCGTGCTGGTCATCGTGGAACACCGGGATGTCCATCTCTTCTTTCAGACGCTGCTCAATGATGAAACATTCCGGCGCCTTGATATCCTCAAGATTGATCCCGCCAAACGTTGGCCCCATCAGGCGCACCGCCTTGATGAACTCATCCGGGTCTTCGGTATCCAACTCAATATCGATGGAATTCACATCGGCAAACCGTTTGAACAGGACAGATTTGCCCTCCATCACCGGTTTGGAGCCCAGCGCCCCGAGATTGCCCAACCCCAGAACCGCAGTCCCGTTGGAGATGACCGCAACCAGATTGCCCTTGTTTGTATAGTCATAAGCGGTTTCCGGGTTTTCCGCGATCGCCTCGCAGGGCACCGCAACACCGGGGGAATAGGCCAGCGACAGATCCCGCTGCGTGGTCATCGGGACCGTTGCGTTGATCTCCCATTTGCCAGGGGTCGGTTCCAGATGGAAGGCAAGCGCCTCTTCGTTGGTAATCTTCGCTTTGGGCATTGGCTTTGGGTGTCCTCTCACTGTCTCAAGCGTCATAGCCCAGCGCGCGCCTCTTCTCAACGAAGTTGCGTTTTCACCTTTCGTCGCAGTCGCCTGATTTGTAAGGTCGCGCCAAAGAAATCCCCCATTTTACGGAGCCGAACTTTGTCCACAGTCACGCCGATGATGGCCCAATACCTCGACATCAAGGCGCAGTACCCGGATGCCCTCTTGTTCTACCGCATGGGCGATTTCTACGAGATGTTCTTTGACGATGCCGTCAACGCGGCAGAGGCCCTCGACATCGCGCTGACCAAACGCGGCAAACACGATGGCAACGACATTCCGATGTGTGGTGTCCCGGTTCATGCCGCCGAGGGCTATTTGCTGACATTGATCCGAAAGGGGTTTCGTGTCGCCGTTGGCGAACAATTGGAAAGCCCTGCAGAGGCCAAGAAACGTGGCTCCAAATCGGTTGTGAAACGGGATGTGGTGCGGCTGGTCACCCCCGGCACCATCACCGAAGACTCCCTGCTGGAGGCGCGCCGTCACAATTTCCTCACCGCCTATTGCGAGCTACGCGACCAGTCCGCCCTCGCTTGGGCAGATATCTCCACGGGCGCGTTCCATGTGATGCCCGTCGCATCCGTCCGGGTGTCCCCTGAACTGGCCCGGCTGGCGCCATCGGAGTTGATTGTCCCCGATGGTCCCGCACTGGACCAGCTGCGCACCATTGCAGAGGACCATCAGATCCCGGTAACCCCACTGGCAAAATCCAGTTTCGACAGCACCGCCGCTGAAAAACGCATCTGTGATCTCTTCAAAGTCTCAACACTGGAATCTTACGGCTCCTTCAACCGAGCAGAGATTTCGGCCATGGGCGCGGTCATCGACTATCTCGACATCACACAAAAGGGTAAGCTGCCACTGCTTCAGCCCCCGCAGCAGGAGGCCGAGGACAGGGTTGTGCAGATCGACGCTGCGACTCGTCGTAGCCTAGAACTCACCCGCTCATTGACTGGCGGGCGCAGCGGCTCACTGCTTGCGGTGGTGGATCGCACCGTAACCCCCGCCGGCGGTCGGCTTCTTGAACAACGGCTGTCCAGCCCATCGCGCAACCTCGATGTGATCCGATCCCGGTTGACGGCGCTGGACTTCGTGGTGGAGCAAACGCAACTCGCGCAATCTCTGCGCGCTGCTCTGCGCAAGACACCCGATCTGGACCGGGCCCTGTCCCGGCTTGCCCTGGATCGCGGCGGCCCACGGGATCTCGCTGCGGTACGCAACACGCTGATCCAGTCTGAGGCTATTTCGGACCTCTGCGACAGGGCAGATATGCCGCCACTTCTACAACAGGCGCTCTCCGGGCTCACCGGATTTGACGATCTGTTACCCCTGCTTGATGCCGCGTTGATTGCAGAGCCCCCCCTCTTGGCTCGCGACGGCGGATTTATTGCAGAGGGCTACGACAGCGAGCTGGACGAGGCCCGCACACTGCGTGACGAAGGTCGCTCCGTCATTGCAGCGCTGCAAAAGAAATACTCCGATCACACGGGCATCAATTCGCTGAAAATCAAGCACAACAATGTGCTCGGCTACTTCATCGAGACCACCGCGACCCATGCAGAGAAAATGCTCTCCGCCCCCCTGTCGGAGACCTATATTCACCGCCAGACAACAGCCAATCAGGTTCGGTTCACCACGGTGGAACTGAGCGAAATCGAGACCCGTATTCTAAATGCCGGTAATCTGGCACTGGAGATTGAAAAGCGGCTCTATACAAGGCTATCAGACGCTATTCTGGCAAATGCGGCCTTGCTGAATGCAGCAGCGCGGGGACTGGCAGAACTGGACCTGGTCACCGCCTTGGCCGATCTCGCTCTAGGTGAAAACTGGTCCTGTCCAACGGTAGACACCTCGCGCGAGTTCAGTATTTCAGGGGGGCGACACCCCGTTGTGGAACAGGCACTGCGGCAACAGGGTGGCAGCAGCTTCGTTGCCAATGACTGCGATCTAACCGCCGATACAGGGGCCGCCATCTGGCTGCTGACCGGTCCGAACATGGCCGGTAAATCAACCTTTCTGCGCCAGAATGCCCTGATTGCCATCCTCGCCCAAATGGGGAGCTACGTTCCAGCCGACAGCGCCCATATCGGACTGATCAGCCAGTTGTTCAGCCGGGTTGGTGCCTCGGACGATCTGGCACGCGGGCGCTCGACCTTCATGGTTGAGATGGTTGAAACCGCGGCCATCCTCAATCAGGCAGATGATCGCGCACTGGTCATTCTCGACGAAATTGGGCGCGGTACTGCGACCTATGACGGGCTGTCGATCGCCTGGGCAACGCTGGAACATCTGCATGAGGTCAATCGCGCCCGCGCGCTGTTTGCGACCCATTACCACGAACTCACCCAGCTCGCCGGCAAGCTGCCCGGCGTCGATAATGCCACCGTTTCGGTCAAGGAATGGGAAGGCGAAGTCATCTTTCTGCACGAGGTCAAGAAAGGCGCCGCAGATCGCTCCTACGGGGTACAGGTAGCGCAGCTTGCCGGCCTGCCCGGATCGGTTGTTGCACGGGCTCGGGACGTTCTGGACATGCTGGAAGAGGGCAGCCGCAGTGGCGCCGGCAAAATCCAGATCGACGATCTTCCCCTCTTCGCTGCCGCCCCACCGCCGCAACCAGCAGCACCGGTCGGCCCCTCACCAGTCGAAATGCTTCTGGACGACATCCACCCTGATGATCTCTCACCACGGGAAGCACTGGAAGCGCTTTATCGCCTGAAAGAAGCCGGGAGCTGATACAGAAAAGCGGCCTCCATGGATCACCACGGGGCCGCTTGTCATCTTTCCAAAAATACTCGCGCCGCAGGCACGGGCCACAAGGCCCGTCACTGCTGCAGTTCAGCTCGCCGGCGTCGAGGAAACACCAACTTGCGCCGGGCGCAGCAGACGGTCGTGCAGCATGAAGCCCTCTGCAGAAACCTGAATGATATCGCCGGCTTTGGTACCTGGCACCGGGGCCTCGAACATCGCCTCATGCACCTGCGGATCGAATCTCTCACCAACTTCCGGCGCGATCACCTGCATACCGTGCTTTTCAAACACACCAAGCAGTGCGCGCATGGTCAGTTCCACGCCTTCAATCAAAGCGGCGGAAACTTCGCGCTGTTCATCGCTGGCAGCTTCGATCGCACGTTTCATATTGTCGTAAACCGGCAGCATGTCCCGCGCCAGTTTGGAACCGCCGTATTGCTCAGCTTCACGGCGCGCTTTGTCGCCACGCTTACGCGCGTTTTCCGCATCAGCCAGGGCCCGCATGAACCGATCTTTCAGCTCATCCCGTTCAGCCCGCAGGCTGTCCAGCTCCAGCGCTGCATCATCAAATTCTTCAGTCTGCGCAGAGAGCTCCTCTGCTTCGGCTTCTGTGATGTCGTCCAAAAAATCGTCGTTCTTGGGCTCTGCCATATTTCACCTCTAACTCCGGTCGGAAAGCAGCTTCCCGACCAGTTGCGCCGTATAGTCCACAATCGGCACGATCCGGCCGTAATTCAGGCGGGTCGGGCCAATGACACCCACCGCACCAATGATCTTTCGATCCGCGTTCATATAGGGAGACACCACCAAAGAGGAACCCGAAAGTGAAAAAAGTTTGTTCTCCGAACCGATAAAAATGCGCACACCTTCGCCATCTTCTGTCAGCTGAAGAAACTCTTCGATATCGCGTTTGCGTTCCAGGTCATCAAACAGGTTCCGGATCCGGTCCAGCTCCTCCGCAGCCCCACCGTCGGATAGGAGATTCGCCCGACCGCGCACAATCAGCCGCGCAGAATCGCTGCCGTCATCTTCCCAAGCGGCCAAACCGCTTTCGATCATTTCACGGGCCAGAACGTCGATCTGCTGCTGCCGGGCCTTGATCTCTTCCTGAATAGCGCCGCGCACGTCGCCCAATGTGCGTCCCTCGATCAACGCATTGAGGAAATTCGCCGCCTCCCGCATTGAACTGGGCGTCTGTCCGGGCGGTGGCGTAAACAGGCGGTTTTCCACGTGACCATCTGAAAACACCAGAACAACCAGCGCACGATCATGGGCGAGAGTGACGAATTCAATATGGCGAATTTCGGCTTCATGTTTCGGGGTCAGCACCAAGGAGGCCCCCTGTGTCACCCCCGACAGGGCCGAACCGACACGATCCAGCATACCGGCCAGACCCGCAGCCCCACCGCCAGCAGTCCCGCCCATGGTTTCATCAATTTTCTGGCGGTCCTGGGTGTTCAAATCCCCAACTTCAAGCAGACCATCCACAAACATCCGCAATCCGACCTGCGTTGGAACCCGACCGGCGCTGGTGTGCGGACTGTTCAACAGTCCAAGATGCTCCAGATCCTGCATCACGTTGCGCACAGTCGCAGCGCTCACCTTCTCATTCAGCGATCGCGTCAGAGTACGGCTGCCGACGGGATCTCCCGTCTCCAGATAGGATTCCACGACCGCACGGAACACATCCCGTGACCGATCATTCATATCCTTCAATATGTCGGTACTGCTGTTCATCGCATTCTATGTGTGGTCACTGCCGAAGTTCCGCAAGCCTTGGCTCCCTGTCCTACAGTTGTCATTAAAGAGCGCAGCACCAAAAGGTCAATCATGCTTGCATCGCCAACCCTGCGGACGCTATCCCGATGGGTAACCAAACAAAGGATGACCCATGCGACCCTCCGGACGAGATCTGAACCAAATGCGCGCCGTTTCCATCGAAACGGGTTTCACCAAACACGCTGAGGGATCCTGCCTGATCAAGATGGGCGATACCCATGTGCTCTGCACCGCCACCATTGAGGATCGTGTGCCCCCGTTTATCAAAGGCTCAGGTCTAGGTTGGGTAACCGCTGAATACGGCATGCTGCCCCGCGCGACCAACACCCGTATGCGCCGCGAAGCCGCGATGGGCAAACAGGGCGGCCGCACCGTCGAAATTCAGCGCCTGATCGGACGCGCACTGCGCGCCGGCGTCGACCGCGTTGCACTCGGTGAGCGGCAGATCAGCATCGACTGTGATGTGCTGCAGGCCGACGGCGGCACCCGCTGTGCCTCCATCACCGGCGGCTGGGTTGCCCTACGTCTTGCGGTGAACAAGCTGATGAAAACCGGTGAGGTCAAGATTGATCCCCTCGTTGATCCCGTAGCCGCAGTGTCCTGCGGTATCTACGCAGGTCAGCCGGTGCTGGACCTCGATTACCCGGAAGATTCAGAGGCCGGCGTCGATGGCAACTTCATCATGACAGGTTCTGGCCAACTCATCGAAGTGCAGATGTCCGCTGAAGGATCCATGTTCAGCCGCGAGCAGATGGACATGCTGATGGATCTCGCAACCAAGGGCACCGCCGAACTGGCAGAACTGCAGAAGGCAGCCTGCGCATGACCCGCAAATTTGCCGGCGACCGGCTGCTGGTCGCCACCCATAACAAAGGCAAGCTGGAGGAGATGAAACATCTCCTCCAACCCTTTGGCGTGAGTGTCGTTGGTGCCGGCGAGATGGAACTTCCTGAACCCGCCGAAACCGAAGATACATTTGTCGGGAATGCCCGGATCAAGGCCCATGCCGCCGCCAAGGCGACTGGTTTACCGGCTCTCTCCGATGATTCCGGAATCACCATTGATGCGCTAGATGGCGCCCCCGGCGTTTACACCGCTGACTGGGCGGAAACCGGTGATGGCCGCGATTTCATGATGGCCATGACCCGCGCCCATAATGAACTGGAAGCCAAGGGTGCAGCCCACCCCCGCCTTGCCCAATTTCGCTGCACGCTTGTTCTCGCCTGGCCCGATGGTCACGATGAGGTGTTCGAAGGCGTGATGCCCGGCCAGCTGGTTTGGCCTATTCGCGGCAAGGATGGGTTTGGCTATGATCCAATGTTCCAGCCAGATGGGCATGATCAAACCTGTGCCGAAATGGATCGTTGGGCTAAAAACAAGATCAGCCACCGCGGACAGGCCGTCGCAAAATTTGTCGAGGCGTGTTTCGGTGGATGATTGGCGCAACGGGGGGTTTGGTCTCTATGTGCATTGGCCCTTCTGTCAGGCCAAATGCCCCTATTGCGATTTCAACAGCCATGTCACCGCGCAGATCGACCAAAATCGTTGGGCTGCAGCCTATCGATCGGACATGCTGCGCGCGGCCCCATCTCTATCGGGACGCGTTCTGAATACGATTTTTTTCGGGGGTGGGACACCGTCCCTGATGCATCCCGATACTGTAGCCACAATTGTTGAGACTGCTCGGGAAATATGGCCTTTTTCCAATGACATAGAGATCTCTCTTGAAGCAAACCCAACCTCAGTCGAGGCTGGTCGCTTTACAGGATACCGGGATGCTGGCGTCAACCGAATTTCTATGGGTATTCAGGCGCTTAACGACAATGACCTGCGCCGTCTTGGGCGGATGCACAGTGTTTCTGAGGCACAAAAGGCCTTTGATGTGGCTCGGAACTGCTTTGACAGAGTCAGTTTTGACCTGATTTATGCGCGTCAGGGTCAGACACTGGCCGGCTGGCAGCAGGAACTCGACCAAGCCTTGTCCATGGCGATTGACCACCTGTCCCTTTATCAATTGACCATTGAAGATGGCACAGCGTTCGGCGATCGATACGCGCGGGGCAAGTTGCGCGATCTTCCGACCGACGACAACGCCGCTGACATGTATCTCGCCACCCAGGACATCTGCGACAAGCATGGTCTGCCCGCCTATGAGGTCTCCAACCACGCGCGCCCCGGCGCGGAGTCGCGGCACAATCTGATCTATTGGCGCTATGGCGATTACCTTGGTATTGGGCCAGGAGCGCATGGGCGCCTGACTCTGGACGGTACCCGGTACGCCACGGAAACCTATCTGCAACCCGGCGCCTGGCTGGCAGCTGCAGAAAGCCAAACTGGGGAGTCTTCGCGAACGCCACTTACTCCTGAAGATGCGGGTGCTGAATACCTTATGATGGGGATGCGATTGGTTGAGGGGCTCGATTTAGATCGGTTCCGCGCCTTGTCCGGCCATACTCTCTCTTCCGAGCGGATCTCCAACCTCTGCGAAATTGGAATGTTAGATCTCTCGGAAAATCGTATTCAGGCAACTGACGCCGGCCGCGCGGTCCTAAATGCCGTTCTCCGCGATCTTCTAGTGGAGTAGTTTATGCGTCTTCTCTACGCCGCGCTTGGGCTTGTATGTGTTGGATTGGCTATTGTAGGAGTCGTCCTTCCTCTCTTACCCACCGTTCCATTTTTGCTGCTCGCCAGTTTTTTCTTTGCCAATTCTTCCGTGCGGCTGCACGAGTGGATCATAAACCATCAACTATTTGGCCCTATGATCCAGGATTGGCATGAGAGAGGCGCTATTCGACCCGCCGCAAAAAAGGCGGCAACCATCTCAGTTGCCGCCGTGTTCGGTTTGTCGGTTGTTTTTTCAGCACCAAATCACGTCCTGATCATTCAGGCCATTACACTTGGTGCCGTGATGATATTCATATGGTCACGCCCTAGCGGCTAAGGCGCCCGCAAAGATCATCCAACTCATCCAGAGATGCGTAGCTAACGCACAGAACACCGCTTTCACCACCCGCGCGATGATCAATCGACACTTTCATGCGCAGCGCGGCTGAGAGATCTGCTTCCAAGGCGCGCGTATCCGCATCTTTTTCTGCTGTTTTCTTGGCCGAACGCGCTGTTGCAACCTGCAGGCCGGCAGCATCTTTCTTCACCAGCGCCTCAGTCGCACGTACTGACAGACCACCTTTAACGATTTTCTTCGCCAAATCTGACGCATTGTCAGAAGTGATAAGAGCACGGGCATGACCAGCTGAGAGACGTCGTTCTTGAACCAAAGACTGTACATCATCCGGCAGATGCAGCAGCCTGACCAGATTGGCGATATGGCTCCGGCTTTTACCAAGCGCTTCGGCCATTTTCTCCTGCGTATGGCCAAATTTATCCATCAACTGCTTGTAACTTTGCGCCTCTTCCATGGCGTTAAGGTCAGAGCGTTGAATGTTCTCAATGATGGCAACTTCCATCATCTCGACATCGGAATAGTCCCGAATAATGACCGGTACTTCGTGCAGTTTTGCGCCTTGCGCAGCACGCCAGCGGCGTTCGCCGGCAACAATCTCATACTGCCCGCCAGGACGCGGCCGCACGATAAGAGGCTGAAGAACCCCCTTCTCCCGGATCGACGCGGTTAGGTCATCCAGATCTTCCTGCAAAAACTGGCGACGCGGCTGATCCGGGTTCGCGATAACTTTCTCGATTGGCACCATGATTTCGGTGCTTCTGACTGCCTGTTTTTCTGTGCTAACAGGTTCCGGGTTCACATCCGCCATTAGAGCTGACAAGCCTCTTCCCAATCCTCTGGGTTTGTTTTTCTTTTCTGACATTACTGCGCCTCCAGCTGTGGTTAGGCTGCGAGTTTCTGATGTCTCGCAATCAGTTCTTCTGCAAGGGCGCGATACGCATTCGCCCCTAGCGAGTTCGTGTCGTAGGTCAATACCGGCAACGCGTACGACGGCGCCTCACTGACACGCACATTTCGAGGAATCTTCGTTTCAAAGACCAATTCCCCCAGATGCCCACGGGCGTCCTGCTCTACCTGCTGAGACAGGTTATTCCGCCGGTCGTACATCGTCAGCACAATTCCCTCAATCCGAAGGTTCGGGTTTGCTGTCTGACGCACCTCGCGGATTGTAAGCATCAGTTGTGAGACCCCCTCAAGGGCGAAAAATTCACTTTGCAATGGGACCAGCACAGAATGGGACGCAACCATTGCGTTGACGGTCAATAGGTTCAGAGATGGAGGACAGTCGATCAGGACGTAATCCCAATCGTAGTCATCCATTGCCGGCTGACGCAACGCATCGTGCAGCAGGAAGCTGCGCTTTTCATTTGTAAAAAGTTCGATATCCGCCGAACTCAGATCAACGGTCGCCGGGATAATGCAAAGATCTTCAATCTCCGTCTCGCGGATAACCTCATTCAATGCAACATCATCTACAAGAAGGTCATAGGTTGTAAGAGTGCGATCTGTCGCCTCGATTCCAAGACCTGTCGAGGCATTGCCTTGGGGATCCAGATCGACAACCAGGACCCTATACCCCGTTTCAACCAGAGCTGCTGCCAAATTAATTGCGGTTGTCGTCTTGCCGACGCCACCCTTTTGATTGGCCACGGCAATAATTCGTGGCCCAGCCGGCCGGGACAAATCAGACACGCGTAACTCCCCTGATTTCCAAAACAACCGCGTCGGGTTCAGTCCAACTCTTAGTGGATTTCAGGTCAAATTGCCATTGGCTCCGCGCGTTATCCACTTCTTTTTTCCACTGTATTCCCTTGGAAAAAAGTGCAATTCCCTTCGGTTGGAGATGTCGTTCGGCAAAGCCAAGCAACGCCGAAAGATCGGCTAGTGCACGTGCTGAGATAACATCAACCGCCATCGGCGGCACCTTTTCGATACGCTCAGATACCACCGTTGCCGTCACGCCGCATTCACGAATAGCCGTGCGAAGAAATGCGCACTTCCGCTGATCACTTTCGATCAGAGTAACTGCGCAATCTGGCGCTCGCTCCGCGGCCAGAATCGCAACAACAACACCTGGAAAGCCACCTCCACTCCCGATATCAAGCCAGGACCGTGGAAAATCAATTCCCTGGCAGATCTGCACGGAGTCCACGATATGGCGATCCCATACGTCGACCAGTGTAGACTTGGCGACAAGATTGATTTTTGGAGACCATTTTTTGACAAGGAGTTCGTAGTGCTTAAGGCGCTCATATGTTTCACGTGAAACATATGTCTCCCCAATTTTCATCTCGCCCATTTACGCGGTCTTCCCCTGGCCTGTAGTATCGCTTCGGCGCAACCTTGCCAGAATCAGTGCCAGCGCCGCTGGTGTCATCCCATCGACTCTCCCCGCTTGAGCGAGGGTCTCCGGCTTGGACTTTTCCAGTTTGCCACGTAGTTCATTCGACAGACCTTCAAAATCATACGAGAAATCAAATGGAATACGATACCCCTCGTCGCGTTTCAGCGCTTCGATCTCTCGCTTCTGTCGAATGATGTAGTTTGCGTACAGGGCATCTCGCTCGATTTGCCGTCGTATAGGGTCTTCACAGCTTCCAAGGTCGGGTAGCAGACGCAAGATATCCTCGAACACCACATCAGGGAATGCCAATACGTCGGTCGCCGTCCGTCGGTTGCCGTCCTGATTTACTGTGATACCAGCTTCATTGATCTCTTTCGGTGTGAACCGTCGATTATCCATTTGGGATCGGGCCGCCTCGAGTTTCTCCATTTTTTTGGAAAATAACTCACGACGCACCTCACCGACGCACCCAAGATCAAGCCCGATACCAGTCAACCGCTGATCAGCGTTGTCCGCACGCAGAGATAGCCTGAATTCGGCCCGAGACGTGAACATTCGATAAGGTTCAGTCACCCCATTTGTTGTGAGATCATCGATCATCACGCCAATATAGCTGTCGGAGCGACTAAACGTGACCGGTTCCATCTCTTTTGAATACCGTGCGGCATTCAACCCCGCTACAAGACCCTGTGCTGCAGCTTCCTCATATCCTGTGGTACCGTTGATTTGCCCTGCAAGATATAGACCCCGATGCGACTTTAGGGCCAAATCTAGTCCCAAAGCGCGCGGATCCACATAATCATACTCAATTGCATACCCTGGCTGCAAGATCACGGCATCTTCCAAACCGAAAATGGAGCGAACATAACTCTCTTGGATTTCTAGTGGCAGACTTGTCGAAATACCATTGGGATAGACGGTATGATCATCCGCGCCCTCTGGTTCGAGGAAGATTTGATGACTTTCTTTGTCAGCGAACCGTACCACTTTATCTTCAATTGACGGGCAATAGCGCGGACCAACGCCGTCGATGTGCCCGCCATACATGGCAGATTTTCCGAGATTATCCCGAATAATATCATGTGTCTGCGTGTTGGTATGTGTAATCCCACAAACGACTTGAGCTGCCGATGTAGATGTTGTCAAGAAACTGAAGAACGTAGGATCATCATCTCCGGGCTGCCCCTCCAGCTTCTCCCATGCGATGGTGCGGCCATCCAGTCGCGGTGGCGTGCCTGTCTTCAACCGCCCGAGTTGCACATCGAAACTGTCAAGTCTCTCTGCAAGGCGGATCGAAGGCTTATCCCCCATACGGCCGCCCGGTTTAGATACATCACCGATGTGAATAACGCCCCTCAGGAAGGTTCCGGATGTCAGAATGACGGCGTGACTTTTGATCTGGCTTTCGTCAGCCAGACACACACCATTGACCTTGTTGCCAGTCATCATAAAATCGGTGACTTCGCCTGGGATAATATCAAGGTTAGGCTGGGCTTCTGTCTCAGCCAACATCTCACGACGATAGATCCTCCGATCTGACTGCGCCCTTGGGCCCTGCACAGCCGGCCCCTTGCGTCTATTGAGGAGGCGGAATTGTATGCCGGCTTTATCAGCGACACGCCCCATAACGCCATCGAGTGCGTCGATCTCACGAACCAGATGCCCCTTACCCAATCCGCCAATTGCGGGATTGCAAGACATCACACCAATGCTGTCCTTTGTGAGGGTAACAAGAGCTGTTTTTGCGCCCATACGGGCAGCCGCATGGGCGGCCTCTGTCCCCGCATGACCACCACCAACAACGATGACGTCGTAATCTGGATGTTTCACGTGAAACACTCCTTACTTTCCCAAGCAAAAACTGGAGAAGATTTCATCCAAAAGGTTCTCTACTCCTACGCGGCCAACCAACATCTCCAAGGCGCGAATGGCCGAGCGCAGATCTTCGGCGGCGACATCATAAAACTCTGGACCGTAGTTTAGCACATCTTGCGCGGTCTTCAGGCGGTCATATGCCGTCTTCATTGTCTCTCGATGTCGCGCACGCGTGGCAATACCCGCTTTACCAGCACGATTTTTCAGCGCTTTGGTAATGTCCGCGATCAGCACATCTATGCCCTGCCCGGTTTGTCCGGAAACCGCCTTTTTAGAAGCATCATTGCCGATCAGATCCGCCTTTGGGGTAACAACAATATCGTCCTCAAGGATGTCGATATCAATTGCATCTCGATCATTGGTCAAAAACACGCGAAGGTCTGCCGCCTCTGCCCGTTTCTTCGCTATTCTGATGCCGATCCCTTCGACATGGTCGTCAGTCTCGCGCAGGCCGGCGGTATCAAGAAGAGTGACTGGCAGACCCGCCAAATCCATCCTTACCTCGATTACGTCCCGGGTCGTGCCGGCATATTCCGACGTAATAGCAGCCTCGCGGCCGGCCAGAGCGTTGAGTAGTGTTGACTTGCCAACGTTTGGCGCACCGATGATTGCAACCTCAAAACCGCTGCGAATCCGTTCAGCCATCTGTACACCAGAAATCTGAGGTTCCAAATCCGCTGTTACGCCGGCCAAAAGCTCTTTGACTTCCTCAGTGACATCTACGGGAACATCTTCATCGGCAAAGTCAATTGTTACCTCAATCAGGGATGCAGCGCGAATAAGGTCTTTTCGCCAGCGCTCAGCCAAATCAGAAAGCCCGCCGGCGAGTACGGCTTGCGCCTGTACCCGCTGCGCCTCGGTCTCTGCATCGATCAAATCCGCCAATGCCTCAACCTGGGAGAGGTCCAGCTTACCATTTTCAAGCGCACGGCGGGTAAACTCACCTGGGTCCGCCAGCCGCACATCTTCAAACTGACCCAATAGATCAAGCATGGCACTGACAACCGACGTACTGCCATGGACCTGAAATTCAACAGTATCCTCACCAGTGAAGCTATTCGGGCCGGCGAAAGTGAGCACCAAGGCTTCGTCGATACGCGCCTTACTGCGATCAGACAGAACGCGCAACGCCCGACCAGGACAGGGCAAAGCACCGCCACTGATAACAGAAGCGGTGCTGATAGCCTTTGGGCCAGAGAGGCGTATAACCGAAACGCCGGCCTTCCCTTGGGCGGAGGCCAGCGCAAAGATCGTGTCCATCAGGTGACCTTCCTTTCGTGCCGGCCAGTCTACTAGGTGTTCATTGAGTCGAAGAATTCAGAATTTGTCTTTGTTTGCTTCAACTTAGACAAAAGGAATTCAATCGCGTCGGTGGTACCCATTGGGTTCAGAATCCGGCGTAACACAAATGTTTTGGCGAGATCACCTTTGTCGACGAGCAGATCCTCTTTCCGTGTACCGGATTTGAGAATATCGATCGCTGGGAACACGCGTTTGTCTGCGATCTTCCGATCAAGGACGATTTCAGAGTTACCGGTCCCTTTGAATTCTTCAAAGATCACCTCATCCATCCGACTACCGGTGTCGATGAGAGCCGTCGCGATGATCGTCAAAGAGCCGCCTTCTTCGATATTTCGGGCCGCACCAAAGAATCGTTTGGGACGTTGCAGCGCGTTTGCATCAACACCACCAGTCAAGACTTTACCAGAAGACGGCACCACTGTGTTGAATGCTCTACCAAGTCTTGTGATCGAGTCGAGAAGAATAACAACATCTCGTTTATGCTCTACCAAACGCTTGGCCTTCTCGATGACCATTTCGGACACCGCAACGTGGCGGGTCGCAGGTTCGTCGAAGGTGGAGGACACGACCTCACCCTTGACCGAGCGCTGCATATCGGTGACCTCTTCCGGGCGTTCGTCGATCAGGAGAACGATCAGATAGCATTCCGGGTGATTCTTCGCGATGGAATGCGCGATATTCTGGAGAATCACTGTCTTACCGGTCCGCGGTGGCGCCACGATCAGGGATCGCTGGCCTTTACCAATCGGGGAAACCAAATCGATCACGCGGGCAGAGCGATCTTTGATGGTCGGATCTTCGATCTCCATCTTCAGGCGCTCATCGGGATAAAGCGGTGTCAGGTTGTCGAAAGCGATCTTGTGACGGGCCTTCTCCGGCTCTTCGAAGTTGATTTTGGTGACATTTGTCAGCGCAAAATACCGTTCGTTTTCCAGCGGCGATTTGATCTGACCGTCAACCGTATCACCGGTCCGCAGCGCATATTGCCGGATCATATCGGGCGAAACATAGATATCGTCGGGACCCGGCAGATAGTTGGCCTCGGGCGAGCGCAGGAACCCGAATCCATCTTGAAGAACCTCAAGCACACCATCGCCGGCAATTTCCCAGCCTTCATCCGCGCGTTCGCGGAGAATCTGGAACATCATCTCACCCTTGCGCATGGTGGAGGCGTTTTCGATCTCCAGCTCTTCGGCCATGGACAGAAGGTCCTTAGGGCTCTTGGCCTTAAGATCGGAAAGGTTCAGGGATTGAACGGTCATATATATACGGCCTTTGTTCTCCCCTGAGATCTGGGGAGCGGTGTCATAGGTATAAGGAAGACACGAGTGCCCGGACGGGCCCGTTAGCCGCATACATAAGGGGTCCACCCTGCTGAGTCAAATCCCCGCTCAGAACTTGAAAATGACCGATATGACGATGACCACCATCAGCAGTGTCGGGACTTCGTTCATCATTCTATAGCTGCGACCACTGCGGGTGTTCTTCCCATTTGCGAAGTCACGGTGACGGATCAGCAGCCAGTGGTGGAACCAGGTCATCCCCAGAACGCTCAGGCCCTTCGTCCAGGGCCAAAGACTACTCCAGTCGACCAACCCCGGCGTCAGCACCATTAACAGCCCTGCAGCCCAGCTGACGTACATAGCGGGCCTCATGATGATGCGGAGCAACTTCTCTTCCATCATGACAAAGATGGGAAGGCTGTCCGGCACCTTCTCTGCCTGCTCCACGTGATAAACGAAAAGCCTCGGGAGGTAGAACAGTCCTGCCATCCAGCTGATCACTGCCATGATGTGCAGAGATTTGGCGTAGGGGTAAATTTCAAAGAGCAGATCGCTCAGATCCATGGCTGGCCTCTCGGTTCCCTCTCTCCCCTTAAAATATAAGTATTTTAAAAGGATGATGTTTTAGTAGTGCACCCTAAAAACGGTGGATAACTGACTCGTCCACCGGCTTATCCCCGCTTGGGATAACTTACCAGCATTACCCCCAGCGACATGATGCCTCTTGCCGGCAGGCTATAAAAACATGAGAAATATCACGTTCATTTTGGGGTTTGGATGTGGGGATAAACCTGGGGTGAAATCGGAGCAACCGAGATATCCACGATTTCAAAGTTATCCCTATCCTCTCAGGGCGAATCTGCCGGCAAGCAAATGGGGATTTTGAGGTTCTCCACGGCTTGCGAAATGGCCGAAATTTCATACAAACCATCCTAAGCTCATCACACTCTTGCCCACGGGGTTTTCCACATGTCTACCCACATCGTTCTGGCTTCCGGATCGCAGATACGCGCGCAGCTGCTGCGGCAGGCTGGCGTTCCGTTTGAGGTCGCCGCGGCCCGTATCGACGAAGCGGCGATCAAGGCGGCGCTTCTGGCTGAGGAGGCCACGCCGCGTGATATCTCCGATACGCTGGCAGAGGCGAAGGCGCGCAAGGTCAGCGCCAAGTTCCTCGGTGCCCTGGTGTTGGGCTGTGATCAGGTCCTCGAGTTTGATGGAAAATTGTTATCAAAACCAAAAGATTCGGATGACGCCTTTGCTCAGCTGAAGATGATGCGCGGTAAGCGACATATGTTATTGTCCGCTGCGGTCATCTATCGCGACAATGAGCCGCTGTGGCGGCATATCGGCCAGGTGCGGCTTAGGATGCGGTCCAGTTCGGATGCGTATCTGCGCAGTTATGTTGCGCGAAACTGGGACAGCATTCAGCATGCCGTTGGCGGATATAAGCTGGAGGAAGAAGGGGTTCGATTGTTCAGCGCCATCGAGGGAGACTATTTCAACGTGCTTGGATTACCGTTGTTGGAGCTGCTGAACTATCTGGCCCTTCAGGGAGTGATTGAGCAATGAATGATACTCGGATTCCGCTGGCTGGCGTGATCGGCAGCCCGGTGGCCCATTCCCGATCGCCATTGGTGCACGGCCATTGGCTCCGGACTTATGGTATTGCTGGTCACTATGTGCCGCTGCATGTCGAACCCGGTCAGTTGGAGGAGGTTGTCCGCAGTCTGCCCAAGATGGGGTTTGTCGGGGCCAACATCACCATCCCGCACAAGGAACAGATCATGGAGATCGCCGATCAGGTGACGGATCGTGCGACATTGATCGGTGCGGCCAACACGCTGATCTTCCGTCCCGATGGCTCAATTCTTGCTGATAATACAGATGGTTACGGGTTTATCACCAATCTGCACCAGGCCGCGCCGGATTGGGATCCTGCGACCGGTCCAGCTGTTGTATTTGGGGCCGGCGGCGCCAGTCGCGCGGTGATCGCTTCACTGCTTGAGGCAGGCGTACCAGAGATTCTGCTGAGCAATCGCACGCGGGAACGCGCGGATCAGTTCCGCAGTGAGTTTGGCTCCCGCATTCAGGTGGTCGACTGGGTGCAGGTTGGGAATGTGATCGAACAGGCCGCACTCCTGGTGAATACAACCTCTCTTGGGATGGTTGGAAAGCCGCGTTTGCGTGTGCCCTTGGACGGGCTGCGCTCCAGCACTGTTGTGACGGATCTGGTCTACACACCGCTGAAAACGGACATGCTGCAATGGGCCGAGGATATCGGCTGTACCACCGTTGATGGTCTGGGAATGCTGTTGCATCAGGCCGTACCGGGGTTTGAGCGCTGGTTTGGCAAACGACCTGAGGTGGACGCTGCAACGCGGGAGGCCGCATTGGCATGAGCTACGCGTTAGGGTTAACCGGATCCATCGGTATGGGGAAAAGCGCAACTGCGCAAATCTTTGCCGAAGAAGGCTGCGCAGTCTGGGACGCGGATGCTGCGGTTCACCGTCTTTATGATGTGGGCGGCGCAGCGGTTGCCCCCATCGGGGATGCATGGCCAGCGGCCGTTATCGAAGGACGGGTTGACCGGGGTCGCTTGCGTGACATCATCGCCGGCGATGGCAGCGCCCTGCCCCGGATTGAGACAATCGTGCACCCGCTTGTTGCGGCTGATCGCGAGGCTTTCAGAGCGTCGTCGTCACATGATGTTCTGGTGTTTGATATCCCGCTGCTGTTTGAAACTGGTGGTGACGCAGGAATGGATGCCGTCGCCTGCGTCTGGATCAATGCCGAGACCCAGCGCCAGCGGGTCCTTGCGCGCAAGACGATGACGGTTGAGCAATTTGAACAAATCCTGCAAAAACAGATGCCGATAGAGGATAAGAAAGCGCGGGCCGATTATCTGATCGAGACCGACACCCCGGATCACGCCAAAGCACAGGTACGGTCCATCCTCGCACAAATTAGAAGGCAGATCGCAGATGCGTGAAATCGTTCTTGATACGGAAACCACCGGCTTTGATCCGTTTTCTGGTGACCGGATTGTCGAAATCGGTGCGGTTGAACTGTTCAATCACATGCCGACGGGTGAGACATTTCACGTCTATATCAACCCTAAACGCTCCATGCCGCAGGACGCGTTTAAGGTGCACGGCATCGGGCCGGATCTTCTGGAGCCGCCGCAGCAACCCGGTCCGGGCGCTGTAACACTGCGCGACAAGCCCGTGTTCGCGAAAGTGGGCCAGAAATTTCTGGATTTCGTCCGGGATTCCAAAATGGTGATCCATAACGCGGCCTTCGATATGAAGTTCCTCAATGCGGAGCTGGATTGGATGGGGCTGCCAAAGCTGCCGATGGAACAGGCGGTTGATACGCTGGCGATTGCCCGCAAACGCTTTCCTGGCTCGCCGGCGACGCTGGATGCGCTCTGCCGCCGCTTCAATATCGACAACAGCAATCGAACATTGCACGGCGCGTTGCTCGATTCCGAAATCCTGGCCGATGTCTATCTGGAACTGATCGGGGGGCGGCAGCCTGATTTTGGCCTTTCAACCTCCAATGACAAGGCCAGCAGCGGGGCGACGGTGACAGATGACTGGCGCCCGACCGCCCGGCCCTCCCCGCTGCCGTCGCGGTTGACAGAGAAGGAACAGGAGGCACATGCCAAGTTTGTTGCAAAAATGGGGGATGACGCCCTTTGGAACGGCGCTGGTAGCTGATCCCTGACCCTAGGTCCTGAATGCAAAAACGCCGCTGAAAACAGCGGCGTTTTCCATATCCGAATTTGGCGAGCTCTTATTGCTGCGGCTGTTCAGCGGCCTCAGCCTGCTGACGGCGCGCCAGTTCGTTGCGGTAGATCGCGACGAAATCGATATTGTCGAGGTTCAGCGGCGGGAAACCACCGTCGCGGGTGACGTCGGACACGATGCGACGTAGGAACGGGAAGAGCATACGCGGGCATTCGATCAGCAGGAACGGGTGCAGCTGATCTTCGGGAATGCCGGAGATGTTGAAAATCCCGACATATTCCAGTTCCAGAACGAAGAGGACGACATTGCCTTCTTTGTCCTTGGACTCGATGTTCAGTTTGGTCATCACCTCATACTGGTTTTCCGCCTGACGCTTCTTTGCATCAAGGGCAACCTGCACGCTGACATCGGGCTGAACGTCAGCGCCGACGCCTTTTTGTGCCATGACGTTTTCGAACGACATGTCGCGGATGAACTGGCCCAGGATATTCATCTGGACTTGCGGCTGCTGCACGCCTTCTGTTGCGCCGTTTTCGGCCATGAAGCTACTCCTAAACTATGTTTTGCCCGTGCTTATCAGCTTGGCGGCGGTACCTCAACGGGGGTGTCGCGCCACCCGCCTAGCCTTGCCCATCAACCCAGCCGGAGGGGCCTTTTCGCGGTCGATCCTTGCTGACGTCTTCATAGTCTGCATCAATGATATCGCCCTGCGGTTTAGGGGAATTGTCGCTCGGATAGCTGCGGCCGTGCATGCTGCCAGGGCCCATCTGGAACCGGGCCACCGTCATTTTTGAGCGGAGGTAGCGATAAACGGCAATACGTATCTGCGGGACCAGAAGGGCGAAGCCAACCGCGTCTGTGAAAAACCCGGGCGTAAGCAGCAGGGCACCGGCCACCAGGATCATGGCGCCATGCGCCAGCGGCTCGGTGGGGTCGTTCAGCTGTTCGAAAGAGCTACGAAGCTGGCCGAGGGCCATCCGGCCCTGCGTACGGACCAGCCAGGTTCCCAACACGGCTGTCAGCACCACGATGGCCAGCGTTGGCCAGAGGCCGATCGCGCCACCGACTTGAATAAAAAGTGCGATTTCAATGATCGGAACCATCAGAAAGGCGAGAAAGAGATACATGCTGGGTTTCCTCAGAACTTGCGCGGGACGGTGGACTTGCGCCGACCCGTCACCTACATAAGGTTGGAACGCTTTAGTTTCAAACGAAGCATGAACATCTACCGTAGAGGTTGTTATGGAGTCGCCCGTGATTCAGCTGTTGGTTTTGGCCGGTATTGCCGTGTTTTTGATCCTACGCCTGAAAAGCGTTTTGGGCACCCGCGAAGGGTTTGAAAAGCCGGCTGTGCCGCAGGCTGATCGCCAGAACCGACGCCCCGAACTTGAGGTGATCGAAGGCGGGCCGGATCACGATATCGTTGACTACGTCCCCGAGGACAGCCCCCAGGCCAGCGATCTTGCCGCGATGAAGAAGGCCGAACCGTCCTTCGAGGTGCGCGAGTTCGTGCAGGGTGCCCGCGGCGCATATGAAATGATCCTGATGGCCTTTGAACGCGGCGAGCTGGATGACATTGAAGCTTTCCTCGCGCCTGACGTCTTTGACAGTTTTGTCACCGCTGTGGCCCACCGTGAGGATCAGGGGCTGACGATTGAGGCGGAATTTATCGGTGTCCGCGAGACGACGTTGACCGACACCAGCTTTGATCCGGCAACTGGCGATGCACAGATTACGATGCGGTTTGTCGCTGAGTTGACCTCGGTTGTGCGTGATCGCGGTGGAGATATCGTTGAGGGTGATCCCAAGGCGGTGAAACGCCAGAAAGATACTTGGGTCTTTGGCCGTACCATGGGTAGCGCAGACCCGAACTGGCATCTGGTCGCTACGGACGCATGATGCGTGGGCTTCGGCGGGCACTTTGTGCGCTGGCTCTTGGAGCTGGCGCATATTTGTTTCCGCAGGGCGGACAGGCGGAAACCAGCTACACCATGCTGTCCTTCGCTCAGCTGGAGGGCTGGGCAGAGGATGACCACAAAGCGGCGCTGGGTGCATTTCTGCAGACTTGCCGGGATTTGGATGATCCCGACTGGCGTGCGCTCTGTGCGTTGGCCAACGAACAAGACCCAAAGGCCGCGCGCGGCTTCTTCCAGCTGTTCTTTCGCCCAGTCCTGATTGAAGACGGCGCGCCAGCGCTGTTCACCGGCTATTTTGAACCCGAACTCTCGGGTGCGCGCCGGCCCAGCTCGCGTTACCGGTACCCGGTTTATCGCCAGCCACCGGAGGCGCGCAAGATCAGCCAGTGGCTGACACGACGCGAGATGCTGACAAGCGGTGTGATGGAGGGGCGCGGATTGGAAATCGCCTGGGTGGACGATCCGGTAGAGCTGTTTTTTCTGCAAATTCAGGGATCTGGGCGAATTCGCCTGCCTGATGGGTCGTCGATCCGTGTCGGCTACGGTGGTGCAAACGGCCATGAATACCGGTCCATCGGAACGGAATTGGTCCGTCGCGGTATCTACAATATCCATCAGGTCAGCGCCGCAGTGATCAAACGCTGGGTGCGGCGCAACCCTCTCGCCGGCGAGGATCTCTTGATGCACAACCCCTCATATGTGTTTTTCCGCGAGGTGAGCCGCATCCCCGCCTCTGCCGGCCCGCTGGGGGCAATGAACCGTTCTGTGACCACCCTGCGCAGTCTGGCAGTTGATCCACGTTTCACGCCGCTGGGTGCGCCGGTCTGGTTGGAAAAAGACGGAGCGAAGCCGATGCGCCGGCTGATGATTGCGCAGGATACCGGATCAGCGATTAAGGGCGCGCAGCGGGCCGATGTGTTTTTTGGCAGCGGTGACGAAGCCGGGATAGAGGCCGGCAAGCTGCGGGATCCCGGCCGCATGGTGGTTCTGCTGCCTATTCAGCGTGCCTATGCGCTGTTGCCGGGGGACGACTGATGACCCGTAGGAAACTGACATCTGAGGAAATCGACCTCTGGCACCGCGTCGCCAAACAGGCGGAGCGGCTACATCCAAAAACACGCACCGCTCCTGCCGCTGCCCATTTGCCAAAACCAAAGCCGACAAAATCGCCGCTTCCGCCGCAAGAGCGGTTCACGCCAGAGCTGTTCGAGTTGGGGTCCAAGGTGGGATCAAAGCCGGCCAGGCATGATCTGAAGCCCAGTGTCACCAGTGGTCTGATCGCCGCGCCGATGCAGATGGACGGCAAGGCTTACCGTAAGATGACACGCGGCAAACTGAAGCCTGAGGGTAAGCTGGATCTCCATGGAATGCGGGTTGATTCCGCCCATCCGGCGCTGGTTGGTTTTGTCCTGTCAGCGCATTCTGCCGGCAAGCGGCTGGTGCTGGTAATCACCGGCAAGGGGAAGGATCGCGACGAACCCGGCCCGATGCCGGTTCCCCGTGGCGTGCTGCGGCACCAAGTGCCGCAGTGGTTGTCCCTGCCGCCATTATCGCAGGTGGTGCTTCAGGTGACGCCGGCCCATGTCAGCCATGGCGGTGGCGGGGCGTATTACGTCTACCTGCGCCGCCACCGCTGAGACCGGTTCAAGGCGCTTGGCTCAGCGATCTTCGCCGCGATAGACATTTGCTTGATAGTTTTCTGACAGTGTAATCTCGACGGCGTTGTCCTCCTTGTCGACGACCAGTCGACCGGGGAACAGGCGCTGGATCGAGAGCGCCTCGCGGTCGAAGGCCGCAGCAGTCTGGCGGGCTGAATTGAGGATGGACAGCACCGCCGGTGAGGTTGCAGCCACAAAATGCCCGGATTCCGCGGTATCGGCATAGGCCGTTGTATCGACCACTTCGATGGGCAGCTCAGACACGTCATCCAGTGATTTCAGATTGCCGAGCCGGCCCCGGTTGTGGGTTCCACGCAGGCGTTGCGACAGGTTCAGCACATTGTCCTTGCGCGAGACCATTACGACAAATGGCTGCGGTACCGGATCGATCCTGCGCATCTGACTGCGGAAGACTTCGACATCCAGATCCGGTGACATCAGGATCACCGCACCAAGGTTTTTGCTGCTCCAGCCGGGTGTCTTGATCTCCATTTGGCGCATGGTTTCCATCACCAGCTGCGATCCCATGGAATGTGCCACCAGCACCACGCGGTTGGACACACCGGGTTTCAGATTGCGCAGCAATTGTTCCAGGCCATCACGTGCGAATAACACGCTGTCGCCGTCGTAGGCATAGCCCAGAGGATTGCCCTGACTGGGCCAGGAATAAATGATCGTGGCGCCGGGAATGTCGATGTCATTGGTTAGCTGTGCGGCCCGGAATGCAGTCTCGGCCTGGGTTGAGTTGAACCCATGCACAAACACCGTAATGTCGCGCTCCCCGACAGGATAGGCTGACAGTTCTTGAGCGATCCGACGGTTCAGCTCAGCCATCCCATCCAGCCGCTTCCGGCCGGCCATGGTGAACTGGGTTTCGGGGTTGGGCTCGGCATAGGCAAAATCCAACTGCCCCGGAGAATGAGTGGGCGGGATGGATACTGTCAGCTCCAGCAGGCGCAGAGTATCAGATCGTTCCGGGCCAAAGGTGCCATTGGGCAGCGGTTCACGAGTGGTTGCGCCGAATATGGTTTTGGCTTTGCCGATTTCCAAAGCGTCCGGAACGGTTGGGGTAAAGGATCTATCAGTGCATCCAGCTGCAACAATCAACACGATGCAAAGACGGGAAAGGACTCGTGAAAAACGCATGTTTCGGACCACCAATTGACAATGGCGGCAGGCTACTGGGCGCCCACCGCCATGTCCACTGGTTGCGCAGGCGCCCTAACGGCGATCAGAGTACGTATCGGCTGACATCTGCGGATTTGGTCAGCTCACCCAGGTTCTTGCGGACAAATTCGGCATTCACGGTGACCGTTTCACCTGAACGATCCGGTGCGCTGAAGGACAGTTCCTCGAACACACGTTCGATCACCGTATAAAGACGCCGTGCGCCGATGTTCTCAACGGTCTGATTGACCTCGGCTGCAATCTTTGCCAGCGATGCGATCCCGTCATCGGTGAAGCTGACAGTCACCTCCTCAGTACCCAGCAGAGCAGTATATTGCAGCGTCAGCGCATTGTCCGTCTCGGTGAGGATACGCACGAAATCCTCTTCGCTAAGCGCGCGCAGATTGACACGGATCGGCAGGCGGCCCTGCAGTTCGGGCAGCAGATCTGATGGTTTGGCAATATGAAATGCACCCGAAGCGATAAACAGGATATGGTCGGTTTTGATCGGACCGTGCTTGGTCGACACGGTGGTGCCTTCAATCAGGGGCAGCAGATCGCGCTGCACCCCCTCACGGCTGACGTCGCCGCCACGCGCGTCTTGGCGGGTGCAGACCTTGTCGATTTCATCGAGAAACACGATGCCATTCTGTTCAACCGATTCAAGCGCCGCCTTGGTCACGGTCTCATCGTCCAAGAGCTTGTCCGCTTCTTCGCCGATCAGCACATCATAGCTGTCAGCAACAGTCATCTTCTTGCGCGTGGTGCGTCCGCCCATCGCTTTCCCGAACAGATCGCCGAGGTTCATCATGCCCATGTTGCCACCCGGCTGGCCGGGGATTTCGAACATGCCCCCCATCGGGTTGGAGGTGTCAGAAACATCCAGTTCGATGATGGTATCATCCAGCTCGCCGGCTTTCAGCTTCTTGCGGAACATATCGCGGGTGGCATCTCGGGCGTCGGTGCCGGCGATGGCATCGATCACCCGTTCTTCAGCAGCCTGACGGGCCTTGGCCCTTACGTCATCGCGCATGTGTTCGCGCGTTTGGACAATGGCGATATCCACCAGATCCCGGATGATCTGTTCCACGTCGCGACCGACATAGCCAACCTCGGTGAATTTGGTGGCTTCCACCTTGATGAAGGGCGCGCGAGCCAGTTTTGCCAGCCGGCGAGAGATCTCGGTCTTGCCGACACCGGTGGGTCCGATCATCAGAATATTCTTGGGGTAAACTTCGTCGCGCAGGTCATCGCCCAGCTGCTTGCGGCGCCAGCGGTTGCGCAGTGCGACAGCAACCGCCCGTTTGGCATCAGTCTGGCCGATAATGAAGCGATCCAGTTCAGAGACGATTTCGCGAGGGGTGAGGTCAGTCATGAGAGGTCCGTTTCAGTGAGCGGGCGGCAGCCGGTCCAGCGGCAACACCCGTGAGAGAGGGGAAATCAGCAAGGCCCGGATCCGTGCCCAGAAGGCACCAAGGATCACCAGGAACAGGCCCAGCACAAGAATGGTTGTCGCGGCGCCGTCGCCGTCGAAGACTGTGGCCGCCAAAGTAACGCTGTAACCAATCGCAGCAATCAGAAATGACCGCCGGTCAATGATGATCGCAACCAGCGCGAAGGCGAAGAGCACGGCCATCAGCGCCAGATTTGCGCTGGATGTGCCGCTGTCCAGCAGGCTGAGAGCGATGGTGTTGACCAACGCGGGGGCGGCGACCACATGCAGCCAGAAACCTTGCGCAGAGCGCCGGGTCACCCGATGCGGATCGCTCAGATCAAACAGCATCGCCACCGCGAAGACGCCGGCGCCAACCAGCAGGGTTACCCAGGCAAAGGGGCCGGAGGCCGACAGCAGGAACAGATCGCTCATGCCGGTCAGGCTGCCGGATTGGTTTGCAGCCAGCATCAGCGCCAGCGTGAACACGCCAAGCGCGATCAGCGCCATCGCAAAGGGAACGCGAAACCGCAGCCAGTAGATCGCAATTGAGACGGTGGTTAGCGCAACAGCCAGCGGCAGGCTGGAATAGTCTCCCTGCGCGACCATGAACACCTGCGAATATTCCGCCGAAAGCCCGACGCCGGCATTCAGGGTCCAAAGGATCGAAAGCGCAATCGCCGGCGCGACCATACGACGACGGCGGATGAAATACTCACTCAGCACCCATAATACCACGGCCCCAACCAGAGAGGACATGGTCGCCTTTTGAACCAGACCACCCAACCCTTCGGCCATGGAAATGCCGGTGACGGCGGCCCATCCGGTGGCCAGAATGATCAAACCGATGACAATGAAGATCTCGTTGAACCCTTTGAACAGCTCAAAAGGTTCATCACCGGGAGCGAGATTTTCACGCGCCCCCCGTCGGCTATGCGCCAAGGCCATGAGAGAGGCCGCCTGGGCCTCGCTCAACAGACCCGAGCCAACTGCTGCGCGAATATCGTTTTGATCGATATGGCTCATGTCAGTCCTTTTGGCTGATGCTTTCAACTGTCAAACGGCCGTTGGTATAGACGCAGATATCAGCGGCAATCGCCATGGCATCCCGGGCCACAGCCTCGGCGTTGCGATCACTGTCCATCATGCCGCGTGCGGCCGCCAGCGCGAAGTTGCCGCCTGATCCGATGGCGGCCACGTCATGTTCGGGTTCCAGCACATCGCCGGCGCCGGTGATCACGAACATATCCGCCCCGTCGGTCACGATCAGCATGGCTTCCAGTTTTTGCAGGTATTTGTCAGTGCGCCAGTCCTTGGCCAGTTCAACACTGGCGCGGGCGAGCTGCCCCGGAGTGGCTTCCAGTTTCGCCTCCAGCCGTTCCAGCAAAGTGAAGGCATCGGCGGTGGAGCCGGCAAACCCTGCCACGACATCAAATCCACCAGGCGACAGGCGGCGCACCTTGCGGGCAGAGCCCTTGATCACGGTTTGGCCCAGGGACACCTGCCCGTCGCCGGCGATGACGACTTCGCCGTCTTTTTTCACGCCAATGATCGTGGTGCCGTGCCAGCCCGGAAATTGATCGTCTGCCATCATGTTCTCCTCGTTTCCAGGCCTATATGGGCACTGGTCATTTATACCTCAACCGGGTGCTATCCGTTGCGGGGGCCGGGGATCAAGTGAATAGCCACCTCCGGCGCCTTGCGCCGACCCATCTGACAAGCGCCTGTCGAGTGGACGACGACCGCTCGCCGACGATGGCTGAGAAGAGACTTGTGCCCGGTATGCGGGCAGGCTGCTTAAAAAACATGCTATGCAAAAACTGCAATTCGGGGCTGTCGAACCGGCAATTGTGAGACTCGGCAGCCCACCCTACATGAGGCTCACAACCGACACGGTGTCGGCTGGTTCTCATAAGGAATGCGCAAATGGCTACCACAGCAAACATCCATGCGCCGATCGGTGCAGTGACCGTACTCCGCCTGGTGGACGCAGTCTTCAACGCCAAGTCTTCGATCCTGGCGTGGAAAGAAGCACGCGACACCCGCAACGCCTTGTCCGAGCTGACCGATACCCAGCTGGAAGACATCGGCCTGACACGCGCGGATATCGCAAAGATCTGAGGACAGGTTCCTCAGCACCAAGATGATTTGGCCGCTCCTTTCAGGGCGGCTTTTTCTTTTGTTAGAGTCTGTTTTGCGATCAGGAGCGCAATTGAAAGCGCCCAGCCTGATCCGGTAACCAGGCTTCTACCGCAGCTGTGGCGACCACATGTTTGTTGCCGTCCGCAGGATCATCCACATTCAACCCTCCAAAAACCGCCCGCACAGTGGCGCGTCCACGTGGCAGATCGGCGGCGACCAGATCGCAGTCTACCTTGTCGGGCTCCTGAACACCGATTGTGACCTCAACCCTCATTTCAGTATGGTCTATACCTAGTTTCGCAAAAAGCGTGATCGAGGAGTGGTGCAGCGCATCCTGCACCGCGCGGCGGGCCGCCTTGGTGTAATCCTGCCCATAAAGATCATTGCCGGTGCCCATTTCCAGAATAATGCGTTTCTCCTCGGTCATTCTGTCGGCTCCATGTCAAATGAGACGATGATGGCTGCATTGGCGATCACCGTGTGGCCAGTGCCGGGTTTGTCGATATCAAGGCCGCCCTTGGTCACATGAATCTCCGCTGTGCCATATGGAAAGACCGCGCTAAGCGCGTCGCAGTCGATGGCGTCGGGGTTTTGCACGCCGATTTCAGCACGGATGCGCATGGCGGATTTTGGGAAATCGAACAGTTCGGCAACATTGACCGAGTTGTGCCAGAGCGCGTCCTTGATCGCCCGTTTTGCGGCCTCGGTATAGTCCTGTCGCCGCAGCGATGTCCCCATCCCGAACTCTACCAACACCCGCGTTTCAGCCATGATCCCTCCTCCAATTCTGTCGCTCGGAAAGCCAGTTATGAAAAAGGCGCCCCAATGGGACGCCTTCCGATATTTCTGATCGTCTGTCTGGTTCAGATCGACTCGTCGATCCAGCTTTGCAGCGCAGCCTTGGGTGCGGCACCAGAGCGGTTGGAGACAACCTCGCCGTTCTTGAAAATGAACAGCGCAGGAATGCCGCGTACACCCATGGCCGAAGCTGCGTTGGGGTTGCTGTCGACATCCACCTTGGCGATCTTGACCTTATCGCCGTATTCAGCCGCCAGCTCTTCCAGAGCGGGGCCAATCTGTTTGCAGGGACCGCACCATTCGGCCCAGAAATCCACCACGACGGGGACTTCGGAATTCTTCACTTCGGCATCGAAAGTGGCATCGGTTACGGCGACGGTGGACATTGGAATGTCTCCCTAAGAGTGTGGCAGTTCGGCTGTGAACCTATGAACGCCTTAACGGATCGTCAAGGTATCTGGCGGCGCTTAAGAGCGGATGACACAATATCGTGTGGCAGGTCCATCAGCGTCGCGGTACGGGTCCAGAGCAACGCCGTGTCAATCCGCCGATCTGGGTAGAGGGCTGCCAGCGCATGGGCATAAGCCCCCATCTGCCGCAACAGCCCCTCAGGACAGGCCTCCACGCTGGTGGGAACGGTGGCGTTCGATTTGAAATCAACCGCCTGAACCCGGTCCGGCGTCACGATCAGCCGGTCAATCACGCCGTGAATGCGACGGCCGTCCAGATCTGCGGTTATCGCAACCTCCGCCAAAGTGTCAGGAGCGAAGATCGCACCCAGGTCCGGATTGGTCAGTACACGTGTTGCCTCAACCAGAAGATCTGCGGTGTCTTCATGCCCCGCGAGCAAAGCATCCGCCAGTTGGGCCCAGCTATCCTGATCTGCGCTGGGTAGATGTTCCAGTAAGCTGTGCAGCCGGCTGCCGCGTGCCTTGGCGATATCTTCGTCCTGTCCCAGATCCCCCGGTAAGGCCTTGGCCCCGCCCAATTCCGACGGGCTGAGTGTTGAGGTTGGTGGCTGATAAGGCGGTGGCAACTGTTTGAATACCTCCGGCAATTGCGGCGTGGACGTGACCACCGGGGGATCTGCGTGGAACGGTAACCCGTCCCAATCCCCATGCTGCAGCCGCAGGCCCTCGCCATTGCCGGTATCATAGGGGTTGGCACCGGCCTCTTGCAGCGCGCGCTCAACCATCTGGTACCAACTGTCCCCATCCTTGGACAGCTCACCCGCAGCGGCAACAATCAGCCATTTTTCTGCGCGTGTCAGCGCCACGTAGAGCAGCCGAAGACGTTCATTCCGTGCCTTCTCCTGCGCAGTCTCACGGGCGGCTTGCATCACATCGGGCATCTGGGCGCTGGGCAGTTTCCACATCGGCCCAGCCTCGGCGCGCATGATTTCATCATCGCGTGGAGGTTTGCGTTTTGCGGTGTCGGGCAGGATCACAATCGGTGCTTCCAGGCCTTTTGATCCATGCACCGACATCACCCGGATCATATTGCCCGCCGCGCCCATCTGGCGTTTGATTTCCAGATCGTCGGCCTGCATCCAGACTAAGAACCCAGTGAGGCTGGGAATATCTGTGCGCTCATAGGCGAGCGCCTGGCTGAGCAGGGCGTTAATGCCATCCTCCGCCTCCGGTCCCAACCGGCCAAGCAGGCGCTGACGTCCGCCGTGACGTGTCAGGATACGCTCAATCAGGTCATAGGGGCGCAGGAAATCGGTCTGACTGCGCAGATCATCTATGATGGCCATCGTGTCAGGGTATTCCGCTGCGCGATCCCGCAGCGCGGTCCAGAGATAACTGCCGCCCTCGCGCCGGTGGGCCAGATCAAACAGGGTCTGTTCGTCCCAGCCAAACAGCGGCGATTTCAGCGCTGCAGCCAGCGACAGGGAATCCTCAGGCGTAGCGAGAAAGGACAGCAGCGCCGCCAGATCCTTCACCGCCAGTTCTGCGCCGATCTTCAACCGGTCCGCGCCGGCGATGGGCAGTCTTGCAGCCTTGCAGGCGCGGATGATTTCCGAGAACAGCTCGGACCGGCGCTGCACGAGGATCAGAAAATCACCGGCCCGTACCGGGCGACGGCGGAAGCTGCCACGCTCGGGCCCATCCTCCGGCAGGGTAACCTTGCTGTCGATCATCTCCTTGATCGTGGTCGCGATCCGGTCAGCCAGAATGACGGTGTGATGGCGCGCGCCGGGGCGATCCACCGGATCGGTCCAGTCACGCTCTTCTTCGGTGTCAACTTTGTCCACGACTGGCCAAAGATCGACGCGTCCCGGCAACTCCGATTTAAAGGCGCGGTGTAGGGCATCGCGGTGAAACCCGGCGCCGGGGCTATCCTTGAACACCAGATCAACCAGCCCAAGGATCGCCGCGGAGGAACGGAATGAGAATTCCAGCGCCGCGTTTTGCAGCGCACTGCCGGTTTCCGCGAGCCGGTCGGCGAATTCGGCCTGCATCCTGTCAAAGGCGTCCGGATCTGCCCCCTGAAAGGAATAGATCGACTGTTTCTTGTCGCCGACAACAAAAATCGTACGCTCGACCTCGGATCGCGCGCCCTCTCCGGCGGTAAACTCCTGCGCCAGCTTCTCAACCACATCCCATTGCACCGGGCTGGTGTCCTGTGCCTCATCCACCAGTATGTGATCAATGCCGCCGTCCAGCCGGTAGAGAACCCAGGCAGCCACCGCCGGATCATTCAGCAGCTGACGTGCCTTCAGGATCAAGTCATCGAAGTCGAGCCAGCCGCGCAGCTGTTTACGGCGATCATATTCCGGCAGGAATGCAGCGGCGAAGTCGTGCAGGATCAGCGATTTCTCAACTGCGGCCAGGGCGAGGCGCTGGGCGCGGGCAGCCTCTACCCGTCGCATCAGTGGTTCCAGCTGATCCATCAGCGCGACATTGCTTTCCCGCAGTTTCTTGGTGGGAAAGGCATTGATTTTGGCGGTAAAGGGCGCCTTTGCGGAGGCACCGGTCAGAAACACAGACTCAAGAACTGGTAAATCCGCAAGCGTCGGATCGGTGATTTTGCGGAGCTTCGCAGCGGCTTTGGCATCGGTGCTGCCACCCTGTTCCAACATGGTACAGGTGCGCGCCAGCAGGTCCCCCTCGCCCCCCAGATAGACGCTTTGCTCCAACATTTTGGCGTCAAAGTCCGTCGGAAGATCGAACAGCGCACGCAATCCGGCGCGATCCAGTGGCACCTCGAAATCGGAGCGGCGCTGACAGATTGCGGCGGTCAGCGTCTCAAAATCGCTATCGGTCACCTGCCGGGCCAGTCTGGCGATCAGACCGGCCTCCTCCGGGTTTTCGCTGCTTGCGATGGCTTCTACCACCTCGCCCCGCAGCAACACCGCGGCGCGGTCGTCCATTTCGGAAAACTGTGGGCTGACGCCGGCCTCTAGCGGGAACCGGCGCAGCAGCGAGGCGCAAAAGGAATGGATGGTCTGGATTTTCAAGCCACCGGGCGTCTCAATCGCACGCGCAAACAGGGTGCGGGCCTGCGCCATGCCCTCGGCCGAGATCACATCATGGGCGCCCAGATCCGTCAGTGCAGAAGTGAGCGCATCGTCGCCCAGCATGGCCCATTCGCCGAGCCGTTTGAACAGGCGGTTCTGCATCTCGCTGGCAGCGGCTTTGGTGTAGGTCAGGCACAGGATATGCTGCGGCTGGACCCCACGCAGCAACAGACGGGCCACGCGATCTGTCAGCACCTTGGTCTTGCCAGAGCCGGCATTTGCGGCCAGCCAGGTTGAGGCATCGGGGCGCGCGGCGCGAAACTGCGCCTCTGAGGCGGCGTCGCGGGCGGTCATGTCAAAATCTCCGATACCGGTTGATCGCTTCGGTCCCATTCTCCGTAGCGTGCCAGATGATCGTAATCGCCCGTCTGGGTGTCCTGAAACACCATGCGACGGCTGCTATATCCTTGATCTGGCTCGAAATAAGCTGAAATCAGCTTGGTCAATTCTTCCCAAACCTTACCCGGTGGCTCATCCATGAGTGGGGCTGCGACCTCTTTCAGCGGGCTTTTGAGGCCAAGGAACAGTGCCCGTTCCACCCTGCCCTCGCCATAGCGCTCAAACGCACCGCGTTCGGCCATGGCGGCCTCGATCAGCAGTTGTTTTTCAAAGGTTTTCTGTTGGCTTTCAGTTGGCGGGTCGCCGGTTTTGTAGTCAAACAAATGCAGGCCGCCGCGTTCATCCACATCAATTCGATCGGCGGTGCCTGCAATCTCAAAATCAAGCGGCGCAACGCGCACGGCACCGGAGACTTCAAAACCAGTCGGGCGCGCGGTTTGCTGCCGTTGGCGCTCTCCATTGATGAAGTCATCTGCAATGCGTTCAAGCCGGGCCAGCCAGAGGCTGCGCGCTATGGGCCATGGAACCTTTGCCTCCAGATGGGCTGCCGCTGTCGCAAGGAAATCCTGTGCTGTCAGTCTACCGGGGTCAGCGACGGTTGCCTTGATAAAATCCTCCAGGATCTTGTGGAGCACGATGCCGCGCAGCAAGGCGTCGGGTTCCTGTACAAGCGGATCAAGCGGACGCAGCTTCAACACATGTTTGGCGTAAATCGCATAAGGATCGCGGATCAGACGCGGGATTTCCGTAATCGTCAGGCGTCGGGGGCGCGCGGCGATGGGGGGGCGTGGTGCCGGTCGTTTGGCGGGGGGCAGAGAGATAGGCGCCTCCAACACCTCCGCCCAGCCCAACCATTCCTGACCACGGGTCCGCATATCCGTCAGCGCTGCAGGGCCGCCCTGCCCCGGCAAGCCGGACAGAAGGTTGGTCATTCGGTTGAGCCAGCGTGACGGAACTGTATCCGCTTCATCCGACCGTTCGGAGCGAGTCAACCAGACTTCGGGTGCAGCGATGGCTTGTTGGAAATCATGCGCCGACAGCCCAATGCGACGTTCCGGCAGCAACAGCCCCGCCTGATGACGCAGTTGTCGGTTGAGCCATGGATCGGGTGCAGCAGCTTCCGGCCAGCTGCCTTCGTTTAGGCCGCCAAGGATCACCAGATCGGCCCCCTGCACGCGCGCCTCAAGCGTTCCCCAGATCAGGATGGAGCCATAGGGTGCATCGCGGTCCCGCACCTCCCCCTGCGACAGCAGCGCGCGCAGAAGATCGGCAAAATCGCGGGCGGTCATCTCACCGCCATAGCCAGCCTCCGCCTGAAGGTTGTTCATGATTTCCAGCGCTTTGCGCCCAGCCTTCTTGTCCCAGAGGCCACCGGCAGCAGCCTCCTGACTGCCACGGCTGATTGCCTCGGCGAGATTCCTGAGGGCTTCAACCCATTGTGACAGGGGCTGCGTTCCACGGATGGGTTTGTCGGCAAAACACTGCGTCAGCCAGGCGGTCCACCCAGGCATCAGCTCCCGCCCGATTTCAAACGCGGCAAAACTGTCGGCATCCGGAAAAGGGGGGCCGTAGCGGCGCAGCCGCAGCTCTAATTCGCGGGTGTGGCGCAGGTGATCACCGCGCCCTGCCCCATCATGACAAAGCGGATGTTTCAGCAGCGTCAACAGCGTATCGCAGGCCAGCGGCTTGCAGAACAGTTCCGCGATGTGGCGCAGAAACCGGCCCGGAGGTGACAGTTGCAGTGGTTGGCCCGCGGAATCGTCCGGCAGAATATCCCAGCGATCCAGCGCGGCCGCCACCTGTCGGGTCAGCATACGATCCGGTGTGATCAGCGCGGCTGTCTGTCCATTCTCGGCGGCCTTGCGCAGTCGCAGGGCAATGGTCAGCGCCTCGGCGCGGGGATTGGGTGCCTCGACCAAGGTTACATCGGCGGTGGCCTGATCGATATCGCGCAGCTCCGGCCCTTCGCGCATCCAGGCATCGGTAACAGGCGCCGGGCGCAGCGCCAGAGAGACCAGCCGATTGCGCGCCGTGGAGGCTGGTAGTGCATCGACCCATGGACGCACCTGATCCGGGGTCATGTCTAGATCGCGCATGATCTTGAAAAACCGATATTGCGGGTGGTCTTCTGACATCAGCGGATCATCTAGATGTTCCCAGACGTGGCCCGGCTGCTGGTCATCGAAACCGGGTAGGATCACCGCGCCTTGCGGCAGGCGCGCAATTGCCTCCATCAGCATCAGCGTGGTGCCACGCGATCCGGTGGAGCCGGCCAGGATGACCGGGTGTTGCGGTGGGCAGTCCTGCCACTCTTCGATCAGATCAAGCACAACCTGTCGCTGACGGGCCTGTGCATCCATTGCGTGTTCGTGGGTCTCAGCAAAGTCGTCGGCGATGGCGATGAACTGCTGCGCGCGCGCCCAATGGCCGGACATGTCGGAGACATCCAGCGAGCGGATCGTCTCCGGGCTGACGCCTTCGCCCTGCATTTCATCAAACAATGCTGCGAGACTGTCTGAGAGATCATAGAGGGAGGATCGGGCGGCCAGATCTGGCTGTGCTTCCAGTAATTTGGCAATCAGCTGTGAGAGCTCCAGCCGTCGCCGTAACGGCGGCAGGGCTGGCGGCAGACCCCGTAAGGTGGCGCGCATGTCGAGATCACTCAGCAGCGAGATCCGCGGCAAAAGCAGAGCTGGCCCATGATCAAACAGATCCCGCACCCGGCGTGCCATGCGGGAGGTGTTGACGATCAGTTCGACCTTGGCCAGCGCTTCTGGCGGCGTGTTCCGACTGCGGGCAACCAACCCGTCAACCAGAGCGCGTGGGAAATCGACGCCGCAGGGAACTGCAAAAAGGCGTGGTGTGTCTTGCGGCTCAAATCTCATCTTGGGCTATCAGGTCCTCAGCCAGGGGGATCCCTTCGGGGGTGCCGACATCGCACCAATGGCCGGGATATTCCAGCGCAAACAGGCGTCCTTCGGCAGCCATCAAATCCCACAGGGTGTTCAGCGAAAACACGGTCTCGTTAACTTCGTCCAGCCTGTTGGTCCGCAGCAACTGAACACCGCCATAGACAAGGTCGCCGCCGCGATGCAGTCGCCCGTCTTCGTCCGTGTGGAAATCACCACCGCCGCTGCGTCCAACAGTTCGGCTGATGGGAATACAGGTCAGCAGCGCATCCATGCGCGCAGGGTCCCACGCGTCGCGCAGCAGGCAAAGCGGGTTCGGCCCGCGCCAGACCACATCGGGGTTCACGGTATAGACCGGTCCCGAATGTGTTCCGAGCAGCGGCAGCGCATGTCGCAGCCCACCACCGGTGTCGAGGATCTGAGGATCCTCACGGCTGATCGCCACCTCGCTATTTGCAAGATGGTTGGCCAGAACGTCACTCTTATAGTGGCTGTTGGCCACGATCACCGGCGGTGTGACCTCTCGCGCCAGATCCAGCGCATGGTCGATTAGTGGGCGACCGGCGACCGGAATCATCGGTTTGGGCTGGTGGTTGGTCAGGTGCCGCATCCGGGTGCCAAATCCGGCAGCGAAGATCATAACGGGATAAGCGATCTCTGCCATCAGCCGCGCAACCGGTCCAGAACATCGGGGGTGGGCGCAGGCATTTCCTGATGCAGGAATTCCGCCAGTGGGGCCATCGCCGGGTGATCCAACCCGCGGTGAAAATGGTCCCAGACGCGGGGGATCAGATCAACGTAATGCGGTTTGCCATAGTCACGCCCGAGGCGGGCAAAAACGCCCAAGATACGCATGTTGCGCTGCACGCCCAGAACGGTATAGGCGGCGCGAAAGCTGCCCTCATCAACACCGGTTGCAGCGATATACCGTTCCATCATCTGCATTTCGATCACCGCAGGGACATCGCGGCGGGCGTCCTGTAGCAGTGACACAAGATCGTAGGCGCGATGACCGGCGCGCGCGGCCTGAAAATCCAGCAGACCGACCTGTGCAACGCCGCTGCGCTCCGGCAACCAGATCAGATTTTCGGCGTGGTAATCGCGCTGAACCAGCACCACGTCGCCTTTGATCGTGCGGCGTAAAATATCCTCGAACTGATCAGTGAACCGGGCGGCATGTTCCGGTGAGGCCTCCTCACGTATCACATCGCGGTATTTGGCAAAGGCGAGGCTGGAGAGTTCCGCCATCAACCGTGGTCCGAGCGGTTCCAGTTCTGGCATCGGGGCCTCATGTAACGCGACCAGCACATCCGTTGCCGCCTCATATAGCGGACGCTCCTGCGCAGGGGTGTCGCGCATCACGCGCGCAAACAACGCGTCTCCCAGATCTTCGATGATCAGGAGGCCATTGTCATGATCCTCGGCCAGAATTTCCGGCGCACTCAGACCCTGCTCCCGCAGGTAGGTCGCAATCGCAACAAATGGGGCGACGTCCTCTCCCTGATCCGGCGGTGCGTCCATCAACACCACGGTGGCGCCATTTGCATCGCGAAGCCGCTCATAGCGCCGGTTGGAGGCGTCCCCAGCGAGCGGCACGCGGGTCCAGCTGTGCCATGGGGTATCGGTGAGGAAGGTGGCAATGAGGTTTTCTCGGTCGGTCATGTGGCAATCTGCTTCATCAGGGGCTCCCAACGCGCATCACTCCAGCGCAGCGTAGCGGTACGGGCGTCGTTTTCGTCCGGATCCAAGGCCAGCGATATATGCAAAGCGGCAGCTGGCGTCAGTTCGGCCAGCCGATCCGGCCATTCGATCAGACATATGGCGGTCTCAAAGGCGGAGATCAGGCCAAGTTCCTCAATCTCATCCAGCGACGACAGGCGATAGAGATCAGCATGCCACAATTCGCCAGTTGGCAGATCATAGGTCTGAACAAGGGTGAATGTCGGTGAGGGCACATCCTCAGGCACCGTCATCTGCGACTGGATCAGGCTGCGGGCAAAATGCGTTTTGCCGGCGCCGATGATACCCGACAGAAGCAGACAGTCGCCATTGCTCAGTTCTGCGCCCAAACGGGTGGCCAGATCAGCAGTCGCTTCGGGCGAGGGCAGGGGGATTACGTGGGTCTTCTGGATTGTCATGGCGCGACAATGCCGCCCTGCGCGCGGCGCTGCAAGCTGGATCGAAAAAGCCCGGCATCGAACCGGGCAATCTCTTTGATTTCAGACGATGAGGGCTGCTCTATTTGCCCTGTTTTGTAATCGCAAACCGCTGTTGATCAACCGGAGCGGGGGCTGGTTCCGGCGAGCGGAAGCTGACCATGGTGGCGCCATTCTGGATGGCGCTGACCTTGCAGACCAGAGGCGTGCCACTGCGCAGCTGTACATCAGCCCACCAGGCTGTGCGGTTCTCGCTGCCGGCAACAAAATCCCGGATCTCGCCCCAGGCAGGCGTTGCAGCACACATGTCCTGCCAGACACGGCTAGAATCCATGATGGTGATCTTGGCGAAGCTGCCGTCGGGATCCATCTGCCAGAGATCATGATAGGCGGCGTTGGAGAAGGTCATGGTGCCGTCATTGGCAAAAACCGCGATGGCTTCGTCCATCTGATCCATGATCGACTGACCCATTTCCAGCTCCGAGCGGAACTGCCGGGTCAGGGTGATCTCGGCGGTGATATCCTCAAACAGGAAGGCGATGGCCCCATCAGGGTGCGGGCGACCGGAGACGGAATAGACCGATCCGGATGGCAGCGACCATGTTTCCTGGTAGCGCCCCTCAGCCGCTGCTTCCAGCAGATCAGCCATCTGGTGACGCCAGCTGGAATAGTTTTTCGGTTCCGGCATCATGCGCTGATCGCGCAGCCGATCAAAGAAGGTCAGCAGATTCGGACGTGAGCTGAGAAAGTTGGCGGGCAGGGCAGTCAGGTCGATCAGCACGGGGTTGAACAGAACCAGCTGGCGATTGCGGTCAAAGATCGCAAGGCCAATGGACAGCTGGGCAAAGGTTTTTGCCAATGTCTGCACAAAGTTGCGCTGGGCGATCTCGGCGTCAACAACCGCGTTTACATCGACCGCATGACAGAGCCAGCCAGACTCGGTTTCGGTGGTCGAGATATTGTACCAGAGTTTTTTCTTGCTCTCGGGCAGCGGAATTGAGATCCGCTCAGGCTTGCCGCTGGCCATCGGGTCATCGAGATCAGTGAACAAAGGTTCGGAGAAATCGACATTGCGACCGCGGATCTTCTGGCTGAGATCATCATAGGCGAGGTTGGACCAGGTGACGGCACCGTCATCGGACTGCAACCAAACCGGATAGGGCGCCTGATGCACGGCGGAGCGCAGGGTGGTCAGCTCCTGGTCGATGCTGTGATTATGTTCTTCGGATGTGGTGCTGCGCAGCTGCACGCGGGTCACACCGTCGATCCATTCGCAAAGCGCTTCGCGGCTTTCGGCGTTGGCTGTGCCAGAGAGCACAAGCGGGCCGACATCCTTCAGGAAGCCGGGGGATTGCGGCAAGCCGGGATAACTGCGGGCCAGTTGTTCGCGCAGGTTCGCCCAGCTGAAGGTTTCGGCCTGTTCTCCAATGAAACGGCGCGCGCCAGAGGACCAGCCGATCAGCGTCGTATCATCAAAGAGAAACACGGCGTCGGACCGTCCATCCCCCTGCAGCAGGTCCTGCTCAAACCCCTTGGGTTTGGGGTTGGGAGACAACCACCAGACAGCGGTCGCTGCCGTTGCCGCACAAAGCGTCGCCAATACAAGCCAGTCGGTCGATAGGATCTGCTGCATGATGTCCGTTACCCACAAGTGTTTCGCTCTTGCCCCCGATGTTTCCTGATAATGGTTAAATGAAGTTTAATTGGTTGCCTAAAAGTGAATAGTTAAATTTCTATACGTTTATTTTCCCCGATGGGAACGGCATTTTCGCCCGTCAGAGCGTCAATTTTGCTGCGAGGCCAGCTGACCTGTACCAAAGCTCCGCGCCGCGCCGGATCACGGGTCAGCGTTTGATTTGGATCTGAGCCGTTTGCAAACGTCAGCTGAGCGCCACTGCGCTCAAGCAGAGTTTTGGCAATAAAGAGTCCCAGACCCATGCCCTCATACTCCGGTCGCTGGCGTCGGTCGCTGTCGCTGCGACGGCGGCGCACGAAGGGGTCGCCAATTCGGCCCAACAGATGTGACGGGTATCCCCGCCCGTCATCGCTGATGCGCAGTGTGATGGTCTCATCATTCCAGCTGGCATCGATCCAAACGGTTGAGCGGGCGAAGTCCACGGCGTTCTGAACCAGATTGCGCAGCCCGTGAATGATCTCCGGCTGGCGCAGAATAGTCGGGTGCTGAAGATCGCCATCGCTTTCGGGGGCCTCTTTGAACTGGATAGTCTTGCCCCGGTACATATGGGGCTCAGCCGCCTCGTTGATCACGGTGGAAAGAGGGGCCTGGCGCAGATGCAGGTCGTCCTTGCCGCTGCGGCCCATGCCCCGCAGGATGTCACGGCAGCGGTCTGCCTGTTCGCGGATCAACGCCGCATCTTCGCGCAGATCAGGCCGGTCATCCAGTTCATCTATCAGCTCAGCACTGGCCAGTTTGATCGTGGCCAGTGGCGTGCCCAACTCATGCGCCGCGGCAGCCACCACACCGCCAAGATCGGTCAGCTTCTGTTCGCGGGACAGGGCCATCTGGGTTGCGGCCAGCGCATCAGACATCGACCGGATCTCGGCGCTGATACGATAGGAGTAGGCGCCAATAAACAGTACCGCGATCACAATGGCTGTCCAGTTGCCGAAGACGAAGATGTCCGGCACCCGCAGCACAAAACCTTGCGGTGTGCGCAATGGCAGATGAAATTCTGCCAGCAGTGTCACCAGAATGATCGCGGTTGCCCCGATGATCAGCGTAGAGCGGAGCCGCATCATCGAGGCTGAGATGGTCACAGGACCCAATACCAGAAGCGCGAAGGGATTGTTCAGCCCGCCGGTCAGATACAGCAGGAAGTTCAGCTGTAAGAGATCAAACAGAACCATCAGAAAGTTCTCGAACTCCGACAGGCGTTTGTTCTGCGGAAACAGGATAATTGCGATCAGGTTGCCGAGCACGGACACACCGATAGCGATATAGCACAGCACCAGTTCCAGCTGCAGATTATACAGCTGCTGGGCCACGGTAATCGCTGAAACCTGACCAACAATCGCCACCCAGCGCAGCAGGATCAAGGTGCGTAGGCGGATCCAGTGGCTGCGTTCCTGACCGCTCAGCAGATCGATATTTGTCGCGCTCATCTCGCACTCCATGGCGAAAAGGGGGGCATTGGTGGTCTTGTTGGAATCTGCTTGCATACAGGCCAGTCCCTAGCAAGGTGAAACCGAAAATGACGAAGCAGAACCGTTGCGGCAGTCTCGCACTCCTGGCGCTCACAGACAATTGACCAGTAGATTTACGGGCCTTTCTTTGGCGTGAAAACCTGTGGACCAACCTCGGCTGCGCTGTTTTGTCCGTCTGGTCATTGGGGGGTGGCCTGCGATAGGTCCGACCCCGCGCAGGATCGCCATGACCCGGTCTGGTTGATGCGCGGCGGTTGCATCGCTCCGCCCGTTGCATCGCCTGAAATTCTTGGTAGGTCTGGCGCAGCCTGTCGACAAACCTATTCCTTGCGCAAAGTGTGATCTCATGACCCGTCTCTACGCTATCCTTGCTGCCGTTGTTGTTGCCGCCCTGGTGGGCGGCGCCTGGTTTGCCACACGAGGTGGCGGCGCGGGCGATGACTTCGCGCAATGCCGCGCCAGTCAGATCGCTGGCGGCTCGGATACCATTGGCGGTCCGTTTGAATTGGTGAACGCCAAGGGTGAAACCGTGACAGAGAAAGATGTGATCGCCAAGCCGTCACTGGTCTACTTCGGCTATACCTTCTGCCCTGATGTCTGCCCGCTGGATGTTGCACGCAATGCGGAGGCCATCGATCTGCTGGATGAACGCGGGAAGGATGTGACGCCGGTGTTCATCTCCATCGACCCGGATCGCGATACGCCTGAAGTGGTCGGCGACTTCGCCGCCAATCTGCATGAGCGTATGATTGGCCTCACCGGATCGCATGAGCAGGTCAAGGCCGCCAGCCGTGCTTACAAGACCTATTACAAGAAGCAGGATGGTGATGAAGACTACTATCTTGTTGATCATTCGACCTTTTCCTATCTGGTCTTGCCAGAGCAGGGGTTTGTCGAATTCTTCCGCCGCGATGAGACCCCGGAGCAGATCGCTGATAAGGTCGGTTGCTTCCTGGAAAATCTGTAACCTGGATGAAGGTTTGACGTTTCCGGGGTGAGACGTAATATCAAGCCTCACGACCTGACGACATTGCGGGGGACCGACAGTATGGGCGAAGCTGCTATGCAGGAGATAGGACCAGACAAGACACTCTTGCTGGTCGATGACGACGAGCCCTTTCTGCGGCGTCTGGCCAAAGCCATGGAAAAACGGGGATTTGAGGTTGAAACCGCTGGCTCTGTTGCGGCAGGCAGTGCGATTGCCACAGCGCGTCCACCCGCCTTTGCGGTGGTGGATCTCAGGCTTGAGGATGGCAACGGATTGGATGTGGTTGAGATCCTGCGGGAACGCCGTCCTGACAGTCGTGTGGTTGTACTGACCGGCTACGGTGCGATTGCGACCGCCGTGGCTGCTGTGAAAATTGGTGCAACTGACTACCTGTCAAAGCCTGCGGATGCGTCGGACATTATGAATGCGCTGCTCGCCAATGAGGAAGAGCTGCCACCCCCGCCGGAAAACCCGATGAGCGCGGATCGCGTGCGTTGGGAGCATATTCAGCGGATCTATGAGCTTTGTGACCGCAACGTTTCCGAGACCGCTCGGCGCCTCAATATGCACCGGCGCACGTTGCAGCGGATCCTTGCAAAACGCAGCCCCAAATAGGGCCTCAGCCTCTCCTAACTTGGAGAGGCTTTTTTCTCGAGATCAGAGCTGCGCCAAGAGCTTGGCGTGACGGGTCACGTAGTCCCTACGCACTTCAACCGGCGGCCGTAGGCGGATGGAGAGACCGTCCAGCAGTGTTTGATCCGGCTTTCCAAACAGCCGGTCTGCCTCGCGGCGGGAAAAACCGGCAATCTCCACCGCTTCCATCCAGGCACTGATCCGGTCTGCCTTTTTGATCTGCGCCTTAATTGTTTTGGGGAGGGCCGCAGGCAGGCCAAAGCGGATGTGAATCGCAGCCGTCAGCCGCTGATCGAGTTCGCCATAGCTGGGGCCGACCGCGTTTTTCACGGGTGAGATCATGTCGCCGATGACATATTCCGGGGCATCATGCAGCAGCGCGGCCAAGTGCCAGCGCACAGGAGCCTTGGGATTGAGGCGACCATAGATCGTCTCGACCAACAGCGAATGCTCTGCGACGGAATAGGCAAAATCACCGATGGTCTGACCATTCCAGCGCGCCACAAAGGCCAGACCGTGGGCGATATCCTCAATCTCGACATCAACCGGCGTCGGGTCGAGCAGGTCCAGCCGACGTCCGGAGAGCATCCGTTGCCAGGCGCGCGGAGGTGTGGGGGGCATGGTCTGTGCCTTCTTGTTGACGCTGCTTTCTGACTAGCTGGTGGAGGATCGTCGTGCAATTGCTTGTGGTGCAGTGGGCGCTGATCATCGATGCGGTTTTGCAGAGAATATGGCTGATTGCCCCTGCCTGATCACGCGGATCGCCACAAACAGTTGACCGCTTGGCATTTGATAACACCATGCCAAGACCCCATATTTATAGATACGACAGGGGCTCTTGCTCCCTTGGCAGGCCTCTTTCGTCGCTGAGACGCACACGAAAGGAGACTGCCATGTTTAAACGTCTTGCCTGTACCTCGCTTGTCTTTGGAATGCTTGCAACCGCGCCACCTGCGCTGGCGGCAGGGTGTAGCCCGCGCGATCATATTGTGGATCGCCTGCAATCCTCATACGCGGAGCGGCTGACCGCAGGCGGGCTGCAATCCAGCCAGCCTGTGTCCACCGTGATTGAGTTCTGGGCTTCCGCGACAACCGGTACATTTACTGTGCTGGTTTCCCATCCCAACGGGCTCAGCTGTGTCGTGGCCTCTGGTACCGGGTTTTTCCAAGTGACGGACGACCCCGAACCACAAGGCACACCCAGCTGACCTGTCCCCCCGGACCGTTGGGAAGGCCGGGGCGCATGACCGCTGGTCACCGCGCCCCGGCGCTGTTGGGCATCTTCGTTGCTTATAAACCATTGCGGTGTTACCTGCTGCGGTAGACAAATTGTAACCGGAATGGAGCAGGCAATGCCCGGGGATTATATCGTCAAGGACATCGCGCTGGCCGAGTTTGGCCGCAAGGAACTCGATATCGCTGAGACAGAAATGCCGGGGCTGATGGCCCTGCGCGACGAATACGGCGATAGCAAGCCGCTGAAAGGGTCCCGGATCGTCGGGTCGCTTCACATGACCATTCAGACCGCAGTTCTGATCGAAACGCTGGTGGCGCTGGGCGCCGATGTGCGCTGGGCCTCCTGCAACATCTTCTCGACACAGGATCACGCCGCAGCGGCCATCGCCGCTGGTGGCACGCCTGTGTTTGCGATCAAGGGTCAGACCCTTGTTGAGCATTGGGATTATCTGGATCGCTCATTCCAGTTCCCCGAAGGTGCCAACCTTATTCTGGACGATGGTGGTGATGCCACCCTCTATGTGCTGCTGGGTGCGCGCGTTGAGGCGGGTGAAACGGATCTGATCGAAATCCCCACCTCGGAAGAGGAAGAGGCGATCTTTAACCAGATCAAGAAGCGCATGGCTGAAAGCCCGGGCTGGTTCACCAAGACCCGCGACGCGATCAAGGGCGTTTCTGAGGAAACCACAACTGGTGTCCACCGCCTGTATGAGCTGGTGAAAGAGGGGCAACTGCCCTTCCCGGCGATCAACGTGAACGATTCGGTCACCAAATCGAAGTTTGATAACAAATACGGCTGTAAGGAATCGCTGGTCGACGGGATCCGCCGCGCCACGGATACGATGATGGCTGGCAAGGTAGCAGTGGTCTGCGGTTATGGCGATGTGGGCAAAGGCTCCGCCGCGTCGCTGCGTGGTGCTGGCGCCCGGGTTAAGGTTACCGAAGTCGACCCGATCTGTGCCCTGCAAGCGGCCATGGATGGTTTTGAGGTGGTGCTGCTGGAGGATGTTGTCGACAGCGCCGATATCTTTATCACCACGACTGGCAACAAAGACGTCATCCGGATCGAGCATATGCGCGAGATGAAGGATATGGCGATTGTTGGCAACATTGGCCATTTCGACAATGAGATCCAAGTTGCCAATCTGAAGAACCACAAGTGGACGAACATTAAAGAGCAGGTCGACATGATCGAGATGCCCTCGGGCAACCGTCTGATCCTGCTCTCCGAAGGTCGCCTGTTGAACCTTGGCAACGCAACCGGGCATCCGTCGTTTGTGATGTCGGCCTCTTTCACCAACCAGGTTCTGGCCCAGATTGAGCTGTGGACCCGTGGTGAGACCTACAAAAACGATGTCTATATTCTGCCCAAGCATCTGGACGAGAAAGTCGCCCGCCTGCATCTGGAGCGGATCGGTGTAAAACTGTCGAAACTGGCGCCTGAACAAGCCGCCTATATCGGCGTCACACCGGAAGGCCCGTTCAAGCCTGAGCACTACCGGTATTGATCATCCGTCACCCTGTGCAACTGCGCAGGTGAGTGACCAAAGCAACACCCCGCCATCGGCGGGGTGTTTTCGGTTATGTGACTGTATTTTAATTGCCTTTTGGCTGGATCGATCTAGCGCGCGCCGCGGACGCGCAACGCAATCCTGCACGCAGAAGTTCCAAAAATTTAGGGGCGAAATTCCACGGAAATCTTGGAACGTCTGCAAGGTTGGTGACGTTTGGTTGGCGTACTTCAAGCGAAGGAGAAAACGACATGACCGAACTGAAAACCAAAACCCGTATTCTGGCTGGTGTTACTGCTGCTGCATTGATGGCGGGCGCAGGGATCGCACAGGCGGGCACTTCCGTCCCGCGCGGTGAAAGCAAGTCGGACACCGAGATCGAGACTGTTGGCGGTCAAGACACCACCAGCGGCGCGTCGCTTGACACCACCGAGGGTACGACCATTCCGCGTGGTGAATATAAAATCGACAGCGGCGTGGAGACCGTGAACGACGAAATGCCTGCGGATGGCGATGTAAACGTCAATGCAAGTTCTGACGCTTCCACCACCATCCCACGCGGCGAATACGACAGCTCGGACGCGGCGGGTGAACCACTGCCGCCCCTGGATGAGATGACCGTCGCTGATCTGGTTGGGAAAAACGTGTTTTCCGCCACTGGCAAGGACGTCGGTGAAATCGATTATGTGATTGAGCAGGATGGCAAAATCGCAGGTGTCATCGGTGTTGGCGGCTTTCTTGGTATGAACGAATATACTGTCGCCGTGCCGCTGTCCGATATGGATTTCACCCGCAATGGTCAGCTGAAGCTGAGCACCCGCACCGAAGCGGCGCTGCGTTCCATGCCGGAGATCGACGAAGACATGATCAAACCGCTGCAGGATGATCGCCTGATCGGTAACAGCGTCTAATGACGCTCTGATCTTTTGATCCGGCACCTGACTACGGTGCCGACTGAAGCAACTGGCGCCCCTCTTGTAGGGGCGCCTTTTTTCATTTGGTAGCGGGTAATCCAGGGCGTGTTCGCAGAAATGAGAGGTGGTCGCAGAAATTCCCAGTTGCCCTGTTCCGATCTGCGGCTAAGCTGCTGGAATAAGAACCGATCAGGCGCTGCGCCTGGCGATAACAATAGTTCCGCGAGTAACATGGGAGAGAGAGCTTTGGGAAAACGCGACGATCTGATCGAGCAATATGCAAATGATCTGAAAACAAAATGTGGCATGGATCCAGACATGGATCTGCTCACAAAGGTCACCATCGGCTGTGGTCCGGCTATTTACGATGCTGATGCATCGACAGTGGCCTCCAGTCAGTCGGCGGAATTGGAAACCGTCAAAAACAACTTCCTGATCAAAAAACTGGGTCTGTCTGATGGCCCCGAGCTGATGTCTGCGATTGACAGCGTGATCGAAACCTACGGTAAATCAGAGCGGAACAAATATCGTGCCGTTGTCTATTATATGCTGACCAAACACTTCGGAAAAGAATCCGTCTACGGCTGACCAATCAGCCGAACGATCGACCGAAAAGGCCCGTCGGACGGATCCGGCGGGCTTTTTTGTCGTTGCCATCTTGCCTCTGAAACACTGGAGGCACGTCTATGATCCAGTGGGCTTCGCGGGACGCTGCAACGCCAAGAAGACAGTCTCAGGTTGTACATGTGTTGCATTTTACCTGTATTGCCTTTGCGGAATCACCGCTGACCGGACTATCGTCTAAGGACCGGTCAGGATGGCCAGGATCACAGATTTACGAACACGTGTGGTGGAATTGGAGCACGTGGGGTGAAAGGGAAGATCCTGGCATATGCTCGGATCTTCCCTTTTTTATTGCACGGCTGCTGGCCACGCATCTTAGAATAGCGTCAGGACCAGACCGATGGCGCCACAGGCAAGCGTCGCATAACCACCGTCGATCATCAATAAACGCAATGGTCGAATGGCGTAGAGGTTGTTGATCATGATCCACGGCGTAATGAAAAACAATCCGATGCCCAGCCCGCTGACCAGCCCGCCGCCAACCGTATCGATACCCGAGAGCGCAAAGACATGGCGCATCATACCGGCCACGACAATCTGCAGACCAAACGTCGCGGCGAACACCGCTGGTGTCTGCCCGCCCGTAGGTTTGCCAGCCTCATCACGCGGCACTTTCGCCGCCTGCATCCAGGGTTCAGCAAGCAGGCCATACCAGACTGCGCCTAGAACAAAGCCAGCAATAGCCGCGGCGATAACATTCAGAATTTCCATTGAGCTCTCCCTGAAACCAGCATCAGCAAGAGAATTTTGTCAGATCAATCAGGGTCTGTCTTCCCTAACGCGCAGATATGGGCCCATTCCTCTGCGGTGACAGGCTGTACTGACAGCCGGGAGTTCTTCACCAGAACCATATTCTCCAGATCAGGGTCACCCTTAATCTGATCGAGCGTCACTGGCACAGCAAAGCTGCGCACCGCTTTGATATCAACGCATTCCCAGCGGGGATCATCTGTGGTGCTGTCTGGATGGATCTCAGCGCAGACTTCAACAATCCCGACCACGGATTTTTCCTTCATCGAATGATAGAAAAATCCGCGATCGCCGAGCTTCATCTCACGCATGAAATTGCGCGCCTGATAGTTGCGCACGCCGTCCCATTCCTCACCCGTCTCGCCCTTGGCTTGCTGGTCAGCCCAGCTCCAGGTGGAGGGCTCGGATTTGAACAGCCAATACGCCATCAGCCGACGACTTTCTTCCAGGTGATCAGCTCAACCGCCTCAAACAGACCTGCCTTGGCGTAGGGGTCGTTGTCGGCCCAGGCCTGACCGACGGCCATGTCTTCGACATCAAGGATGATCAGCGAGCCAACCATACCACCATCCTGGTCCAGCAAGGGACCGGCCTGCGCCACAACACCGGTTTCCTCAATATACGCGAGATGCGCCGCCCGGTTGTCCATCCGGGTCTGCAAATGATCGGGTTTATCGCGCGCGATCAGGGCAATCAGCATGTCATTCCTCTTTCAATGGTCTTGCAAGCAGTTGAGCGGTGGCGTCGGCAATCGTCAAGCGCTGATCGAGCAGAGCCACGACAATGGCGGTGATGGGCATGTCCAGATTTCGCGCCTGGGCTTCGGCGTGGACGGCACGCGCCGTAGCGGCGCCTTCAACCGTGATATTGGGGTCAAACGTTTCGTTCCGTCCAATCGCCAGCCCAAGACGATAGTTCCGCGACTGCTCTGAGCTGCAGGTCAGAGTGAGATCGCCAAACCCGGAAAGACCTGCCAGCGTATCGGCCTGCGCACCGGACGCCAGTGCCATGCGCTGCATCTCCGCATAGCCGCGGGTCATCAGTGCGGCGCGGGCGCTGTCGCCAAGTCCAGCGCCGATGACGGCACCGCAGGCAATCGCCATCACGTTTTTCAGCGCGCCGCCAATTTCGGCGCCGCTGGTGTCCGTAGTGCGGTAGAGCCGAAGGTTCTTCGTGGTCAGCTGCTGTTGCAACTGCGCCCCTGTTTCCGGGTCACGACAGGCCAGCGTCAGCGCCGTTGGCAGGCCTTTTGCGATATCGGCGGCGAAACTGGGGCCGGTCAACAAGGCGGTTCGAGCCGCCGGAAGGCAGCCGTGGAGAACCACCAACGGACCCTGACCGGTCTTGAGTTCAATCCCCTTGCAGCAGGCCACAAGAGCCCGGTTGCGCAGCAGATCAGCATGGGTGCTGACAAAACTCCGTAGGGTCTGCATCGGCACGGCGAGCAATATGGTATCAGCCTGCGTAGCGCGCTCCAGATCACTGGTCACCGTCAGTGTTTCGGGCAGATCGGCGCCGGGCAGGCGCCGGGTGTTGCGCCGGGTCGCCTGCATATCGCGCGCCTGATCAGCGTCCCGCGCCCATAGGGTAACCGGGCCATTACCGGCGAGTGAAATTGCCAGCGCCGTGCCGAATGCGCCGGACCCAAGCACCGAAACACTCATGCCTTTGCGCCTTTTTTGCCGCTGCCCAACATGGCGGGGCTGCTCTGATCCAGTGGCCAGCGGGGTCGGGCAGTCAAGTCCATGCCGTCCTGCGCGCCATTGCGGAACCGTTCAAGCCCGGCGTAGGCGATCATCGCCGCATTGTCCGTGCAAAGCGCCAGAGGCGGGGCGACGAAACGCGCGTCACCCTCGGTGCAAACAGTCTCTAACACGGCGCGAATAGCGGTATTCGCTGCGACGCCACCCGCGACGGCGACGGTGCGGGTCGCCGGGGCTTCTTCAAGATAGTGTCGGATTGCGCGGCGCGTTTTCTCCGCCAGGACGTCAGCGACAGCAGCCTGGAAACCGGCACAGAGATCGGCGCGGTCCTGTCGTGTCAAACCGCCCTTCTCAGCCATCACCTGATCCCGCATGCGCATCAGTGCGGTTTTCAGGCCGGAGAATGAGAGGTTGCAATCGGGACGGTCCAATAGCGGACGAGGAAAGCGGAAACGGCGGGGATCCCCGCTTTCGGCTTCCTTCTGCACCGAGGGGCCGCCGGGTTGCGGCAGGCCGAGCAGGCGGGCAGTCTTGTCAAAGGCCTCGCCGGGCGCATCGTCGATTGTCCCGCCCAGTCGTTTGAACTCATCCGGCCCTCGCACGATCAGGTACTGACAATGCCCACCTGAGACCAGCAGCATCAGATAGGGATAGGGGACCGCATCCGTCAGTCGGGGTGTGAGCGCATGGCCGGCCAGATGGTTGACGCCAACCAGCGGTAGCCCGGTTGCGGCCGCCAGCCCCTTGGCGCACATCACACCGGAAATCACGCCACCAATCAGTCCCGGACCTGCGGTGACGGCGATGGCATCCATATCTTGCAAGCGAAGGTCGGCAGCGGTCAGCGCATCGCGGACGCAGTGGTCGAGCTTCTCCGCATGGGCGCGGGCCGCGATTTCTGGCACCACACCGCCGAAGGCGCTGTGGAGCTCGGTTTGGCCAAACACGACGGAGGAGAGTACCTCCGCCGGGCCTTGCCCGGACTGGCGCACCACGGCAGCCGCCGTATCGTCGCAGCTGCTTTCCAATCCCAGAAGGGTGAGGCTTTGTTTCATGGTGTTACCGTTGCATCCTGTCTCTGCCGGGGCTACCACCTATGACAGTGGCGAACAATCCCGAGGGGCGTGTGATGGTCGGCCTATTGATGACGCGCCCCCGTGGGGTGGCAGAGCGATTTGTCGAAGATCTGCCCGCCTCGACCCGAGCGACTGTGCAGGTGATCTACGCGCCGTTGATCAGGACAACTCCGCTGAACCCGCGACCTGATGCCTCTGAACAGGGGCTTTCTTCAGGGGATGTGATCTTCTCATCTGCCAATGGGGTGCGGTATGCGACTGCGCCGTTTGCCGGGCAGAGCGCCTATTGTGTCGGGCAACGCACAACGCAGGCCGCAGCGGCGAAAGGGTGGCGCGCGATTTGCTGTGGTCAGGATGCGGACGCGTTGGTGCAGACCTTATCCGAGGTTCCACCTGCAGGTCCGCTGATCCATTTGCGCGGCGTCCATAGCCGTGGCGACATAGCCGAGCGGCTTCGCCTGGTGGGGGTCAATTGCCGGGAACAGGTGATTTATGATCAGGTTTTGCTTCCCTATGAAGACGAGGCGCGGATTGCGATGGATGCGCAAGCGTCGCTGATCGTGCCGCTTTTTTCACCGCGGACCGCTCAGCAATTTGTCAAATTGGCGCCATATCGCGCAGGCCTGCATCTGATTGGATTCAGCAAGGCGGTTGCAGAGCCTCTGAAAGGCTTGAAATGCAAGGGCTTACAGATATGTAAGTCTCCAACCGCGGCAGCAATGCGTACATTGGTGCGTGATGCCGCAGCTGGTCTGGCGCGGGTTGAGGGTGGGCCATCGGCACAGTAAGTTTATTGCTGAGTTGCTGTTAAGAGATTTTGAGAATCGAGGGGGACGTCGGCGTGGCTGACAAGAAAACATCCGATGATACGCAGGCAGAAGAGAGCCAGACGTCTGTCTCCAAACCGGATATCGACGACACAACTGCTGGTGATGCGGTCTCTGACAGCTTGAGTGTTGAAGATGATGAGACTTCCGATACGGCTGCTGTGGCGGACTTGACCGATCCGGACAACACGGATCCCGCGCCTGCTGAAGAGGATGCAGTCTCCAATGTGTCGGATGACGACCCGGCGCTCGGGGACGCGGATCTCGATCCCATTGAGACAGCTGAGGGCAAGACTGCCGAAAATGCGTCGGGGGACCAAACAGTTGATACCCCGCCTGTTGCTGCGGCACCGGTCCATGAGGTCGAACGTGTTGTCGAAAAACGCGGTGGTTTTGGAGCCGCTCTCCTAGGGGGGGTCGTTGCCGCCGGGCTTGGCTTTGTGGCGGGACAGTCGAATGTGCTGAATGATTTTATGCCGCCCTCTTGGCGCAGTTCAGCGCCCGTCGATGCAGCCGCGCTTGAGCAGATGAAGAAAAGCCTCAGCGCTCAGATTGCGGAGCTGCAGGAGCGGGTTGCCGCTGACGATGCCCCGGATATCGCGCCGCTCACGCAGCAGATCGATGCGTTGACAGAAGAGGTTGCCTCCCTGCGGTCCAGTGAGACGGCGACTGGATCTGATGAATTGGCAGGGGCGATTGAGGCATTGGCGGTCCGTGTGGATGCTCTGGAGAGCCGCCCCATCACGGATGCTGCCAGCCCGGCCGCCGTTGCCGCATTTGAGGCTGAGCTGAGCAAGCTGCAGGACAGCCTCGCCGAACAGCGCGCCGAAGTGGAAAAGATGGTCGAGGAGGCGCGGGCGATGGATGCTGCCAGTGCCGAAGCCGCCCGTATTGCAAGCGCCCAGACAATCGTCGCCCGGCTGCGGTCGTCGATTGATGCGGGTACCAGCTTTGGCGGGTTGATCGAAGAGTTGCAGGCCGTTGGCGTGATCGCACCGGAGGCATTGACCGGGTCCGCAGAGGCAGGCGTCAGCACACGTGCCAGCCTGCGTGATGGTTTTGCCCCGGCTGCGCGTGAGGCCCTGGCTTCGGCCCGTCAGGAAACCAAGGGAACAGGTGGCATTACGGCCTATGTGCGGCGTCAGCTCGGCGCGCGTTCGGTCGCCCCGCGTGATGGAGATGACCCGGATGCGGTGCTTTCGCGCGCCGAAGCCGCCGTGCAGAGCGGCGATCTGCTAGGCGCCCTGACTGAGTTGCAAGCTCTGCCGGAAACCGCCCGTGCACCGTTGGCCGATTGGGAGGCCGCTGCGCGCGCCCGTCTGGCCGCTGTTGCTGCCGTGAATGAACTGGCCCAAAGCCTGAACGCCAAATAAGGAAGCTGCCATGCTCTGGTCGTTGTTGAAGATCCTCGTATTTGTCGCCATCGTGGCGGTGCTGGCCTTTGGTGCTGCCTTGCTGACGGAGACGGCAGGAGGCGTGCAGATCACTGTCGCCGGTACCGAATATACCCTGAGTGCGCTGCAGTCGGTAATCGCATTGGCCATTCTGGTGTTTGCAGTCTGGGTCCTGTTCAAACTGTTGTCATTGTTGCTGGCGACGCTGCGGTTTCTCAATGGAGATGAAACCGCGATTTCGCGCTATTTTGACAAGGGTCGCGAGCGGAAGGGCTATCAGGCGCTCTCTGACGGCCTGATGGCGCTGGCCTCCGGTGAGGGGCGCCTGGCGATGGCCAAGGCTGCGCGGGCGGAGAAATATCTGGAGAAGCCGGAACTGACGGATCTGTTGACCGCGCAGGCGGCGGAACTGGCCGGGGACACAAAAAAGGCGGCCGAGGCGTACAAACGCTTGGTAAGCAACCAGTCGACCCGCTTTGTTGGTGTCCGAGGCATCATGAAGCAAAAGCTGTCTGAAGGGGATACCGACACCGCGCGCCAACTGGCGGAGAAGGCGCTCAGCCTGCGGCCCAAGCATGAGGAGGTGCAAGATACCCTGCTGACGCTTCAGGCACGGGCGCAGGACTGGGCCGGGGCCCGCAAGACGCTGAGCACCAAGCTGAAGACCGGCACCCTGCCACGTGATGTCTACAAACGCCGCGATGCTGTGCTGGCGCTGTCGGCCTCCAAGGCGATCGTTGAAGAGGGCGCGACGGTTGAGCAGCAGGAACAGGCGATAGAAGCAAACCGGCTTTCGCCTGATTTGGTTCCGGCGGCAGCCATGGCGGCGCGGGCTTATCTGGCTCGGGACAAGAAACGGTATGCAATCCGGGTGTTGAAGAAAGCCTGGGAGGCGCAGCCGCACCCTGATCTGGCCCACGCGTTTGCAGAGGTTGAGCCGACTGAAACTGCACAGGAGCGGGTGAAACGGTTTGCCCAGCTGTCACGTCTTGCGCCGCAACATGATGAGACCCGTTTGGTGATGGCCGAACTGCATATCGTGGCTGAGGATTTCCCAGAGGCGCGCCGCGCGCTGGGCGATCTGGTTGAACGCGAACCGGACGCACGTGCGTTGACCCTGATGGCGGCGATCGAAAAGGGGGAGGGCGCCAGCGATGCGGTGATCCAGGGCTGGCTGGCACGGGCGCTGAATGCGCCACGCGGGCCGCAGTGGGTCTGTGGAAACTGCAACCACATCCATGCAGAATGGGCGCCGGTCTGCGAGAACTGCGCCAGCTTTGATACTCTCAGCTGGCGCCGTCCGGAGGCACCGGAGGTTGTTGGTGCCACAGGGGCGCAGGTTCTGCCATTGATCACCGGCACGCCGGAAGGCGCAGCTGGCCCGGATGCCTCTGATATTCCAGAGGTGGAGCTGTTGGATGGGGACGATACTTCTGCGTCCGACATGGGCGAAACACTGCCCGAGGCCTCGGACACGGATGATGGGAAACCCAAAACCCAAAGCGTGAAATAGATCTTTTCCAAGCGGTGCGCCGATGCTAAAGCGCGCCGCACAGACCGTTGCGGGGCTCACCTGCACCAGTCGCCGCTGTAGCTCAGATGGTAGAGCACGTCATTCGTAATGATGGGGTCGGGGGTTCGAGTCCCTTCAGCGGCACCAATTTCTCTTTTTCAAGACCGACTTTTGTCCACCCACTCCGCCCGCGCGATGACGTACCGTCAGAGTGGACAGTTCTCACAAAAGCGGCGCTGATCTGCTGGCAGCCTGGGAGAGCTGTTGATGTAGGTGTGCGGGGAGGTCGTGATGGAGGCGGACTATGTGATCGTTGGCGGTGGCTCGGCGGGGTCGACGCTGGCGTCCCGACTGAGTGAAGATCCCGATGTGACGGTTTGCCTGCTGGAGGCCGGCGGGCGCGGTGACGGTCTGTTGGTGCGGGCCCCGGCTGCGGTTGTTGCCATGCTGCCGGGTCGCCCAAAGATCAATAACTGGGCCTATGAGACGGTGCCGCAGCCGGGTCTGAACGGGCGGCGGGGTTATCAGCCACGTGGCAAGGGGTTGGGTGGATCCAGCGCCATCAATGCCATGCTCTATATTCGTGGCCATGCCAAAGATTATGACGAGTGGGCGGCCTTGGGGTGTGAGGGGTGGGACTGGCAATCGGTGCTGCCCTATTTCCGAAAGTCTGAGAACAACGAACGTGGTGATGATGCGCTGCATGGCGCGGCTGGTCCGCTTCAGGTCAGCAATCAGAAATCGCCTCGCCCGATTACAGACGCCTTTGTGAAGGCCGGGCAGTCCCTCCAAATCCGGCACCGTGAGGATTTCAACTCAGGCGATAACGAAGGCATCGGCCACTATCAGGTGACGCAGTTCCACCGGGATGATCGCAATGGCGAGCGGTGCTCGGCTGCGGCGGCCTATCTGCATCCGGTCATGGATCGGCCAAATTTGACGGTGATCACCCGCGCGCAGGCGTCCTCTGTTGCGTTTGAGGGCAAGCGGGCAGTTGGGGTGCACTATAGTCAGGGTGGTCGCGCGCATATGGTGCGTGCCCGCCGCGAAGTGATCCTGAGCGGTGGGGCGTTCAATTCACCCCAGCTGCTGCAACTGTCTGGTGTTGGCCGTCCCGAAGACATACGCCCGCATGGGATCGATATGGTGCACGAACTGCCGGGAGTTGGCCAGAATCTGCAGGATCACCTCGATTTCACGCTGGCTTATAAGTCGCGGGATCGGGACAATTTTGGTATCTCCTTGCCTGGCAGTGTTTCGCTGCTGCGCCATATCTGGAATTGGCGCAAGACCGGGCGCGGTATGATCGCCACGCCGTTTGCCGAAGGGGCCGCGTTTCTAAAGACCGACCCCAATGACGAACGGGCTGACATACAGCTGCATTTCGTCATCTCAATTGTCGATGACCACGCGCGCAAGCTGCACATGGGACATGGGTTCAGCTGTCATATCTGTGTGCTGAGACCGAAGTCCCGCGGCTCTGTTGGCCTCAACAGCGCTGATCCCAAGGCTGCCCCTCGAATTGATCCGCAGTTCCTTGCCGATCCAGAGGATCTGGCCGTGTTGATCAAGGGCGTCCGCAAGACGCGGCAGATCATGGCGGCAGAGCCACTGGCGGGCTACGCAGACAAGGAATTGTTCATAAACGATGAGCCGGATGACGCTGCCTTGGAGCAGCACATTCGTGCGCGGGCGGATACGATTTATCATCCGGTTGGCACCTGTAAGATGGGCACCGATCCGCTGTCGGTGGTTGATCCCTCGCTTCGGGTGCACGGGCTACAGGGGCTGCGCGTGGTTGATGCGTCGATCATGCCACGACTGATTGGTGGCAACACCAACGCCCCCACCATTATGATCGCCGAAAAAGCCGCAGATATTATACGCGGTGCTTCGGCCCGCGACTGACATTTCAATTTCGGAGAAGACGACGATGCTTGGCAAGATGATGCACAAACAGCTGACCATAGGCTCGCTGATAGAACATGCGGGGCGTTTCCACAGCTCAACGATGGTCACCTCGGTTGAAACGTCGGGTGAAACCGAGCATGTGACCTGGGGTGACATCGATGCCAATGCCCGTAAACTTGCGGCGGCTCTGGGGCGCCTCGGTATCGTCCAAAGCGCCCGTTGCGGCACCATCGCCTGGAACAACCGTCGTCATCTTGAGATCTATTTTGGCGTGTCAGGTGGCGGGTATGTCTGCCATACGATTAACCCGCGTCTGAAGCCGGAGCAGCTGATCTACATCATCAACCATGCCGAGGATCAGGTGTTGTTTATTGACACGACCTTTGTTCCGGCTGTGGCGCAGTTGCGCGCGCAGTTCACCACTGTGCAACATATCGTGGTGATGGGATCGAAAGATGCCGATATCGCAGCGCAGATTGAGGGTGTGCTGTTCTACGATGATTTGCTGGATGCGGAGACCGCCGATTATGACTGGCCCGATCTGGATGAAAATCTGCCCTCTAGCCTGTGCTACACCTCAGGCACCACCGGCAACCCCAAGGGCGTCGAATACACCCACCGGACCAGCGTGCTGCACACGATTGGTGGTAATCAACCCGATGGTCTGGCCCTGCGGGCGCGGGATACGGTGTTGGCGGTGGTGCCGATGTTTCACGTGAATGCCTGGGGCACGCCGTATATGACCGCAGCTGTTGGGGCAAAGCTGGTGCTGCCGGGTCCGCACCTTGATGGGGCGAGCCTGGCCAAGTTGATTGATGCGGAAAAGGTGACTGTGGCGCTGGGCGTGCCGACGATCTGGATGGGCTTGTTGCAGGGGCTGGAGGAAACCGGCTGCACCGCCGAGAGCCTTGAACGCACGATTGTGGGCGGGTCTGCCCTGCCGACAGTCATGATCCCGACCTTCCGAGACAAATATGGCGTCGATTTGGTGCATGCCTGGGGTATGACGGAAACCAGCCCCATTGGAACGCTGAACCAGCTGCTGCAGAAACACAATGAGTTGGATGCCGAAGCCCAGGCCAAGCTGCGCGAAGGGCAGGGGCGACCAATGTATGGCATCGATCTGCGGATCGTCGACGATGGCGGCGCGATCTTGCCGCATGATGGCGAGACCCAAGGTAACCTGCAGATCTGCGGACATTGGGTGATCGACAGCTATTTCCGCGCCGGAGAAACCGCCCTGACAGAGGATGGATGGTTTGATACCGGCGATGTCGCCACAATTGACGGTGACGGCTATATGATCATTCGCGACCGCTCCAAGGATATCATCAAGTCTGGTGGCGAATGGATTTCCACTGTGGAGCTGGAAGATATCGCCATGTCGCACCCTGATGTCGCTCAGGCGGCGGCAATTGCGGCGAAACATCCCAAATGGGACGAACGACCAGTGGTGATTGCTGTGAAACGGTCTGCCGATGTCACTGAGGCTGATCTGTTGGCACATTATCAGGGCAAGGTCGCCAGCTGGCAGATTCCCGACCGTGTGGTTTTTGTCGAATCTCTGCCATTGGGCGGCACCGGCAAGGTTCAGAAGAATACACTCCGTGAGAGATACGAAGGCATCCTGCTGGACTACTGATATCCTGTACCGTCATCGAGTGTTTTGCCCGGTGGCGGTGCCTGTCCCTGTTAATGGGGCGCAAATTTTGCAGGTGATAAGCCCGGCTGAGGCGCGCCGGATATCATAACTGCCGGCAAATTTATCTGTTAAGGGCCGCTTAAGACCCCGCCTGATATCCCAGTAGTGGGTGAAAATAGGTGGTGGATTATGAGCGCACAAGGAAATGTGGCGCCCATTATCATCAAGAAGAAAAAGTCAGGTGGTGGCGATGGTCACCACGGTGGAGCTTGGAAGGTCGCCTATGCGGACTTCGTGACGGCTATGATGGCGTTCTTCATGTTGATGTGGCTGCTCAACGCAACGACTGAAAAACAGAGAAAAGGGCTGGCGGATTACTTCTCGCCATCCATTCCGCTGAGCCGGGTTTCGGGCGGTGGAAACGGGGCATTCAGCGGTGACAGTATGTTCACTGAGGAGATCAAGCCTCAGAACGGAACTGGTGCGACTGATATTAATCCTACCGACGCGCAGCAGGCGAAAGGGGATTCGGGAACCGAGCAGGATAAGGAGCGTGAAGCCGCTGATGAGCAGTTCCGCGCCCTGGAAGAACAGCTAAAAGGTCGTGGCGGTGAAAGCATGGTCTCGATCGAAATGGCGCAACATATCATTACTCGTGTTACGGATGAGGGGTTGGTTGTCGAGCTCTTCGATACTGAGGAATCACCGCTGTTCAAAGACGGCACCGCAGAACCGACGCTTCTGTTCAGGGATATTGTGAAGATGGTATCGCGCGTTACAGGGGTTGTTGAAAACAACATCGCCATTGGCGGGCATATCAGATCTCATGCGGTTGTCGTCGCGAATAATCCGGTCTGGGAACTCTCCCACGCGCGGGCGGATGCCACCCGAATGATGCTCGAATCAGGTGGAACCAAGTCCAAACGCATGCACCGTGTGACCGGCCATGCAGACCGCAAACTGACGGATAACAACCCGATGTCAGCGCGAAACAATCGGGTCGAAATCATCCTTTTGCGGAAATGAGCGCAAGAACGCCAGGAATGGGCGGCCAACAGACCAGACAATTTTATCTGTTAGCCGCCCGTTAATGGGCAATCGGCTAGCTGTTGCATCAAGAAAGATTCGATGCAGCAGAAAGGCGTATCCATGACGATTTCTTCCTCGCTTAATGCCGGCGTTGCCGGACTTACCGCGAATGCCAGCCGACTGGCCTCCATTTCAGACAATATCGCGAATTCCTCGACCGCCGGCTACAAGCGCGTTCAGACGGATTTCCATTCGATGGTTATGAGCTCCTCTGGCGGCACCTATTCGGCCGGAGGTGTGCGCACGACCAATGTGCGCCTGATCGACGAGCGGGGACCGCTGGTGTCAACCAGCAATGCAACCGATCTTGCTGTGCGAGGCCGTGGTATGCTGCCTGTCACCTCGATGAACGAGGTTGAGACGGGCGCCACCAACCCTCAGATGATGCTGACAACCACGGCGTCGTTCAGAACCAATGCCGATGGCCTGCTGGCAACTGAGTCCGGTCTGGTTCTGATGGGCTGGCCTGCGCAATCTGATGGTACCATTCCACCCTATGCGCGCGACACATCTGATGCGCTGGAGCCGGTACGGTTCAATGTGAACAAACTGTCCGGAGAGCCGACGACCGAGATGTCCCTAGGTGTGAACCTGCCCGCGACAGCGACAGAATCCACAGCGGCGGGCACCAGTGAGAACCTTTCGATCGAATACTACGACAACCTGGGTAAATCCGAGAGCCTGCAGATCGAATTTGTGCCCACTGTTCCGGCAACGGGTGAGTCGAACGAATGGACCATGATCATCACCGATACCGCGACCGGTGCGACCCCGATCGGGGAGTACACTCTGACCTTCGATGACAACCGAACGTCAGGCGGCGCACTGAACGCAGTCACGGATACGACCGGTGGTCCCTATGACCCGGCAACGGGCTCCATCATTGTAAACGTCGCTGGTGGCCCGATGGAGATCAATATCGGCACGCTGGGTGACGACAACGGGTTGACGCAATTGTCGGACACCTTTGCCCCCGCCTCGATCTCCAAGGATGGGGCTCCGGTCGGCAACTTCACCGGCGTAGAGATTGATGAGGCCGGCTATGTGCATGCCAACTACGACACCGGTGTCAGCCGCGTGGTTTATCAGGTTCCACTGGTTGACCTGCCGAACCCGAATGGCATGATCGCCATGGACCGACAGACCTATATGCCGTCCAGTGAAAGTGGCTCCTATTTCCTGTGGAATGCTGGTGAAGGTCCGACAGGCGACATCCTCGGCTATGCCCGCGAGGAATCCGCAACGGATGTGGCGGGTGAGCTGACCAATATGATTCAGACCCAGCGGGCCTATTCGTCTAACGCAAAAGTCATTCAGACCGTGGATGAGATGTTGCAGGAAACCACCAACATCAAGCGCTGATAGGCGTCCTTCCTTCTGATTAACATTCGCGCAAAGGCTGGATGACCCATGTCCATTACAAGTGCTCTCAATTCCGCAATGACCGGACTGACGGCGGCTGGTCGCTCGACATCGGTCGTCTCCGAAAACCTGTCGAATGTCCTGACGCCGGGGTATTCGCGCCGGAGCCTTGCGCTTACCAGCGCCGGCGACGGGTTCAGCGGGGTCAAGGTCGGTCACGTGCAGCGGATCAACGATCCGGCGCTGCAATCCAGCGTGCGTTCTGCCAATTCAGAGGTCGGCGTTGCAGAGGTGAAATCCGCTTTTTTTGGTCGCATGACCGAATTGGTTGGTAGCGCCGACGACCCCTATTCAATCACGCAGCGACTAACGGATTTCGATTCCGGACTGATCGAGGTGATTTCGCGACCCGATTCCGGACCGCGGCTGAATGATCTCGCAATCCAAGCGGAAGAGTTGGTGCGGTCGATTGCGGATGCGGCAGAGGGTCTACGCAATCAGCGCACGGCTGCCGACAGAGCAATTGACGTACAAGTCGATACGGTCAATCAGTCACTGGAAAAGCTTCAAAAACTGAATGCAAAAATTGCGGTCAGCCAATCAACCGGGTCTGATTCGGCGTCGCTGCTGGATCAACGAGACCTGCTGATTGACGAAGTGAACAAGATCATTCCGGTCAAGGTCGTCAATCGTGACAGGGGTCAGGTTGCCCTGTTCTCCGAAGGGGGCGCTGTGCTGCTGGACGGCCAAGCAGCTGAGCTGAGTTTTGACGGTAAGGCCGATACACTGCCATACATGACGCTGGGCAACGGTCTGCTCTCTGGGTTGCAGATCAATGGTATTGATGTCGCAACAGGGCCCGGTGGGCCTATCCGCGGCGGCACACTTGCCGCCCAATTTGAGGTGCGCGATGTCCTGACCGTCGAGGCGCAGGAAGATCTGGACGCTATGGCAAAGGATCTTATCGAACGCTTTCAAGATCCTGCGCTGGATCCAACCTTGGCAGCAACGGATCCTGGCATCTTCACCGATCAGGGTGCATTTTTCGATCCGGTCAATACAGTCGGCATCGCCAACCGTATCGAGCTGAATGACAAGATTGCCATGCAGGGGCAGGCCGAAACCTGGCGGCTACGCGACGGCTTGAATGCAGCCTCGCCCGGTAATGCCGGGGATGCGACGCTGCTGCGCGGATATGCGGATGCTCTGGACGCCAAGCGCACGGTGTCATCCGTCGGCCTGGGGACGGCAAATCTGGATGCTAGCACGCTGAGTGCGAACCTGTTGTCTCGCTTCGCGCAGAGTGAAAATTCTGCCGAACAGAACGTCGCCTTTGCGGCAGCAACCTATACCGAAATGTACCAGCGAGAGTTGGCGCAGGGCGTCGACAGTGATGCTGAGCTGCAGAACCTTATTGTGATCGAAAAAGTCTATCAGGCCAATGCGCGGATGATTTCCGTGGTTGATGAGCTGATGGAAACACTTCTGAGGATTTAACGAATGATTATGAATTCCTATGGGGATATGGCTCAACACTTGTTCCTGCGCAATCGGTCGGTTGGTCTGAAGAATGATATCTCAACCCTGACCCAGGAGCTGAGCTCGGGAAAAACCTCGCAGTTGACACAGAAACTAGGGGGGGATCTGACATATCTCTCGGATGTTGAGCGTAACCTGGATCGCCTCAAATCGTTTCAGGTTGCAAACACCGAGGCAGCGCTGTTTGCATCGTCCATGCAGAACAATATCGAATTGATTTCTGACAATGTGGTCAAGCTCACGGGCGATATTTTTTCAGTCACGACCTCGCCGAATGACGAAACATCTCAGCAATTGTCAAAGCAGGCTGAAGTGTACCTGACCGAAGCCATCCGCTCGCTGAATGGCGAAGTCGCTGGCCGAAGCCTGTTTTCCGGCAAAGATACCGAGGCCCAACCCCTTGCTGATATCAACACATTGATGTCGGCACTGGTGACGGAGGTGACGCCATTCACCACTGCGCCAGATATCGTGCAGGCCGTTAAAGATTGGTTCGCCGATCCGCTTGGGTTTGATGCGGTTATGTATCAGGGCGCGTCGGACCTGATGGATCCGGTGAGAATCGGTCCGACAGAAGAGGTCACCGTCTCTCTGAAGGCCAATGACGATGCGTTCAAACAGACTCTGCAGAGCCTTGCCATCGCAACTTTGGTTAATGACCCAGGGCTCAGCCTCACCTCAGATGTGAAGTTCGAGATGTTGCGCAGCACTGGAGTTGAGTTGCGCGAAAGTCAGGTCCAATTGATTCAGATGCAGTCGGATCTGGGTTTTGTGGAGGGCCGCATTGAAGAGACCGCGACCCGCAATGGCGCCGCCCAGACCAGCCTCAGCCTGGTCTTCAATGAGCTTGTTCAGGCTGACCCCTATGAAACATCCACCCGTCTGGATGAGGCGCAGTTCCAACTGGAAAGCCTGTTCACCGTCACCGCGCGCACATCGCAGCTGTCGCTGATGAGGTTCCTGTCATGATGCGGTTCATTCGGGTTCTTCTTGCTGTACTGCTGCTGCCGGCAATGGCTCAGGCCAATGCGATCAGGCTAAAAGATCTGGTTGAGTTTGATGGTGTGCGCGGTAACGATCTGGTTGGCTACGGTCTGGTCGTAGGGTTGAACGGGACAGGTGATGGTCTGCGGAACTCCCCCTTCACCGAAGAGATCATGTCGAATATTCTGGAGCGGCTGGGCGTCAATGTGACCGGCGAACAGTTTCGACCCAAGAATGTTGCTGCGGTATTCGTCACCGCCACGCTGCCGCCGTTTGCTCGCGTAGGCGGCACCGTTGATGTGACAGTGTCCGCGATCGGCGATTCAAAGAGCCTGTTGGGTGGGACGCTGGTCATGACACCGTTGAATGCCGCAGATGGCCAGATCTATGCGGTCGCCCAAGGTACCATTCTGGCAGGCGGTGCCGTCGCGGAGGGGGAGGGCGCCTCTGTCACACAGGGTGTCCCCACTGCTGGTGTCATCCCTTCTGGGGCGCGGGTTGAGCGTGAGATCGACTTCGATCTGTCCTCGCTCTCGTCCATGCGTCTTGCGTTGCGCGAGCCTGATTTCACCACCGCTGGCCGCATCGAACGCGCGATCAACGCGGAATTTGGACGTAACGTGGCACTGATGCGTGATTCCGGGACGGTTGAGATCGACGTGCAGCGGACGAACACCCGCTCCACCGCCCATGCTGTCGGGCGGATCGAGAATATTCTGGTTGAACCTCAGCGCAAGGCACGTGTGGTTGTCGATCAACGCTCTGGTACCATTGTGATGGGCAGCGATGTGCGTATCTCGCGGGTTGCCGTCGCGCAGGGGAATCTGACCTTGCGGATTGAGGAAACACCGTTGGTTGTGCAGCCTAATCCATTCGCCGACGGCGAAACGGTGATTGTGCCGCGCACTGGCGCTGCGATCGAAGAAGAAGAAGGCATTCAGCTGGCAGAGGTCCCGGAAACCACATCGTTGTCGGAAGTGGTGGCGGGTCTCAATGCGCTGGGAGTGTCGCCGCGGGATATGATTGATATCCTTAAGAGCCTGAAGGCGGCTGGTGCGCTACATGCTGAATTCGTGGTGCGGTAGCGCGTCGACATAAAGCTACCTTCAAGCAGATATACCCCCCGGACCTTAGCGTTCCGGGGGTTTTTGCTTGGGCTATGGGCCGCCACGTTCATTCACTGCCTGGCTATTTTTCGACCCTGACCGGCTTCATGATACAAGGTGAATCTAATGCCCGGCCGGGAGCTATCTCAGCTTGGCCTGATCCTCTTGTCTGACTTGAACAAGGGGACACCAGAGTGCTGGATTCAGAGTATTCGTTTCAACTGCTAGTCCGGCGCGCATGTAGCCCCTTTGGTGGCCGCATGATTGACCGTCCGATAGAGACGCCGCTGAGGGAGAGGTGCATGGCGTTAGGTCGAGAAGCTGTCGAGATCACGTTTGTCGCGCCAATGCAAAACGCCCCGGCCACTGTTGTGACCGGGGCGTTTCGCAGGGGGCTTCCTGCAAACGGGTGTGTTTCAGGGGAAGTAACTGCGGACCAAGGCGCTTGCTATAAGGCTCCAACCGTCGGCGACAACAAAAAACGCCAGTTTGAAGGGCATGGACACAACAGCTGGCGGAACCATCATCATCCCCATCGACATCAGAACTGCCGCAACCACCAGATCGATGACCAGAAACGGCAGGAAGACCAGAAAGCCAACCTGAAAGGCTCGGGCAATTTCCGAGAGCATAAAGCTCGACACCAGGGTCGACAAAGGGGCCTCAGCGGTAGGGTCTATACCCGCAGTGGCGGGTCGCAGATCCGCAATCGCGTAGAATGTATCGGGGTCAAGACGCGCGGCCATGAACACTCGAAACGGCTGCAAGGCACGCTCGAGCCCGGTTTCCACATCCAGTTGTTCCTCAATCAGTGGATTGATTCCGGTGGTCCAGGCTTCGGTAAAAACCGGTTCCATGACGAAATAGGTGAGGAACAGCGCAAGGCTGATCATCAGCATGTTCGGTGGTGCCTGCTGCAAACCAATAGCTTGCCGGAGAATCGACAATACGGTGACAAGAAACGGGAAGCAGGTGATCATAATCAACAGCCCCGGAGCGAGGCTGAGGACGGTGATCAGCAGGATCAACTGGATCGAGCGGGCTGAGATCGACTGCCCATCGCCCAAGGACAGGTTGAGATCCTGCGCGCTCACAGCCTCTGGCAGGCCGATGGCCAGCATGGCAGCCAGAACGGCGGCAAAAAGGGCGGTGCGTGTCATCCCAGACCGCTTTGCAAATCCGCGATTTCGGTCAGTCGAACGGCCAATTGACCAGCCTGCTCGCCTTCCAATTCCTCCAGCTGTCCCCTTGCGACAAGCCGGTCACCAACATAGAGATCCACGGGATCTTCTACCCGCTTGTCGAGTGTCAGGATCGCGTTCTCGCCAAGGTTTACCAGATCCCGGATCAACGGTCTTGCCTTGCCAACAGAGACGACAACCTCGACCGGTACCGATACAAATGGATTACCTGCATCGCCAGACTTCCTGTTCATTTCAGCAGACTTATCCATATTTGCTGTCCTCTGTGATGTGGAAAGAGAAGGCCTCGATAGAGTCCTGTATAGAATTGATTAGTGCTGAGCTGTTGATCTCCCGCTCGATGCCACCGACTTTGAGATAGGCTTGACCAGACGACAGCATGACATCTTCCCGGACCTGTACAGGAACGGTGAAGCTCTTCGTCAATAGGGCGCGCACCGTTGCACCCTCGCCAGGTGAGACAACGATGTTTATCGCCTGATCGGCCTGGCTCTTGGCCATATCCGTCAGCTGATCGACGATGTGATGGCCAAAGCTGGCGGCCATGGCATCGGGAAGAACTGCGCTGGTCAGAACCTTGAACATCGGATCCAGAGATTCCAGCAGTTGGGTCTGTGCCTCATGAAAGGTGAAGCTAAGATCCTCGAGCGAGTTGGCCAATTCGGAGGAAACATGTGTGGTCTCCTTGTCCTTGGCCGTTACCGCGTCGTCCCAGCCCGCACTGTAGCCCTTTTCATAGGATTCCAGCCGTTTCTCCTCCAGCAGTTCTTCACTGACTTCTGCAACCGGCACCGCAGGTGTGTCCATGGCAAAATCTTCAAGAAGATGGGCAATGGTCATCAGGCTCTCTCCTCATTCTCTTCCAGCCAACCGCGCAGGATCTGAACGGTTTCTTCCTGGCGTTCGCCAATCATCGAGCGGAGGCGATCAACAGGGTTGTCACCACCGCTTCCAAGCGCAGGCAAGCCACCCATATCGCCCATTCCGCCCATGTCTCCCATGCCCATACCGCTGCCCATGCCCATGCCACCCATGGGTTCGAACTGACCGGTATCGTTGTTCTCTATTTCGCCATCCAGCGCGAGGTCAGCGCCCAGATTTGGGTTGGCCATGAAACCGCCACCGCCAAGCGCGGGCAGCTCATCCATGGCGTCGCCTACCGGTGCACCGAGTGCCGGAGCACTGCTCGGGTTCGACAGAATGGGACGAATGACAAAGAGACCGAGGATCAAAGTGACAAGAGCAAGAGCAGCCATCTGGATCAGTGACATCGCATCCAGATAGACGTTGTCAAAGATGGAGGCGCTGACCACGGTGCCTTGTGGCTCTACTGTGGGCATTTCCATCGATTTCAGTGTGATAACATCACCACGTTTCTCACTGAATCCTACCGCAGCAGAGATCAATTCGCGGAGGGCGCCAAGCTCTTCCTCGGCCCGTGGAACCATAACAGTTTCACCGGTTGCTGTTGTCGTCGGCACACCGTTCAACAGTACAGCGACAGTCAGACGCTTGATCGCGCCAGGCCCACGCAGGATTTCTTTTTCGGTCTCGGATATTTCATAGTTCACCCGTTCGCGGGTTGCGCTGGTACTGGCCTTTGACCCATCGCCCGAGGCGGCATCGCCATCGGGTATATTGGAGGCTACGGTCACCTCACCCGACTGATTTTGCGAAGAATCCGCACGTTCCTCCACATCGGTGCTGATGGCGACACGGCTTTCGGGATCAATGCGTTTCTCGCGAATAGACTCGGTGTCGGTCACGGTTTCGACGCTCACCTCAACCACAGCATTGCCGTGGCCAACGCGCGCTTCGACCAACCGCATGACCCGTTCACGAATCGACTGCGAGCGATCATCGGTTCCGGCGCCGACAGCAGCAGCGGCCTCGGGAGAGCCGATCAGCGCGCCATTGGCATCAATCACCGCTACGTTTTCCACCGCCAGACCTGTCACAGCCGAGGAAATCAGAAAGCGAATCGCATTGGCCTGCGCGGGCGTGATGGGCGAGCCCATCGGCACAACCGACACAGAGGCAGTCGGTTCAGCCGTACGTTGAAACGGATTTGATCCGGTATTTGCGATATGGACCCGGGCCTGGGTCACATGCGGGCTGGCCACGATGGTACGGGCCAGCTCCCCTTCCTTTGCGCGCCAGTAGGCGGCATCAAACATTTGCGATGTGGTCCCGAACCCGCTGAGCGAATCAAGTAGTTCGTAACCGCGCCCGCCGTTTGCAGGCAGGCCTTCGCTCGCCAGCGTCATGCGGAGTTCGTCGCGTGCCGAAGCCGGAACATAAATTGATCCGCCGCGCACTTCATATTCGGTGCCGCGCTGTTCCAGCGCGCGCACTACATCCCCAGCCGAACCGCTTTCCAGCCCGGCATATAGTAATTGCATCGTGGGCGTATTCGCCACACGGGACATCGCCAGGACGCTGAGAATCACGATCACCGTGGCCCCCACGGCAATCAGGCGCTTTCGCGTGTCCAAACCTGCCCAGACATTCTTGATCTGCTGCACATTAACCTCCGTAGCATCGGCGTTCTGTCCGATGTGCAACCCTTTTGCCGGATTGCCCTTAACATTCGGTTAGTGTCCGCCAGCTAAGAAGATGAGGCACGACGTATTAGGGATAGTCATGACAGACGCTGTAGTAGACACAGAACAGGACGCCCCGGCCAAGAAGAGCAAGTTGCCCCTTATTGTCGGGGTTGTCCTTGCACTTGTTGGAGCCGGTGGGGGATTCTTCGCTGTCCAGTCAGGCCTTCTTCCCTTTGGTCAGAGCGCAGCCCCAGAAGGGGTGGATGCGACCGAAGTGGCGCCAGAAGGCGTGGACAATGGTGAGTCGGCGGAAGATATCGCCAATCTCGCTTTTATCGAAATGGAACCGATTGTGATCAGTTTGCGCAAGGCAAGTGGTCTAAAGCACCTTCGATTCCGCTCTCAGCTGGAGGTTGATCTCGCCCATCAGGCCGAGGTCGAGAAAATCCTTCCGCGGATTGTCGATGTTCTCAACAGTTATCTCAGGGCACTGGAGCTGGAGGATCTGACCGATCCAATGGCCCTGCCCAAACTGCGCGCACAGATGCTGCGGCGGATCAATATTGCGGCTGGCCAGGGCCGGGTGCGTGATCTGCTGATTATGGACTTCGTATTGAACTAGGAGAACGGGATGGAACTGATTGCAGATATCCTGCTTGCGGCCGGGGCCATGGGGGCGGGCTTTTACTGCCTGGTGCTCTCGCGTCGGCTGAAGCGTTTTAATGATCTGGAAAAGGGGGTTGGCGGTGCAGTTGCGGTGCTTTCTGCGCAGGTCGATGATCTCAACAAGTCGCTGCTGGCCGCGCGTCATGTGTCGGATGGTTCCAGCAAGGCGCTCGACCAACTGACCGGGCGCGCCGAATCGGTCGCACAGCGGTTGGAGCTAATGATGGCTTCCATGCATGATATGCCTGAGGCGGCGGCGACTGAGCCGAAATCCACTGTCGCTCCGTCTGCTGTCGCCGAAGAAAGCGATGCATTGGCAGCGGCATATGAGGCCGACGCGGAGCCGGAAGTGGCGGCGGAGCCGGAACCTGCGAAACCCGCAGGTCTGATGTTTGTCCGTCATAACCGGTCTCAGGGTCGGGTTGCATAATGGCCAAGACAGCAAAGACAAAAGCCGCCCCGGTAAAGCCGAAGAAGGCAAAGCGCATCAGGCGGTCGCGTAGCAGCGCTCTCATGATGCTGGCGTTGCTGTTGATGGGGTCAGCAATTGTGCGTCTCGGGCTGGAGGCTGGTCCGGCCATCGCGCGTGAGGTTGCGAATCTACAGGACGAATCGACCCTGAAAGAAGAGCCGAAAGGCACGCTGAATGGTCAGTCGATGCCCTCTTCTGCCGAACTGCAGAACATGCTCGCGGCCTTTCAGGAACGTGAAGCTGTTCTATCTGCCCGTGAGGCTGAGATCGAAGACCGTATGAGGGCGCTCGAAATCGCAGACGAAGCGATTGAGCAAAAACTGGTGGCGCTGGAGCAGGCAGAGCAAGAGCTGAAATCGACACTCGCTCTTGCGGATGGTGCAACTGAGGCAGATTTGACGCGGCTGACGTCGGTCTATGAACAGATGAAACCAAAAGAATCGTCTGCCCTTTTCGAGGAGATGGATCCTGCCTTTGCAGCGGGCTTCCTCGCACGCATGCGCCCCGAGGCAGCGGCCGGCATCATGGCAGGGCTCAGCCCGCAGGCGGCCTATACAATCAGCGTGGTCCTGGCGGGTCGCAATGGGTCTGTTCCAAAGGAGTAAGCAAGTGCTGCTCCTCAGGCTTTTTTAACGTGAATCGCCTAAACTTGTAGAAACAAACGAAATTCGGAGTGGACCTAATGCTCGGTATTGTAGGCATCGTGGTTATCTTTGTCATGGTGTTCGGGGGATATCTCCTCGCAGGTGGCAAGTTTGCGATCATCATCAAAGCTCTGCCATTCGAATTCATGATGATTGGCGGCGCTGGTGTTGGCGCCTTTCTGATCAGCAATGATATGGGCGGCGTCAAACATACGCTGAAAGACGTCGGCAAGGTGTTCAAGGGTCCCAAATGGAAGCCCGATGACTACCGCGATCTTCTGTGTCTGCTCTTTTCGTTGATCAGGATCGCAAGGGCGAACCCGGTTGAGGTTGAACAGCATATCGAAGATCCGGAAAATTCTTCGGTATTCAATCGCTATCCCAAAATCCTCGCGGATAAAGAGGCGGTAAATCTGATCAGCGACACCATGCGGTCAGCCTCGATGAACTATGATGATCCGCATCAGGTTGAGGAAGTTCTGGAAAAACGGATTGAGGCGAATCTGCACCACGCCCTGCACTCCAGCCATGCGCTGCAATCGCTTGCCGATGGTCTTCCGGCGCTGGGCATTGTTGCGGCTGTTCTCGGCATTATTAAAACCATGGGATCAATTGATCAGCCGCCTGAGGTTCTGGGTAAACTGATCGGTGGTGCGCTTGTTGGGACATTCCTTGGTGTTTTCCTGGCCTATGGTCTGGTCGGCCCCTTCGCAGGCAAGGTGAAGTCAGTTGTCGAAGAGGACGCGCATTTCTATTCGCTCATTCGCGAAGTTTTGGTGGCCAACCTGCACAATCACGCAGCGGCGATCTGTATCGAAGTGGGGCGTCAGAACACCCCATCCCACATCCGCCCCGGATTTTCTGAACTGGAAGATGCCTTGAAATCGGTGAAACAGGACGCAGCATGATGTGGCGCGCACTGACCATTGCAGCATTGACCCTGGCTGCGGCATCCGCGGATGCTCAGACAGTGGTCGCCCGTTCGGGAGAGCATGCCGGGTTTTCCCGGTTGGTCATGCGGCTTCCCGCTGGTGCGCCTTGGTCTCTGCGTCAGTCTGGGCAGTCAGCCCAGGTGGTGATCGATACGCCCACAGTTGTGTTCGACACCTCGCGAGTCTTTGACCTGATCCCGCGTACGCGGCTGCAGTCGGTCTCCCAAGCCGGGCCTGGGCAACCGTTACAGCTGCAGCTTGGGTGTAACTGCGATGTCAGCTCCTTCGTTCAGAAGGACGGGTATCTGGTGGTTGATATCGCCGATGGCACGCCCCGTGCCGATCAGCCTTTGACGGCCGGATCGCCGTTGCCGCTCTTGCCCGGAAATATCAATAGTACCGGATATCGGTTTAATCTTGCGGCGCGGGCAGCTGCGGACGCGCGTGCTGCACTTGATCTTGCTGGTGTGACGTCTCGCAGCACTACCGGTGCTGATCAGGTGCAGCGTCTTCCTGTCGCTGTGGCGGATACACCGTCAGCGATCCAACTGCCCCTAGACCTGACCCGAACCCCACGCGCTGAGGTACCTGCCGCGCCGGTTGAAGAGGCCCGCGTTGCGGTGGAGTCTGCCACTGAGCCGAAACCGGTTCCGGTCCAAGTTGACACGGATATGCTGCTTGATTTGTCGGAAACCGAAAGAGCGGCAACGGTCAACGAATCCGAACAGCGGCTGTTGCAACAAATCAGCCGTGCCACCAATCAAGGGTTATTGGAATTGATCGGCGTTGAGGTGCACGATGGCACGGACGGGCATGTCCTTGATCCTCTGAGCGGCCGAGACCGCCCCCTTAATCCGCTGGATCAGATCGCGGTCACCTCCTCTGTGGATAGGGAAAGCGGTCTTATTGCACGCAGGTCCGACACGTCAGGTCAGCCAACACATTGCCTACCAAGCCGACAATTGGCGGTGCATGCATGGGGCACGGATGAACCATTTGCGGATCAGATTTCGCCATTGCGCGCGGATTTGGTGCGTGAATTTGATGACGTCGATCCGGAAGCGGTTTTGACCCTGGCGCGGGCATATCTTTTCTTTGGATTTGGTGCTGAGGCGCAGGCGATTCTGCGGATGATGCCATCTGGTGCTGCGGAGCACGACGATGCCGTGGCGCTGACGGCCATGGGGGCTGTGCTGGATGGCCAGCCGATGGAGGTCAATCACACGTTCGCGGGGCAGCAGGTTTGCGATAGCGAAGTGGCGCTTTGGGCGGCCTTGGCAGATGGAACGATCAAGAAAAATGCCAAAACGGATGCGATTCAACAGGCTTTTGCCAAGCTACCACCCCATCTGCGGGTGCAAGTTGGTCCGCGCATCAGTACCTTGTTTGCAAAGGCGGGTGATCCCCATCTGGCGGGCGCGGCTTTGCGGTCTGTTGATCGTACAGGTGTCGAACATGTCCCTGAAATCAACTTGGCCGAGGCGGAGATTGCCAGACTGGAAGGCGACGTTGAAACCGTCGCCCAAGAGTTGACGGATGAGGTGGCCGAACGGACGGAAAACGCACCGCGGGCCCTGATCGAACTGATCGACCTCAGTTTTGCTGAGCGCAGCGCACTGTCGCCGGATGTGCCGGATCTGGCTGCCTCCTATGAGGTAGAGAATCGCGACAGTCCGCTGGGCGCTGATCTCAGGCGCGCAGTGGTTGCCGCCCTGGCGTTGACTGGTGATTTTCATGACAGTTTCAATGAACTGGAAGTGTTGAGCCGCCGGGATGGTCCAGCCGCGCGTACTGCGGCGCTGGAACCGTTGCTAACCTTGCTGACAGAGCGGGCAGATGATGTCACCTTCCTGCAATATGCGCTGGTTATCGCGGCCAATGGTACCACCGCAGAGGTCGCACCAGTCGCGGATATCGTGGCCGAACGCCTGCTGGATCTGGGGTTTGCACAGCAGGCTCAATCAATCCTGAAAAAGCTGGCAATGGAGCCTGGAAACACGAAACGTCGGCTGATCCTGGCCAAAGCAGCGTTGGCGATGGACAAGCCGCATTCCGCTTTGGTTGAGTTGATGGGACTGTCAGGTTCTGCAGCAAACAAGCTGCGTGCAGAGGCACTTTGGCGCAATGGAGAATACGCCAGGGCTGGTGAGTATCTGCTTGAAGAAGAAGAAAAAGATGCTGCCACGCGTGGATTCTGGCATTCCGAGGATCGCGATACGCTTGCCACGATGGATGCGGATGACACGGAACAGTTCGGTGGCGTCGCGCGCGTGACAACACAAATCGAAGAGACGGCGAAAGAACCCACCGGTCTGCCGCCCTTGGCCCATGCAAGGGCGCTTGTTGAAAGCAGCGAGGGGACGCGTGGCGGCATCGCAGATCTGTTGCAGAAAGTTACGCCGCAGGCGGATCTTTCCGACGATGGATCGTAGCGTCCAAGAACCACGTATCTGAGCGGAGCATTTGCAAAGATCGCCTGATCGAGGCGGTCTTTGCGCGTTTGGTGATAACGGTTTGTCAACGCTCTCAGCTTACGCTCGAACCTAGGGTGAATCCTCATTTGGACAGGCAGAATGCCGAAATCGAGCTATTATTTCCGACAACAGCGGCGGTGTGTCCGCTGCGCAGGCAGTTTGCCAAAGTGGTCCGTGCTGCTTGTCGCAGTATTTGGCCTCCTGGGGCTGCTTATTCCTCAGACAATATACGCGGCTTCACCGCAGGTATCGGCCCTATGTGATCTTGCCGCGCGACGGGCAGCGCGTGATCAGGGCGTTCCGCTGGACGTGTTGCGCGCCATCACCAGGACGGAGACCGGCCGCGGTGGAAAACAAGGGCTCCAGCCCTGGCCTTGGACCGTCAATATGGAAGGTGCCGGCAAGTGGTTTCAGACAGAAGATGAGGCCCGGGCCTATGTCTTCTCCCACTTCAAACGCGGTGCACGGAGCTTTGACGTCGGGTGTTTCCAGATCAATTTCAAATGGCATGGTCAGGCTTTCGATTCGATCGACCAGATGTTCGACCCGCTTGCGAATGCGCAATATGCGGCGCGGTTCCTGCGTGAACTGCACGATGAATTTGGTGACTGGTCACAGGCTGCCGGCGCCTACCACTCGCGCACACCCACCTATGCAAACCGCTATACTGCGCGTTTTGACAGGGTGCGTGCGGACCTAAAGCCGGTGGAGACGGTCGCAGCACTGCCGGTGGAGCGCAGCCGAGCCACGTTTACCGCCCCACAACCCCTCGCCATGCTTCACAATCCTTCGCCGCTGATCGCTCAGGGTGGGGCACCGTCTGGTGCTGCCCGCCTGGGATCTCTGGTTCCATTGACCGGCGGCGGCACTTCGGCGCAAGCGCTCATCGTACTGAAATAAGGGCTGATTTTCGTGCCAAACATTGATATGCAAAAACTGTTCAGCCCAACCGTACTGCTGGCAATTGCGCTGATGTCGATCATCGTGATGATGATCCTGCCGATGCCCGCCTGGGTGCTGGACATTGGGCTGGCCGCCTCCTTTGGGTTGGCGATTCTGATCTTCACCATCACGCTGTTTATTGAACGTCCGCTGGATTTTTCGTCTTTTCCGACGGTTCTCCTGGCCTCCCTGATGCTGCGTCTGTCGCTCAATGTGTCGTCGACAAAACTGATCATCGGTCAGGGGCACACCGGTACCGATGCGGCAGGGGGCGTGATCGAAGGATTTGCGCAATTTGTGATGGGCGGCAGTGTTTTCCTGGGTCTCGTGGTGTTTGGCGTGCTGCTGATCGTGAATTTCATGGTCATCACCAAAGGTGCCGCACGGATGGCCGAGGTTGGCGCCCGCTTCGCCCTGGATGGTATGCCGGGTAAGCAGCTAGCCATCGACAGCGACATGTCCGCTGGTGCCATTGATCACGCAACCGCGCGCGACCGCCGGGAGACGGAACAGCGTGAGACGACATTCTTTGGCTCTCTGGATGGTGCGTCCAAATTTGTGAAAGGCGACGCGATTGCTGGTCTGCTGATCACTTTGCTGAATCTGATCATGGGCTTGATCATGGGCGTTCTGATCCACGGAATGCCGGTGGTCTCCGCGTTTGAAACCTATGCGATCCTGACGGTTGGCGATGGTCTGGTATCGCAAATTCCGTCCGTGATTATTTCCATCGCCGCGGCGCTGCTGCTGGCGCGCGGGGGTGCCACCGGGTCCACCGATATCGCGCTGGCTGACCAGTTGGGCAAACACCCGGCGGCCTTGGCCACTGTGGCCATTCTCATGGCGCTGTTTGCTTTGGTTCCCGGCCTGCCTTTCATTCCTTTCATGGCTGGTGCGGCTGTGCTGGGCTACACCGCCTACCGGATGAGCAAAAACCTGAAGGACCGCGAAGAAGCCGAGATGGAAGAGCAGATCGAAGAGGTCATGGAGCCCAAGGAAAACCGGGCCCTTGGCGATATCCTTGATCTGGACGACCTGCACCTGGAGTTTGCGCCCGATCTGGTGAGCATGGTGCTGGACGCAGGGACCGGCCTTGATGCCCGTATCGCCAACATGCGAACGCATGTGGCCACGACATTCGGGCTGATCCTGCCTGAAATCCGCCTGACGGATGAGCCGGAACTGATGACAGGCACCTATGTGATCAAGGTTCAGGGCGTCGAACAGGTGCGCGGCATTCTGCATCCGGAAATGGTTCTGGCCCTGATGCCGGACAATCATGATGCCCTGCCGCCGGGCACAGATGTCACCGAACCCGTCTATGGTGCTCCGGCGCGCTGGATTTCCTCAAAGGCGCAGGAAGATGCTGCACTGTCGGGGGCGACAATTGTGACGGCGCCAGAAATTTTGGCAACGCATCTGCTGGAAGTGATCAAACAGAACTTCCCCCGCCTGCTGACACTGAAATCGCTTCGCCGTCTATTGAATGAGATGACCGAACTGACGGATGAGTTCCGCGCCGAAGCCAATCGAAAGCTGCTGGATGAACTGGTGCCGGACAAGGTTCCGATCGACACATTGCACACAGTCCTGCGGCTGCTTCTGGAGGAACGCGTCTCTATCCGAAATATGCCGCTGATTCTGGAGACCATCGCCGAGGCCCGCCTGCACACGCCACAGCCTGAGATCATCTGTGAACATGTACGCCAGCGGCTGGGGTTCCAGTTGGTTGGTGAGATGAAACGCGAAGATGGGACCATTCCATTGATCCAGCTGGCGCCTGAGTGGGAGGAGACATTCTCCACCTACCAGATCGACGCTCAGGGCGGTGCCGTTGATATTGCGCTGCCTCCGGAACAGTTCAACCGGCTGGCCGAAGGGCTGAGTGAGCGTCTGAACACCACTACGGAACAGGGCGTATTTGCAGCAGTTGTGACCTCAACCCGGCGCCGTAGATATTTGCGGACAATCCTCAAATCGCGTGGCATCCTCAACCCGGTCCTATCATTCGAGGAGATCGGCCTCGAAGCCCGACCGGCCCTCGTTGGGATGGTTCCTGCATGAATTTGGACTTTCTGCCACCTGAGCTGGTCGCCCTTCTGGGCGCCGGCTTTTGGCATGGGGCCATCGTATTTCTGCGGATTGGGGCGATGGTCTCAGTGTTGCCTGCCTTTGGTGAGAAATACGTTCCAGTGCGGATTAAACTGGCGATTTCCTTGGCGTTTACATTTGTCGTGGCGCCGGCGTTGCCGATACTTCCGCCACCAGCAAGCCCATTGCATTATGGCAGCCTCGCACTGAGTGAGGCCGTTGTCGGTTTGGCGCTGGGAATGGCGATCCGCATGTTTGTTCATGCTATTCAGATTGCCGGCACTATTGCCGCACAGTCGACCTCTCTCGCGCAGGTATTGGGAGGTATCGGCGCAGAACCCATGCCGGCAATCGGTGCGGTGCTTCTGATCTCCGGTCTGGCACTGGCAGTGATGTTGGGGCTGCACATCCGGGTGGCTGAATTCATGATCTACAGCTACATGATGTTTCCGGTGGGTGAATTTCCGAGCGCGTCAGGGCTGTCGGACTGGGGGGTGCACCGGGTATCGCGTAGTTTTGCGATGGGCTTCTCGCTGGCAGCACCATTCCTGATCGGCTCGATGGTTTATAACCTGACATTGGGTGTCATTAACCGCGCGATGCCTGCGCTTATGGTGGCCTTTGTAGGTGCCCCGGTTGTGACCTTCGGAGGTCTGGCAATTCTGATGGTGGCCAGCCCGATGATCTTGGATATCTGGAGCACGGCGCTCATGGGCTTTTTCGCCAATCCGGGTGAGGGGATGCCATGAGCGACGACGATTCAGACAAGTCATATGAGCCAACACCGCAAAAGCTTGAGAAAGCTCGTAAGAAGGGGGAGGTTCCGAAGTCGACGGACCTCAATGTGGCAGCAGCCTATCTTGGTCTGATTGTTGCAATCTATGTATCGGGCGCGGATGTGGTGGAGGAGCTCGGGACGATATTGATGTCGTTTCTGGACCAACCCGATCGCTTGGCCGATTTGTTCTTCGGCGGCGCGGGCACTGTCCCGCTTGGTGGCATATTGATGGCGGTCGGCACGTCCAGCCTGCCGATATTCATTGTACCGATGGCCGCCGTTTTGCTCTCGATCATCGCGCAGCGTGCTCTGGTTTTTGCGCCGAGTAAGCTGGAACCAAAGCTCTCAAAAATTTCGATTATTTCTAACGCAAAGAACAAATTCGGGCGTTCGGGATTGTTCGAGTTTTTCAAAAGTACGGTCAAGCTGGTGCTGTATTCGGTCTGCATGGGCATCTACCTCAATTTTCGGTTGCCAGACATGATTGCCTCTTCAGCCACCGGGGCCTTTGTCGTTGTCATGATGATGGCGCAGCTGGCGCTGGAGTTCCTGATCCTTGCGTTGATCATCGCGCTGGGTATCGGTGTGATTGATGCGGCCTTTCAGCAGGCAGAGCACAATCGAAAGAACATGATGTCCCGCCAGGAGGTCATGGACGAAGCCAAGGAAGCTGAGGGCGATCCGCATCTGAAGGGCGCGCGTCGGCAGAAGGCACATGAAATTGCTATGAGCCAGGGTGTCGCCGATGTGGCCGAAGCTGATGTCGTGATCGTCAACCCGACCCACTACGCGGTGGCGCTGAAGTGGGACCGCGCACCTGGGCAGGCCCCCATATGCGTGGCCAAAGGTGTGGATGAGGTGGCCGCCGTTATCCGAGAAGTTGCCAATGAGAACGGTGTTCCGATCCACAGTGATCCGCCCACCGCGCGCGCGTTGCATGCGGCGGTCGATATCGGCCAGGAAATTCACGAAGAGCATTATGCACCAGTTGCCGCTGCCATCCGCTTTGCGGAAAAAATGCGTCAACGGGCTAAGGGGATGGTGTAATGAAACAGAAGATGCTGGACCAGATGGCAGATGTGACAGAGGCCATGTACCTGCAGGAGCATGCCAAGGTGAAACCGGTTCTGGATGCTGAGGCGCGGGTGCGCGGCCAACTGGCAAAACTGGATCAGCAGATCAAGGACAGTCGCGAAATGGCTAATTCCGACCACGCGATGAAAGCACTTGGCGCGGATCTTCTGTGGCAGGGCTGGCACAGCCGCACCCGCCGCCATCTGAATATGGAATTGGCGCAGATTACCGCGCAGAAGCTGCGGGCAATGGACAATCTGCGCAAAGCGTTCGGCCGCAAGCACGCGGTAGAAACGATGGCGATCCAGGAGCGCCAGCGGGTGAAGAAGGACAGGGCGCAAAAGCTGCACAACCGGTTGATGAATATGGAATGAAATTAACGCAACATGTTTGTATCAAAAAAGGCCGGTTCATCTGAACCGGCCTTTTCGTTGATGTAGAACTGAGCTTCAGACATCTTGTCGTGACATTTCCACGATCAGTACATCATAAATATCCTTGCCCAGTTGCTTCTGTGCAGCTTCGCGCAGAGCGGTTCGCAGGGGCGTCAACATGTCCGACCGGGTGAAGGCACCGCGAAAACCGCCCATATTGGCGTGATCGAACAGCACTTGCAGGAAGACATCCCGCAGCTTTGGCTCGTAGGCGTGGATTTTCTCGTTCATCCCGGCCTTGGTTTCCAGGCTGAGAGAGATCACCACCAGTGAGGAGAGCTGTTCACGCTCGACAACTGGAACGACGAATTGATTCGCCATCTTGATGTATTCGCGCTGCTCTTCCTCTTCGCCCGGCAGTTCAGGGGTGATTTCTTCGGCGTGCTCGCCGCTGTCCTCGGCGTGCTCTTCCGGGGCGGGGGCCGGGGCCAGCATGACCCCCGCGCCGATTCCACCGGCGGTCCCTACAAGGAGCAGAATGACGGGCAGTAGTTTTGACAACATATGCAGGCCTCAGAATGGCAGGATCACGTCCAGCACCTGCTGGCCGTAACGGGGTTGTTGAACATCGGTGATTTGGCCGCGGCCACCGTATGAGACCCGCGCGGAGGCGATCTTGTCATAGGTGATCTCATTCTGGCGGCTGATATCGTCGGGGCGCACGTAGCCTGTCACCAACAATTCGCGCATCTCGAAGTTGACGCGCAGCTCTTGTGTGCCGCTGATCGACAGTACACCGTTTGGCAACACATCCACCACGGTTGCGGCGACACGCAGTTCCAGTTTCTCGCTGCGCTTCACAGAACCTTTGCCGCCGGAGCTGCTGCTGCTGCCGATATCAACGGCATCAGCCATCGACGCCCCTTCGGGCAGTTTCCGATCTAATCGCTGGGGCAGGCCGAGCAGTTGCGGAACCGCCAGACTTTCGGAGCCGGAGCGCGACCGCTTGGTATCGTTGGAGATTTCTGCCTCTTCGTCGATTTCGATAACGACGGTCAGGATGTCACCCTGTTTGGTTGCCCGACGATCCCCCAGCAGAGACTGACGCGAACCGCTCCAGAGGGACGCCTGATCAACCGGGCGTTGGGTCTGCGTGTTTACAGGCAAGCCCTGAAACAGCATAGCGACATGTTCAGGAGATTCACTTGCGGGGCTGAATGTCGGTGGTTTGCCAACATGATCCAGTCGTCCGCAGGCGCTCAGCGTGATCATAGCCGCAAGGGCCGAATTCGCCAAAAGGGTTTTATTTTTCATCAGTTTACCTCAACTGTTCCATCTGCGGCGATACGCCCGCTGATGGTCGTGCGTGACGATAAGTTCATGACGCGGATTGCTTCGCCATCAGCGCCGCGACCAAGCGAGCGACCCTCGGCCAGTATGGTTAGACCACCACGTTTGAACCGAATGGTGACCAGGTCGTTGCGCTCGACGATGGCCGGCGGGCCAACATCGCCCGGGCGCACGGGCCGCCCTGCATAGAGCGCCACGCGGGCTTCCTGGCCAATTACCAAAGATGGATCGGAGATCGCGCCCAGCACCTCGGCCTGTTTCAGAACCAGATCCTCGGCCGTCACGATTTCCTTGGCCCGGATGGTTCGCACCGGGACCAGGATGTCGGCCCAGGCGGGCTGGGCACAGAACAGCATAACAATGGCGAGGATCCGGTTCATTAGCGTACCTGCGTGGTTGCGCCCATCATCTGATCGACGGCAGAGATGACCTTGGCATTCATTTCATAGCCGCGCTGGGCTTCGATCAGTTCCGTGACCTCGCGGACGGCATCCACCGAGCTGGCCTCCAGATAGCCCTGACGCAGGGTGCCGAGACCATTCTCACCGGGAGAGGCAACGGTGGCCGCACCCGAGGCTTCGGTCTCCACAAAAAGATTGCTACCCAGAGCTTCCAGGCCTTTGGGGTTGGAGAACCCAGCCAGCGTCAGCTGTCCCATCAGCTGCCCTTCGGCGGTTTCGTCAAAATAGGCGTAGACCTCACCATCGGCATTGATCGAGACATTGCGCGCGTCGCTGGGGATGGTGATATCCGGGGAGACAGTGAAACCGTCGGAGGTGACAACCAGACCTTCGGCCGACCGTTTCAGCGCCCCGTCTCGGGTATAGGCGGACTGCCCGGAGGGGAGTGTGACCTCAAGATAGCCTTTGCCGTCGATGGCAACGTCCAGATCATTCCCGGTCTGTGTCAGGGCCCCCTGCGCCAGATGAATGGAGATGGCAGAGGCACGGACGCCAAGGCCCACCTGCACACCAGTGGGCAGCACCGTTCCGTCGGAGGCATTTACCGTGCCGGCCCGCGTAACCTGTTGATAATGCAGATCCGCAAATTCCGCACGCCGAGCGTTATAGCCCGTAGTGTTCATATTCGCGAGGTTGTTTGAAATTGTCTCAACGCGCAGCTGCTGCGCGGTCATTCCGGTTGCGGCGATCTTCAGGGCGCGCATGGGCTTACTCCTACGACTTTGTCAGGTTTTTGATGGCGTTGCGGACACGTTCGTCTTCGGTCTCGAGAAAGCTCTGGCCCATTTCATAGGCGCGTTGAATTTCGACCATTCGTGCCAGTTGGGAGATGGCATTGACGTTGGATCCCTCCAGAAAACCCTGGAGCACGCGGGCTTCGCCAGCGCCTTCGATTTCGCCATCGACGCGGAACATAACCCCGTCTTCGCGGACCATCTGATAATTCTCTTCCGGCTTAAAAATACCGATTTGCCCGAGCGCTCGTCCATCTGCGCTCAGTGTGCCGTCGGCGCCGAATTTGATTGATTTGGCATCGCCAGGAATGAACACAGGCGCGCGACCGGCATCCAGGACCCGATGACCGTCCATGGTGACCAGGTCACCTTGGGCGTTGGTGGAAAACGCGCCCGACCGCGTCAGCCGCTCACCCATTGGGGTTTCGACCATGAAATACCCATCGCCTTCAATGGCAAGATCCAGGTCACCGCCCGATTGGGTCAGGGCCCCCTGGGCCATTGAGGTGTTGCGGATATTTGCCCGCCCCATCGACAGGGATTCCTGACCGGGAGCGGATTGAATAAATTCGGAAAAAATAACCCCTTCGGCCCGGTATCCGGTGGTGGCTGAGTTGGCGATATTATTTGCGACCACGCGCATTTCGCGCATCAGACCGGATTGGCGGGACAGGGTGGTGTAACCGGTGTCTCCCATTACAGACCTCCTGAGATCAGCGGCACGACGTGCCCATCAAAAAAGGCAACCAAGGTCTGCGTCATGAAACCCATGGTCATCCAAAAAACGACAAGAATAGCAGTAAGCTTAGGTACAAAGGTCAGGGTCATTTCCTGCACCGATGTCAGGGCCTGAAACAGGCCGATGGCGAGACCAACAACCAACGCAACCAGCAAAATCGGTGTCGACATCATTACCGCTGCCCAGAGAGCCTGGCGCAGAGTGTCGTAGAAAAGTCCATCGCTCATCATGGGCTTATACCGGCATCCGCAGAATTTCCTGGTAGGCTTCCACTACCTTGTTGCGGACTGTCACTGCGGTTTCCACCGCAAGTTCGGTCTGGGCCAATGCTTGGACCAGCGCATGAGGGTCGCCATTGCCTGTCATTGCGGTGACTGAAACTTGCTCGCTTTGCTGCAGGGTGCCGGCGAATTCCTCAAAACTGGCTTTGATCTTGGCCTCAGCGCTGCTGGGCATGTGCTCCGGATCGACCTTAGTCGCGGGGCGTGCGGCGGCGTAGCCAGTGGTGGCGGAAAGACTGCGAATATCCATTCTGGATCTCCAAGTATGTCAGTGTGTTTCAGTAAATCTCGGTGTTATCTGCGCAACAGGTCCATCAGTGATGACGACATTTGCCGCCCCTGTTCGAACATTTTGAGGTTGGCCTCGTAGCTGCGCTGAGCCTCGCGGGCGTCGGCGATCTCAATCATCAGGTCTACATTCGATCCTTCATAATGGCCGCTCTCGTCAGCCAGCGGGTGAGAGGGGTCAAAAACCTGCTCCAGATCTGATCGGTCCAGACGTACAGGACCAACCTCTACCTTCTCAACATCGGAGCGCAGATCGCGCACCGCTTCAAAGGGGACGGTCTTGCGGCGATACCCGGGGGTATCTGCGTTGGATATATTCTCCGACACATGACGCAGGCGGCTCGCCTGGGCTTTCAATGCGCTTGCAGAGACAGAGAGGGATTTGGAAAATTCGCTCATGTTCTAACCTTCTCAGTTCCGGCCAAGGCTGCTGCGCAACACGTTCATCGAAGATTTGTAGATCGCCAATGCACGGTCATGCTGTCGCTTGACCTCAACCCCCTTCAGGATCTCGCCTTCGATCGAGACGGTGTTGTCATTGGGATCACCGCCGCCGCGCGTTGTCGTGACAGCCCAGTCCATGCCGGAGCCGGCGGTGCCATGCAGATGGTTGGATCGGCTGGCGATCATATCACCCGCGCGGGGCCCTTGCGCATAGACTTCTTTGAAAGGCTTAATGTCCTTGGCGTGATAGCCAGGTGTATCGGCATTGGCGATGTTCTGCGACACCAAGGCCTGGCGCTTCCCTGCATGGGTGGCCATTGAGTAGGCAATCTTAAAGACGTTCAGTTCTTTAAACACCGGGGCTTCTCCCTCGATCAATTTCAATCAAGGCTTAACCCTGATTCCTTTAGAAATTGTTTTCAGGAACAGTTGGAGACACCAGAACATGATCTCAGCCCTCAACGCATTGACCCAGGATTTGGCGAACAAGAAGCTGTCGTCAGCCGTAGGTCGCGTGTCCGAAATTTCAGGTGGCGCGATCACGGTGTCGGGGTTGAATGGCCAGGCACGTATCGGGGATCGGTTGATTCTTCGTCGGGCGGGGAGCGATCCATTGGAAGGTGAGGTTATGCGAATTTCTGGTAGCGAAGTCAGCATGTTACCAGATACAGCGCCGGATCGCGTCGCCGTCGGGGATGCCGTTCTGTTGCACCCTACACCGGATTTCGCCCCGGCTGACAGTTGGATCGGACGCGTGATCGATCCCTTTGGTGCACCTCTGGACGGGCGGCCGATGATGCGTGGCGAGGCGACGCGGGATTTGATGGCGGCGCCACCAAAAGCCGCCTCACGCCGTCCGATGGGAGAGCGACTCGCAACAGGTCTCGCGGTTTTCAACACAATCCTGCCGATCGTAAAAGGACAGCGTGTCGGTCTTTTTGCTGGGTCAGGTGTGGGGAAATCGACGCTGTTGGCCACGCTGGCACAGAATATGGAGGCTGATGTCGTGGTTATCGCGCTGATCGGGGAGCGCGGACGTGAGGTCAACCACTTCGTAAAGGATGTCTTGGGCGACGAAGGAATGCGGCGTGCAGTTGTCATCGCCGCCACATCAGACCAATCAGCGCTGGTGCGCCGCCGATGCGCCTGGTCGGCAATGGCCGTGGCAGAGCATTTCCGCGATCAGGGAAAAAATGTGCTGTTCCTAGCAGATTCGGTGACCCGATTCGCTGAAGCACATCGCGAGATCGCCGTTTCATCCGGCGAAGCGCCGGCCCTGCGCGGATACCCGCCCTCGGTGACACCCTTGATTACCGGTCTCTGTGAGCGTGCGGGTCCCGGCAGTGGCGACCAAGGCGACATCACCGCTATTTTCAGCGTGCTCGTCGCAGGTTCCGATATGGATGAGCCGATCGCTGATATCCTGCGCGGCGTTCTGGACGGACATATCGTGCTCAACCGTGAGATTGCGGAACGAGGGCGATTCCCGGCTGTAGATGTATCGCGATCGGTTTCCAGAAGCCTGCCTGCGGCTGCTACAGCGGATGAAAATTCAGCCATCCTGGACGTTCGGAAATATCTCGGTGCTTACGAACAATCTGAGGTTATGATCCGCGCGGGCCTGTATTCCGAAGGCAATGATGTGACCCTGGATCAGGCTGTGAAACTCTGGCCAGAGTTGGATTCGTTTTTTGGCAGGTCAGATCCTGAAGGTGTGCAAAGCAGTTTTAACCGCCTGATGCTGATGATGCGTCGAGCAGTGGCGATCCGGTAAGTCTGCTGTGTAGTGGCAGGCAAGCCTGAAACAAATCAAACGCTTTTCCGTGAAGTAGGTATAGTAGGCGCTGAGGCGTTCATTGAGGTGGTCATATTGTGATGGGTTGGGAAAAATTCTATCCCATCGATATGGTGCGGACTACCGGTAAAATTGTAGGGTCGATACATTTGAACCTGCGGGCCTGCGCAATTCGTCACGCTGGAGGCAGTTCCTGCACTGTTGCTGAAAGGAGATTATCGCCTCGAGGACGTCTCCTCATGCCGAATGGCTCTATCCCCAAAGAATCGCAAGGTGATTGCTTCGTTGGTGTCGGTTGGACTGATGGACTTGTAACGCCGAAAGCGTGATGTGCGCGCCAGGGATTTCGATACCCGGCTCGGGCACCTGCGCCTAAGTCAACATCGCTGCCGCCCACCCCACAATTTGGTGAGGCGTGTTGTCGGCATGGTTGATGCGGAACGCATTTCAGAATGAGCGTACCGACCTGAAGGCGGCAATCCAAAACGGAACCGTGAAGCACGGCAGCGCAGCGAAGGCACTTTCCGCAGTTATCGGAGAGGAGTCTTCAGTGGCCGAATTTCGCCAATTTGCCTTTATAAATATAAGGTTACCGCGACTGGTTATGTCCAGGTTCCTTGAGCGCGGAATAATTCCAGCCGACAGTGCAGCTTTGCCACACAGTCGGCTGAGAACTCATGATGGGCGTACGGCCATCAACCGATCCTCGCGTGGCAACAAGGTGCGCAACGCTTTCAAGCATCGATAGTGATTGTCGGAGAGGACCGCATCGGTGGCCTCTGCTAGGGATGCACGACTGTCAGGGTCCGTGAACACCTGGCTCAGTTCCTCGATTCGGCGTAGCATCTGAAGGCGATCCTCCTCGCCATCGACATCGCCAGACAGTACCAGCTGGGCCGCGTAACATACCCGGCGTACAGGAGTATTTGCTTCTTCCGGGTGGATGGCATCACGTAGCCGCAGGATATTTGCATCCGGGGTTACGATGGACAATCGACTACGGCGATCTCCGTTTTCAATCACTGCACCGTTCACCAATACCCGCTCTTTCGGGGCAAGTTTCAGGACCAATCCGCTCATATTCAGGACGCTCCGCTGCGAAGGCCACGCATGATGGCCGTGTTGATTTCCACCAGAAGTCGTACATCCGCTTTGCGGGCCAGGACTTTGCTGGTGTGTTGATGGGTGAATTCCCCAAGCGAGAGCAGCTGAGCTTTCAATTCGTCCGGGAGAGGATTTCCAGGACTGGCAACTTCGACGGAAAAGATCGACCAGAGTTTGCGATTGTCGGTCAGCGCTGCGGCAAGTTCGGTAAAGCCTGGCTTACCTTTTTGGGCTGCGGCGACGATGCGACGGGTTACGCGGGCGATGACTTCGTATTCGAGGTTTTTTGCAGTTCGAGTCGGGGCCTTTGCCGCCGAATAGGCGCTCTTCGCCTTTAGAAGGGCATTCACGTGTTATCCTAACATGTAATCTACAGATTCTCTGCGATAGGGAACCAGGGGCGCCTGACGACGCCCCTAGTCAAGCTGCTATTAACGGAACAGCTGCATCAGGGTTTGCGGCGCCTGGTTTGCAATCGACAGGGATTGCACCGCCAACTGTTGCTGAGTTTGAAGGGCTTTAAGCCTCGCAGAAGATTCTTCCATATTCGTGTCGGTCATCGTGCTGACACCCATCGTCAGGGAGTCGGAGAGTTTCGATACAAACATGCCTTGGTCAGACAGTCGGTTGGAATCCGCACCCAGCTGGGCTGCTGCATCGATGGCGTTACCGAGCATGGTCTCGATCTCGGTCAGAGCAGTCGAAGCAGTTGCAACGTCAGAAATTGCGGTGATCCCGGCGGTACTGATATTTGTCGCAGAGTCGATCGCGGTCACGGTGATGGCATCCGCAGATGGATCCAGGCCACCCAGAACGGTCAGCGATGTAGTGACGTTGTCATCAAGCAGGTTTGCACCGTTGAATTCAGCTGAATCGATGATGGATTCAATCTGTGCTGCTTTTTTGGCGATGCTATCCTGGATCTTTGCGTGGTCAACGTTCTCCGAGTTTGCGGAAATCGCCAGCTGCTTCATCTCGGTCAGAGTTTCAACGATCTGCTCGGCACCGGACAGAGCCACGGCAACAGTCGCTTCGCCAACGCCCAGAGACTCCTGAACCGACTTATAGCCGGAAATATCAGAGTCCATGGTTTTGGAGATCGCCCAAACCGCGGCGTTGTCCTTGGCCGAACCGATCCGTTTACCGGTGGAGATCTGGCTCTGGGTGTCGTCAAGGTTGTTGTTCACGGACTGCAGAGTCTGCAGTGCAACCATTGCGCCATTGTTAGTCAGAATGCTGGACATAGCATGTATTCCTTTGATTCGAGGCGTTTTGACCTCTGGTTTCCCTGCCCCGAAGGGCGCTCTCTGACGTCTTTCTGACTATGCGTTCCGCCGTCCGGCTTCCGCGCCACCCTCTGTTGAAGGTGCAAAGTGACATTGGCCTACTATGTGCTAAAGGAGTGCTAATGCCGGAAATTCCATTGCTAGAATTTTCTCTAAATTGGGTTGGTTATGCGCGTTTCTCCAGGCTGGGCGTGCCACCGGTTGCAAAGCGGGTTTTGCGGCCTGACTGATCATAGACATCGAGCCCCTTGCGCACACGTCTCAGTTCCGCCATCCGGGTCGCGACCGCTCGGATGCCTTCCATGGCGCTGTCCAGCAGAACCTGATTGCGAGACACTTTGCCCTGAACATGTTCCAGCGCTTCACGCTCCAGATCAGCGGTCGTATTAAGTGTCGTTATGATCGCCTCCTTCTTGGCAAGCAGAGGTTCCAGCTCCTGCAGATTGCCACTCACCAGCGCCGCGCGCTCAGCATCCAGGAGGGTATCAAGTTCTTCGATCAGCTGTTGCGGTGTTTGTTCAGTCATTGTCCTGTGCCTCTTTCAATGCGTGATAAAGTGATTCTGCCAAGCCGACGCCGCCCGCTTTGGTGATTTGCTCCGCCTGCGCGCGCACCAGAAAACTGGAAAACTGGTCCTCACCAGCGCCGCCGCCCATTGTCTCGCGACTTTCGCCAAGACCGGCGGATTTCAACATTTCTGTAAGGAAAGTCGCCTCAAGTTCCTGTGCGGCCTTGCGCAGCGGATCTTGTGGCGGGGGGGTGATGGCAGCTGGACGCTGCATCGCCGGAAGTTGAGCAATCGGTTCCATGATGTACCTCGTTCTGAGATGTCGAAATTGCTTAGATTTTTTCTATTTTGGCGGATGATCGGTTAAAATTGCCGTAACCGATTGGCGTTATGGTGCTGGCATCGAGATAGAATGTCTGGAAGCCAATGTTTATCAACGCAGTTACAAGCCCCACCTCTGGTGGCGCTCAGGGATCGGAGAAGATCCAGCAAGGCGAATCGGCAAAATCGCGTAAAGGCGCAAGCTTTGACGCGGTTATGGCAAAGACTGCAAATTCGTCAGAAGACGCAGGAAGCGACGTAGCGCAGGTAGAGGAGGTTGCTGAACAGCAGGCCACCACTGCGGATGCGTCGGAAAAGACAAATCAGACAACACAGGATGGTGACGCTGAGGCGGCCAGGGGCGAGGTTCCGCAAGAGGCAGTGGATCAGGCGGCGGCCAAGGAGGCCGCAGCAGATCCTGAGGTTCCGGCGATTCCCGCGCAGCTGAATGTCAATGTAACCCCGCAAAAGTTGACTGAAAACGGTCGACGCGATGGCGCAACTGCGGAGAACGTTGAACGTCAGTCCGCCGCTTTGCCTCAGCCAGATGTTGAAGGCGCGGGGGCAGAGGGTGAAGTCAATTCATCTGCCGAGGGTTCGCCGGATCGTGCCGCTGTGGCGCCGGGTACAGGTACTGATGCAGCGGCCGCTGCTGAGGTCTCTGCAAAGGTCGGTTTGCCGTCTGAGGTAAAAAGCGATGGATCTAAGGGCAGCCCTGGCAATGCACCAAAAGCGTCTACGGAAACGGGCAGCCCCTCGCAGCAGTTGGTCGCAGATGCGGAAGGCCAATCAACACCGGGGCTGCGCAGCGATTCGGCAGCCGCTGAGGCCGAGGCGGCGCGTGATGTCGCTGTGGATGGGCGTAGAACTGGGGCCGAGGCAAACATTACACCAGTCGGGCCAAGAGGTCGGATCGTGCAAACCGATGCCGTCTCCAATCCTGCAACAAGCACTCAGCCAGAGGTGAAACCCGGCGCGGCTTCTGCAACGGCGGCAGCGCAATCCGAGATGGTGAAGGACGCTGCGAAACCGTCGGTGGTGGGGCAAACCCAACCGGTGCAACAGGCGAACACGACGGCCACTCCGACACCGCTGGAGGGGACGCCTTCGCCGGTGCGGGAAAACCTGGAGGCGCGGCGCACAGCTGTTGAACAGATGCGTTCACCCACGCCCACGCAGACCGCTGCGATACTGCCTCAGGGTACATATTCGGTTGCCAGCTTTGGTCTCGGCGCAGGGGCTCTTTCCGCGGCTATGCCGACATCTACCTCGGCGCTTGCTATCGATCCGGCGCTCTCAGCGGAGGTGGGCGGCAGCGCGGTGTCCGGTGGTAGCAGCGGGTTTGAGTTGCCTGGCCTGTCACAGCTGCTGACAGAAGCAACGCTAAGTCCAGGGACTGTGCATAAACCTGAAACGCCCCGCCTGATCGCGAATCAGATGGCCGAAGCGCTGGCAACGAAGGGAGAGCGTAACGTCGATGTTGCGCTCAATCCCAAGGAGCTGGGGCATGTGAATATGCGCGTCTCTGTCACCGAGACGGGAGTCAGTGTCATGATTCAGACTGAGCGCGCTGAAACTGGTGACCTGATGCGGCGTCATATCAATGAGCTGGCGGATGAATTTAAGCGGATGGGGTTTGAGGATATTTCGTTCCAGTTCTCGGGCGATGAAGCTTCGAATCAAAGCGGTGGCCGTGGCGAGGCGCATACCCAAGCCGGCCGATCCGCCGGGCTTGGTGATGAGGATCTGGCCGACCTTACTGCAGAGCCGATGACGCAATCACTCAACCTCGGTGAGGTTGGGCTTGATATGAGGATTTGAGATTATGACGACGAGTGTAACGGGTGCGTCTGCATCGCAACAACAGCAAGCGGCGTCGACCGCCTCGGCTGAGCCAAAGAAAACCACAGGGATCGCCTCTGATTTTGAGACCTTCCTGAAGATGCTTACCGCACAGGCGCGGTATCAGGATCCTTTGGAACCGATTGATTCAACAGAATACTCGGCGCAGTTGGCGCAATTCTCAATGGTTGAACAACAGGTTCAGGGCAATGAGGTTCTGGAGGGGATCCAAGCACAGTTGGGTTTGGCAAACATGGCTGCCATGTCCGGCTGGGTGGGTATGGAAACCCGGTCGGCAGCACCCGCCTACTTTGACGGGGCCAACCCAGTAACCGTCTCGCCGAACCCGGCCCAGATCGCTGACACTGTGCATCTGGTGGTCAAGGATGACACTGGCAGGGAGGTGCAGAGAATCAGCCTTCCGGTTTCGGCTGAACCTTATCAGTGGCAGGGTATTGATGACGACGGATATGCGTTTGATCCAGGCAGCTACAGCTTCACGCTGGAGAGCCAGAAAAACGGTGAAGTTGTCCTCTCCGATACTGCGGAGACCTACACCCGGGTGAAAGAAACCCAGATGCGTGGCAACGAAGTGGCCTTGATCCTGGAAGGCGGCTCGGCGATCTTGGCATCATCGGTGACAGCGCTGCGCGAACCTGTGGCACCCGCAGTCTGACGCACAAGGGCACCTGAGACCTGGCTCGTGGATAGCACGAGCCAAAACCACGGAGCCTGACCTGCCAAACCTGTCGCCATATTTTATCGCCCGCTTTCTGGCATATCTGTCGGACTGCGGCGTGAGCGATGCCAGACCTACACCTCTTCTGGGGGGGCGCTCCAACCGTGTCTGGCGTTTGGGCGGGATTGTGGTGAAACTCTATGGCGACAGTCATGCCAACCCGCTCTTTGCCAATGATGCCGCACGCGAATACGCAGCGCTTCAGGCCCTGAATGGCACAGCATTTGTGCCAGAACTGCTGACATCCGGTCAGTTTGAGGGGCATGATTGGCTGGCATACCGGCACTCGCCGGGCGTGACCTGGTCGTCGGGCAGCGCAGAGGTGGCGGCACTACTTGGCCGGTTGCATGCACAGCCCGTGATACCGGGTTTGCCGGCAGGTGTGTCCGGCAGTGCGGCGATCAAAGACCAGACCCAGTCCATTCTGGCCAATTGCGGCAATGCCGGTGATCTGAACCGGCTTGAGCCCGGCAGGCAGATACCGGCAGCAGGGCGCAGGGTGTTGATCCACGGCGATCCTGTACCCGGAAATATCGTGGCCTCCGCCGGCTGTCTGACGCTGATCGACTGGCAATGCCCGCAGATCGGAGACCCGGCTGAGGATCTTGCGCTGTTCCTGTCTCCCGCAATGCAGCAGGTCTATCGTGGTGCGCCCCTGACAGGGGCAGAGGAGGCAACCTTCCTTGCGGCCTATCCGGATCCGGAGATCACCGCGCGCTACCTGTCGCTGAAACCCTGGTTCCACTGGCGCATGGCCGCCTACTGCCAATGGCGCGGCGAACGGGATGGTGAGCAAAACAGCCTTGCCTACCGCCTGGAACGGGCCGCCCTGGAGGCCTGTCTGGAGCATGCGTGACCCATTCAGGGACATGATCTCGCAACAACAGCGTCAATCCCAAATTCATTGTTTCCAAATAGCTTACATGGCATATTGTGCGAAATGTCGCTGGCGGTGATGCAGTCGGGTTGACGGCAGTCCGAGATGGCACCTTTGCAACCGGGGATGGAAGCAGTCTTGAGCCTTTGGGAGTCTTATCGCATGCGGCTGCGGCGGAAACGTCGCATCCTGCGTGCCATGCGCAAGTCCCGCGAGCTGTCAGCGGTGCAGGACCAGACGGATCGTATCCGGCCGGGCGATATTCTGCTGGTAACCACCCTGCGAAATGAGCAAATCCGGTTGCCCTATTTTCTCGACTACTACCGTAAACTGGGCGTCAATCACTTCCTCATTGTCGACAACGGATCGGTGGACGGCGCGCGCGAGTATTTGCGCGGCATGCCGGATGTCTCTGTCTGGCACACTATGGCAAGCTACAAGCGCGCTGGATTCGGCATTGACTGGATGAACCATTTGAAACGACGCTATGCTCATGGCCATTGGGTTCTGGTGGTCGATCCGGATGAGCTGTTCATCTACCCTTTCTGCGACAGTCGACCCCTGCGCGCGCTGACGGACTGGCTGGACAGTTCGGCTATCCGCAGCTTCTCCGCGATGCTGATTGATGTTTACCCCAAGGGTAAGCTGGATGCTGTGTCCTACCACGCCGGGCAGGATCCGCTGGAGATCGCCAATTGGTTCGATAGCGGCAATTACTCGTTCAAGCGCAATCCGACCTATGGCAACCTCTGGATACAAGGGGGTCCACGGGCGCGGGTGTTCTTTTCGGATCAACCGAAGAAGGCGCCAGCCTTGAACAAGATCCCGCTGGTAAAATGGGATCGGCGCTATACCTACGTCAGCTCGACCCATGCCCTGCTGCCGCGCGGCCTAAATCAGGTCTATGAGACCGACGGCGGTGAGAAGGCCAGCGGCGCGCTCTTGCACACCAAGTTTCTGCACACGTTTGTCTCCAAAGCTGAGGAAGAGATGCTGCGTGGGCAGCACTACGCCGGGTCTGCCGAATACAAAGCCTATGCTGAGGTCGCCGAAGATCAGCCCGAGCTTTGGTGCAAGTGGAGTGAGAAATATATCAACTGGCGCCAGCTGGAGATTCTGGGCCTGATGTCCAAGGGGAATTGGGCATGAGCGCTGTCGGAATCGTCATGCTGGTCCACACGGCGCTGGATCGTGCAGAACAGGTGGCCCGGCATTGGGTGGCAGGGGGGTGCCCTGTTGTTTTGCATGTCGACAGGAAGGTCCCACAGGCAACGTATGCGGCGTTCAAGGCTGCGTTCTCCGGTGACCCGATGGTGCGGTTTTCGCGCCGGCATCGCTGCGAATGGGGCACTTGGGGAATTGTCGCGGCGTCGCAGTCTGCTTCGGAGCTACTGCTGGCCACATACCCATCAGTGCGACATGTTTTTCTGGCCTCCGGATCCTGCTTGCCGCTGCGGCCAATAGCAGATCTGGTCGACTATCTCGCCGCGCGACCGCGTACTGACTTTATCGAGAGCGCCACCACCGCTGATGTGCCGTGGATTGTCGGGGGGTTGGATGTCGAGCGTTTTACACTGCGCTTCCCCTTCTCATGGAAAAAACGGCGCTATCTCTTTGACAGATACGTCTCGCTGCAACGCAAACTGGGCATCCGGCGCAAGATCCCCGACGGGTTGGTCCCGCATATGGGCAGCCAGTGGTGGTGCCTGACGCGGCAGACCCTGTCGGCCATTTTGGAGGATCCGGACCGGCCACGGTATGACCGATATTTCCGCAAGGTCTGGATCCCGGATGAAAGTTACTACCAGACGCTTGCGCGGCTCTATTCCGGTAATATCGAAAGCCGGTCCCTGACTCTGTCCAAGTTTGATTTTCAGGGCAAACCGCATAATTTCTACGATGATCATCTTCAGCTTTTGCGCCGCTCGGATTGTTTTGTTGCGCGCAAGATCTGGCCTCATGCGGACCGGCTTTATGCAACGTTTCTGGGAGATCGGCCGGATGTGATGAAGACCAGTGAACCCAATCCGGGCAAAATTGATCGGATTTTTGCTAAGGCGGTTGAGCGCCGGACCCGAGGACGTCCAGGATTGTATATGCAAAGCCGACTTCCCGCCAACGGGCTGGAAAATGGCATTACCTGCAATCCCTATTCGATGTTTCAGGGATTTTCTGAGCTGTTCGAGAATTTTGAGGAGTGGCTTACGCAGGTAACGGGCGCCAAGGTACACGGGCATCTGTTTGCACCTGATAGCGTTGAATTTGCCGATCGCCAGACGCTGATCAACGGCGGTCTCAGCGATAGTGCGAAGCTGCGTGATTACCATCCGAAGGGGTTTCTGACCAATCTGATCTGGAACACACGCGGGGAGAGACAGTGTTTTCAGTTTGGGCCACAGGACAATCAGGCCATCAACTGGCTGGTGGCGCGTGATCCCAATGCGCAGGTCTCGGTGATTTCCGGCGCCTGGGCGGTGCCTCTGTTCCGGTCCAACAGAAATTTCGCTGACCTGCGACGCGAGGCGGCGCGATTGCAGCAGATTGAGGCCAAACATATTGAGATCCTCCGCTCCAAATACGTGAAGGCGCGGGTGCGGATCTGGTCGATGGCGGAATTTGTCGAGTCGCCGATGGAGCCGATCCAGACCATCCTGGATGAATTTGGGGCGCAGGCGCAGCGTCATCTGAATACCGCGCCGACAATGGTGGATCTGGCGGGTTTTGGCCAGTTTCTGCAAAACCTCAAGAACCAAGGGATGCACCCCTATCTGATGGGCGATTTTCCGGCGGAACAAGGGCCGTTGAACATGCCCAAAACGCCGCGCAAACCTTATCTGGTACAGTAACGAACCATGCCTCAGAACTTTGACTACTTCGTTGTGTTTGCCGAAATGCGCACCGGCTCGAATTTTCTTGAAGCCAACCTGAACGCGCTGGATGGAGTCACCTGCCACGGTGAGGCGTTTAACCCGCATTTTATCAGCTACCCAAACCGCGAGACGACGCTGGGGTGGACGCAGCAGCGACGCGACGGTGATGCACTGGGGTTTCTGAACCGTTTTCGCAGTGCAGAGGGGGGGCTGAACGGGTTTCGTTATTTCCATGACCATGATCCGCGCGTGCTGGACCAGATCCTGGACGATCCACGTTGCGCCAAGATTATCCTGACCCGAAATCCGGCTGACAGCTATGTCTCCCACCAGATCGCTCAGAACACCGGCCAGTGGAAATTGACAAACGTGAAACGGCGTAAGACGGGTTTGGCAACGATCAATGCGGAAGAGTTCGCACGGCATGTGGTAGAGCTGCAGAGTTTTCAGGTTACCCTTTTGAACCGGTTGCAGAAATCTGGGCAGACGGCGTTTTATGTCGCCTATGAGGATCTGCAGGATCTGGAGGTTCTCAATGGTCTGGCCAAATGGCTGGGGATTGAGGCCCGGCTGGACCGGCTTGATGACAGTCTCAAGCCGCAGAACCCCGCCTCGCTTGAGGAAAAAGTCGCTAACCCACAGGAGTTGGACCGCGCGATGGCAGAGTTGGATCGGTTCAACCTGTCGCGTACCCCGAATTTCGAACCGCGGCGCGGGCCGGCGGTCCCTCAATATGTTGCCGGGCAACAGCTGCCGTTGCTGTTTCTGCCGGTCAGTGGCGGACCAACTGATATTGTCTGCGGCTGGATGGCCGGGCAGGAACCCGATGGCGGAGAGGCGCTGATCTCGGGGATGAACCAGAAACAGCTGCGCCAGTGGAAACGGGGCCATCCCGGATTTCGCAGCCTGACCGTGCTGCGCCATCCCGTGGCCCGCCTGCATCATGTTTTCTGCACCCGTATTCTGGACACCGGGCTGGGATCGCTGCGCCAGATTCGCAATCTGATGCGCAATCAGTTCAAGGTGCCTTTGCCGAAAGATGCCGCAGATGGGTCATACACGCGGGACCAGCACTGTGCGGCCTTTGCGAAGTTTATTGAGGTGATTGGCGCCAATCTTGCGGGCCAGACCGGGTTTCGCACCGATGCGTCTTGGGCGACGCAGGCACAAACGATTGCCGGGTTCGCAACGATCCAGTCGCCTGACCTGATCCTGCGGGAGGCAGATTTGGCGCTCACGCTGCCGGATTTGGCCCGTTGGCTTGGAGGGTCAGAGAGTGTTTTGCCTGCTGCGCCGGAGATGGATCATCCCTACAGTCTGGCAGATATTTATGATGCCGAGCTGGAGGCACAGATCGCGTCGGTGTATCAGCGCGATTATTTGTTGTTTGGATTTGGAGACTGGGGTGCATGACCACCAGATGACCAGATCGGATCAGGCTGCCTGAACGGACTGATCTTCGGTCAGGATGGTGTGGAGTGTTGCCGGATCCGGATTTGCCCGCAGTTTCGTGCAGAAACTCTGCTCGCGCAGGGTGCGCGACACCAGTGCCAGGGCCTTCAGATGCTCAACACCGGCATCTTCAGGTGCAAACAGCGCGAATGCGATGTCGATTGGCTGGCGGTCTACAGCGCCAAACTCCAGCGGAGTGTCCAGCACCAGAAACACGCCAACCACCTTGTCCAGTCCATCCAGACGTGCGTGGGGCAGGGCAACGCCGTGTCCGACCCCGGTGGGGCCAAGGCTTTCGCGATCCAGCAAAGCCTCGACCGTTGGTTGCGCGGGCAGCCCGTAGGCGAGTTGAGCAACATCTGCAATCTCTTGAAACAGACGCTTTTTGCTGGATGCAGCACCAAAGACACGAACGGCCTCTGGCTTCAGGATGTTAGAAATCTGCATACTTCGATTGCTCCGCTCAACTCACGTAAGACGCCGTGACAGGTTACGGATCGATCCACCCGATATTCCCGTCTTCCCGACGATAGACGACATTCAGGCCGTCTTTGCCTTCCTTGCGAAACACCAGAACCGGGGCGCCTGCCAGTTCCATTTGCATCACGGCCTCACCAACCGAGAGGGATGGAATTTGCGTTTCCATCTCGGCGACGATGATTGGCTGCAATGATTCTGGTTCAGACTCGGTGCCGGCGTCTTCAGAGGCGAGGATATAAGAGCTAGCGCCGGAGAGTTCAACCGGCTCGCTCCGGTCGCGGTGATGGTCCTTCAAACGGCGCTTGTAACGGCGCAGCTGTTTTTCCATTTTTTCACAGCAGGCCTCAAATGCGGCATAAATTTCAGTGGCATGCGCTTTTGCTTGTGCGGTCAGACCAGTGGACAGATGCACGGTCGTTTCACAAACATATTCATGCGCAGACCGCGAAAAGACGACATTGGCGTCAGTCGGACGTTCAGCATATTTCGCGACCGCCGCTCCAAGCTCCGATTGCACATGGGACTGCAACGCTTCGCCAATGTCGATCTGTTTTCCGCTGATTTGGTAACGCATGTGATCTCCTTCACAAATAGACCTTCAAAACCCAGTCCAGGCCAAGCCTGGCTGCTCTCGCTTCAGTTTTGAAAGTGGGATTTAGGCAAGACAGTCGATTGCATTCGTCTGGGCCTTGGTAACAAGGCTGGAGCGAGGACAGCATCGGACTGCGGGTTTGCCATGTCTCAATTCGATGCCAACGAGGCGGGAGAGTCAATGCAAATCGGCGTCAATCGGTTACCCAAATATGAGGAGGCAGCGGGTTTCCACCTGTTGTCAGATAGTTGATGAATGGCACTCAGCAAGAACGGCGATAGGATGCAGAGGCGACCCATCCGGGATTGCGGCTGGTGCGATCAGGAAATTCGGAAATTATCGCCGAGATAGACGCGGCGGACATTCTCATTGTCGACCACCTCGGCCGGGGTGCCGGACATCAGCACCTTTCCGTCATGCAGGATATACGCCCTGTCCACAATCTCTAGTGTTTCGCGCACATTGTGGTCAGTGATCAGTACACCGATACCGCGTTTTTTCAGATCTCCGACCAGATGGCGAATGTCGCCGACAGAGATCGGATCCACCCCGGCGAAGGGCTCATCCAGCAGCAGATACTTTGGGTCTGCCGCCAGGCAGCGGGCGATTTCAACGCGGCGTCGCTCGCCACCGGACAGGGCCAGGGCCGGCGCGCGGCGCAGATGCTCAATCGAGAAATCTGACAACAATTCCTCAAGCCGTTCGCGCCGTTTGTGAGCGTGCTTCACCGCGATATCCAGCACGGAGGAGATATTGTCCTCCACCGAGAGACCACGAAAAATCGACATCTCCTGCGGCAGGTAACCGATCCCCATGCGGGCGCGCCGATACATCGGCAGGGTGGTGGCATTCTGCCCGTCAATCGTGACAGAGCCTGCCTCCGGGAACACCAGCCCGGCAATGGCGTAGAAGCTGGTGGTCTTACCCGAGCCATTGGGGCCGAGCAGAGCCACGACTTCGCCCCGGTCCAGCGACATGGAGACGTCGCGGATCACCACCTTTTTGCTGTAGGATTTGCGCAGCTTCTCGATGCGCAGGCCCGAGCTGCCGTTGGTGACTGTCAGTTCCGGTTTTGCCATCAGTCGCTGCCGCCGTTGAGGATGGTCTTGACGCGGCCGGACAGGCTTGCGGTGCCAGTGGTCAGATCCACCACAAGACGGTTGGAGGTCAACGTACCCGTTGACTGGCTCAGCAGGACATTGCCCGTCATCACCACAGTGCCGGAATCGATGGTATATTCGGCCTTGTCGGCCTCAGCAGCGTCGGGGCCATTGACCAGGATCACATCTCCGGTGGCTTCCAGCCGCTCGACGCCGGTCTTTCCGGTTTCGTCCTGCTTGTAAATCACCAGCACATCATTGGCCGACAGGCGCATTACACCCTGAATAATCACCACATCACCGATGAACCGCGCCGAGCCATCAGCCTGATTTACATCCAGTGTTTCTGCGGTGACCTCAACCGGTTGGGAGGGGTCTGCCTTGATCGCGCCAAATGCAATGGACGCAGATTGCGCCGAAAGCCCTGTGGAAAACAGGGTGACCGGCAGGCAGAACATCAAAACACGCAGATACAACACAGGTTATCTTTCCGATTGTTGCGGGTCGTATAGCAGCTTGACCCCTTTGTTGAAAACCATATGTACCGCCCCGCTATCGGTTTTTGTATCGATCTGCATGGCGCCGGCGGTCAGATCCCCCATGGCACCGCTGGCCTGAACCGGGCCGGGGCTGTCCGCGCGCACACCATCGAGCGCTGCATTCAATTCCTGAGTGGTGACACGCAAACCATCGCTGGACAGGATTTCAACATTACCGTGAAAGTTTGCCATATCCTTATCCGGACGCAAGGCGCCGGTGTCGGAACTTAGCAGGAAACGGCCACCGCCGGTCATCTTGATCTCTGCCTCAAGGTTCACAGCCGTCGCCGGCGCATCTGCGCCGCCTGGGCGGGCGAGGGCAGCGGTTACCATGATTTCATCACCCTGCGCCGTGGTTCCTGAGAAAAATGGCGCGGTGATCTGCTGACCACGGGTGCGGTCTTCCAGATCCTGCTCCGCAAAAGGGATCACCGCATCAGTGTTCACGCCGCGAGAAATCAGAAACATGGTCGACATCAACGCCAAAGCCATCAGCGGCAGCAGGACCTTCAGGTAGGCCACAAGGCGGGAATAGCCGTCCATCGTCCCCTGGTCTCCGTTAGCCCAGCCCGACGCGCAGGCAGTCGTGGATATGCAGCAGCCCCACCGCCTGCGCGGTGTTACCCTCCGGATCGACGACAAACAGGCAGGTAATCTTACGGTCATTCATGATCGCGACGGCTTCTTCGGCCAGTGAACCGGGGGCAATCGTTGTCGGATCGCTGGTCATCACATCAGCCGCTGTTTTGTCCAGCAACCCATCCATATGTCGCCGAAGGTCACCGTCGGTAATAATGCCCTGCAGGGTGCCATCGGCACCCATGACGCCTGCGACGCCAAATCCCTTCTGGCTGATTTCGATCAGCGCATCGGACATCGGGGTGTCGGCACCGACCAGCGGCAGCGCCGCCCCGTCGTGCATGAGATCGTCAACCTTTGACAGCCGCGCGCCCAATTTGCCACCGGGATGAAAGGCGCGGAAGTTCTCAGGGCGGAAATCGCGATGCTGCATCAGGGCGATGGCCAACGCGTCTCCCATCGCCAGCGTTAGCGTTGTTGAAATCGAGGGCACCATGCCAAAGCCGCAGGCCTCCCCCAAGGCGGGAATTTGCAGATGCACATCCGCCTCTTTCATCAGGGTGCTGTCCATACGGCTGGACAGCCCGATCAGCGGGATACCGAAGCGACGGGTGAACGACAGAAGGTTGGCCAGCTCAGGCGCTTCGCCCGAATTTGAGATCGCCAGAACCACATCTCCCTTGGACAACATGCCAAGATCACCATGGCTGGCTTCTGCCGGGTGTACGAAATAGGCGGGTGTCCCGGTTGATGCGAGGGTGGCGGCGATCTTGTGCCCGATATGGCCGGATTTGCCGATCCCGCTGACGATAACGCGGCCTTCGGCCTGCAAGACCAGATCAACCGCTTCTGCAAAGCGTGCATCCAGCCCGTCTGCCAGCGCATCAAGCGCGCGGGATTCGTCGGTGATCACCTGTCGCGCGGTGGCGAGGAATGTCTCTGCGCTGCTCATGAGTGTGCAAAGATGTCTGTGTCGGGCCAACCTGCGAGGTCCAACTTGGCGCGCATTGGCAGGAAATCGAAGCAGGCCTGAGCCATTTCACTGCGGCCTTCGCGATCCAGACGCTTGTCCAGAGCGGCACGCAAACGGTGTAGGTGCAGCACGTCGGAGGCGGCATAATCAAGCTGTGCGTCGCTCAGCTGCGCGGCACCCCAGTCGGTCATCTGCTGTTGTTTGGAGATATCCACGCCGATCAGCTCCTGCGTCAGGTTTCTCAGCCCATGGCGATCCGTATAGGTGCGTACCAGGCGGCTGGCGATCTTGGTACAATAGACCGGGGCAGCCAATGCGCCAAAGGCATGATACATCGCGGCAATATCGAACCGGCCAAAATGAAACAATTTCAGAACCTTGGGGTCCTCCAGCATCGCGCAAAGATTCGGCGCTGCGGTCTGACCTTTGGCGATCTGCACCATATGGGCATTGCCGTCATCGCCCGACAGCTGGACAACACAGAGCCGATCCCGATGCGGGTTGAGGCCCATCGTCTCGCAGTCGATCGCGACCACCGGCCCCAGATCGAGCCCGTCGGGCAGGTCGTTTTGATAGAGGTGATTGGCCAAGTGACAGGATCCTTTGTCTTGCCGATGCGGCGTGTTTGGCACCGAGATAGGGGTTTCGGCGGGCAAACTCAACTCTTGCAGGGCGTAGGATCCATCGACGCGTCTGCACTCAGGCTGAACCTCATGTCAGGTCAAGGCGGAGCAGGGTGGGCCATGGACAGGCAGATACACAATACCCAGCACCATGGGATGCTGTTCGTGCAAATGATGCTGTCGGGGATATGGTGCCCAGGAGAGGACTCGAACCTCCACGTCCATACGGACACTAGCACCTGAAGCTAGCGCGTCTACCAATTCCGCCACCTGGGCAGGTGTCGTGAGGGGCGTATAAGCAGAAGCGGCAGAGGCGTCAAACGGAAAATTCACCGCGCAGCGGATCTGGGAATTCGATGCTTGATCAGCGGGAATAGCGGGGAAATCTTGGGCGACGTATCACGGGCGTGAACCGACTCAGCGCTCCATGAGAGCGGCATCATAGATTTCTTGAATATTGGGGGATATGGTGCCCAGGAGAGGACTCGAACCTCCACGTCCATACGGACACTAGCACCTGAAGCTAGCGCGTCTACCAATTCCGCCACCTGGGCAGGTGTCGTGAGGGGCGTATAAGCAGAAGCAGCGGGGGCGTCAAACGGAAAATTCATGGTTTCTGGGGCTCGTCACATCGCCCAGGGCGAGCGGCAGCTGTCCGCGACTGCGTATGTTGTTCGTCGAACTGGCGCTGGCCGTCACGCGGTTCTGAGAAAGTTCATGTTGAGCGCGATATCAGTCAGAAAGCTGCGCCAGGCGCTATGTGTGTCGTCGCTCCATTCCGGGCCGAGGATGTCTGCCAACGCACTGGTGAAGCTGTGAATGAACCCATCAAAATGTGCATCGGTGATCTGGATCGCACGATGGCGCTCTCCCTAATGTTTCAGGATCGCCGACAGTTTTTCCGGATGGTCCAAGGCTTCGATAATATGGGTGAGCGACGTTAGCAATTTTTCGTGCTGACCCGCCATATCGTCGGGGAACACCGCGCGCACGTCCGGGCAGATTTCAAAAAATTTCGCGTAGAACAGGCGCACAAAGTGATCCAGCTCCATACGTTCGCTTTCAACACTTCTGTGAATCAGGCTTCTGTCGTCCTCTGACACCATGATGCCGGGCCTCCGATCTGTCGCGGGTAGTCGACGAATTGGTATTCAGGATTGGACCCCAACATAGCTCACGGAGCTAAATCAGCCGTTAATGGCCCTGTGGGATAAGGCGCAGAGAGAGTTGTATCGTTGTGGGTCGATTTGCGCCTTGTTCCAAAGGGCGCAGGGCGGTAAATCGGATCAACAGCTAATGTAGGAGCCAAAAGATGTCCAAACTGGTCACGATCTATGGTGGGTCCGGTTTTGTCGGCCGTTACATCGCGCGCCGCATGGCCAAGGAAGGCTGGCGTGTGCGCGTCGCCGTACGCCGCCCGAATGAGGCGATGTATGTCAAACCCTATGGCGTACCCGGCCAGGTGGAGCCTGTTTTGTGCAATATCCGCGATGATGCCTCGGTTGCCGCGGTGATGCAGGGGGCGGATGCGGTGGTGAACTGCGTTGGCATCCTGAATGAGCTGGGCAAGAACACATTTGATGCCGTTCAGGCGGACGGCGCTGAGCGTATCGCGCGAATCGCTGCCGGTCAGGGCGTCAGCGCCATGGTGCATGTGTCTGCCATTGGTGCGGAGCAGGATAGCGACAGCGCATATGCCCAGTCGAAGGCCGCAGGCGAAGCGGCTGTGCTGAAGCATATGCCAGAGGCGGTGATTCTGCGCCCGTCGATCATTTTTGGTGCTGAAGATCAGTTCTTCAATCGGTTTGCTGCGATGACACGTTTGTCGCCGGTGCTGCCGATCGCCCATGCCGATACTAAGTTCCAGCCGGTTTATGTCGACGATGTCGCCAAGGCTGCCGTTGCTGCGGTGCTTGGTCAGGCGGAACCGGGCGTCTATGAGTTGGGCGGTCCTGAGGTGAAAAGCTTTGGCGCGCTGATGCAGCAGATGCTTGAGGTGATCGATCGTCGTCGCCTGGTGCTGTCGCTGCCCGGTCCGATCGCAAAGCTGGTGGCGCTTGGTTTTGACGTGATGCAGTTCGTGAGCTTCCAGCTGATCGAGAACAAGATGCTGACCCGCGACCAGCTGAAAAACCTTGAGGCTGATAATGTGGTCTCTGAGGACGCTAAAGGTTTTGATGAGCTGGGGATCCACCCGGTTTCTCTGGCGTCGGTTTTGCCGGATTACCTGTGGAAGTTCCGCCCCTCCGGTCAATATAACGAGCTGATGGACTCAGCGCGCAACCTGCGCAACGATCTTTGATCTCTCAGTCCGGTTCAAAATAGCAAGGGCGCGGCACTGGTCCGCGCCTTTTTGTTGGGCGTCGTTTGGCGCAAGCTGATCAGCTCTGGTAAGCGATGGTCAGCAATACAGTACCCAAAATTACGCGATAGATGACATAGGGTGTGAAGCTGACCGAGCGCAGCAGCCGCATCATCAGGGTCAGGGCCGCAAGCGCGGCAATCATCGACAGTAGCGCCGCTATGGCCGCATCTCGCATCACCGCAGCGTTTGCATCTATGGCCACTTCAGCGCCCAGCAATACGCCAGACGCGATGATTGTCGGGATCGACATCAACATAGAGAGGCGCGCCGCATCCATCCGGGTGTACCCCAGCTTGCGGGCACCAGTGATGGTGATACCAGATCTTGAGGTGCCGGGGATCAGGGCCAGCATCTGCCACAGCCCCATTATCAGCGCGTCGCGCAGGTTCCAGTCGCTGCTTTGCTTATGTGTTGGCCCGTAGCGATCCGCCACATAGAGGACGAGGCCAAAGCCAAGCATTGTCCAACCAATCACCTTCATCGAGCGCAGGGCGTCACTCAGTCCGCTGAAATGCAGAAACGCGCCGAACAAAACGGTTGGAATGGTCGCAACGATCAACCCCATGGCCAGCCGGGCGCCGGGTGTGTCCATCCGTCCGGTCAGGGCGCGCGGCAGGCCAATCAGCCCCGCACGCACATCCTGCCAGAAAAACAGCACCACCGCCGCCAGCGTGCCCAGATGGACGGCGACGTCGATCACCTGCCCCTGATCGTCCAGCCCTGTCAGTCCGGGAAGCAGGATCAGATGGCCGGAGGAAGACACCGGCAGGAATTCGGTGATGCCCTGAATCAGGGCGATAAGGATCAGCTGAAAGAGGGGCATTATGCTCGTCCGATTGGGGATCCCGCAGGGATGGCAAAGAACAGCGGGCGTGTAAATCCGTTGATTTTATTGACCGCTGAGGCAAATTGGTCCGAAGCGGACCTAAAATTACTGTACATTTCCGCTCAAGAGAGTATCAGAACATAACTGCTGCCAGATTAGGTCAGTATAGTTGACTTTTAATTCGCTCCGCTCCGATCACTCAATTATCGTAGCCAGCCCAACATGGAGTCCGCCCCGTGGCCAAGCAACCGATGCTCAAATTCGTGCAGATCGACCGCGACATGCCCAGCAAACGGGCCGCAGAAGACCGCAGGGAAGATTTCGACGAAATCTATGCCGAATTCGCGGCCGCAAAGGCTGAAGAACAGGCAAGCCGCTGTAGCCAATGTGGTGTGCCTTATTGCCAGTCGCATTGCCCGTTGCACAACAATATCCCGGATTGGCTGCGCCTGACCGCCACGGGTCGCCTGCACGAAGCCTATGAGACCAGCCAGGCCACCAATACCTTCCCTGAGATCTGTGGTCGGATCTGCCCGCAGGATCGCCTCTGTGAAGGCAACTGTGTGATCGAGCAGTCGGGTCATGGCACGGTCACCATCGGTGCGGTTGAGAAATATATCACCGATACAGCCTGGGATCAGGGCTGGGTGCAGCCAATCCAACCGGCGCATGAGCGTGGCGAATCTGTTGGTATCATTGGCGCAGGCCCGGGCGGTCTGGCCGCGGCGGACATGCTGCGTCGCGCTGGCGTGAAGGTCACCATCTATGATCGGTATGACCGCGCCGGTGGTCTGCTGACCTACGGCATCCCCGGCTTCAAGCTGGAGAAAGACGTGGTGATGCGCCGCAATCAGCTGCTGGCGGATGGCGGTGTTGAGTTTGTGATGAACTGCAATGTCGGTCAGGATATTTCCTTTGATGATATCCGCGCCAAACATGATGCGGTGATCATCGCCACCGGCGTCTACAAATCCCGCGATCTGGAAATGCCCGGTTCCGGTGCCACTGGCATCGTGAAGGCGATCGACTTCCTGACCGTGTCCAACAAGGCGTCGAACTTCGGCGACAGCATCGAAGAGTTCGACAACGGCACACTGAATGCCGAAGGCAAACGCGTTGTCGTCATTGGCGGTGGTGACACCGCGATGGACTGCGTGCGAACCTCTATCCGCCAGGGCGCAACCTCGGTGAAATGTCTCTATCGCCGTGACCGCGCCAATATGCCGGGTTCGCAGCGCGAAACCCAGAACGCCGAGGAAGAAGGCGTGGTGTTTGAATGGCTATCGGCGCCCAAAGGTTTCACCGATGACGGCGGCAAGGTCGCAGGTGTGATGGTGCAGAAAATGCGCCTGGGTCAGCCCGATGCCTCTGGCCGTCAGGCCCCCGAGGTGATCGAAGGTGCCGACTATATCGAACCCGCGGATCTGGTGATCAAGGCGCTCGGGTTTGAACCGGAAGCTCTGCCGACGCTCTGGGATCAGCCGGAATTGCCAGTGACCCGTTGGGGCACCGTCAAGGCGGCGTTCCAGTCCGGCGCGACCGAGCTGGATGGCGTTTATGCGGTCGGTGATATCGTTCGTGGTGCCTCCTTGGTCGTCTGGGCCATCAAGGATGGGCGCGACTGCGCCGAGGCGATCCTGAACCGTTTCAACACCGCCGCCAGCAGCATGGCCGCCGAGTAAGACAGATATTCTACCGGGCAGGTGCCGCCCCCTTGGGGCCGCCCACCGGAACGGGAGCAAGACATGACAAAATATGATGCAGAATGGGTTCGCGCCGAAGAGGCAAAGCGTCAGTGGATGGCCGAAAACGGTCTCTATGCCGAGGAGGAAGAGCATTCTTCCTGTGGTGTTGGCCTGGTTGTTTCGGTCAACGGCAAGCGCAGCCGCAAGGTGGTTGAGGCTGGCATCGATGCGCTGAAAGCGATCTGGCACCGTGGCGCGGTGGATGCGGACGGCATGACCGGTGATGGTGCCGGCATTCACGTGCAGATCCCAGCACCGTTCTTCTATGATCAGGTGCGCCGCACCGGTCATGAGCCGCGCGAAGATCAGCTGATGGCAGTGGGCCAGGTCTTCCTGCCGCGCACCGATTTTGGAGCGCAGGAACGCTGCCGGACCATCGTCGAAAGCGAAGTTCTGCGGATGGGCTATTACATCTATGGCTGGCGTCATGTGCCGGTGGATGTGACTTGTCTCGGCGAAAAAGCCAACGCAACCCGCCCGGAAATTGAGCAGATCCTGATCTCCAATTCCAAAGGTGTGGACGAGGAAACCTTTGAACGCGAGCTTTACGTGATCCGCCGCCGGATTGAGAAAGCCGCCGCCGCCGCGCAGGTCGGGCAGCTCTATGTGGCCTCACTGTCCTGCCGGTCGATCATCTACAAGGGCATGATGCTGGCTGAACAGGTTGCCGTTTTCTACCCCGACCTGATGGATGAGCGGTTTGAGAGCGCCTTTGCGATCTATCACCAGCGTTATTCGACCAATACCTTCCCGCAGTGGTGGCTGGCGCAGCCGTTCCGCATGCTGGCCCACAACGGCGAGATCAACACGCTGAAGGGCAACATGAACTGGATGAAGAGCCATGAGATCCGCATGGCCTCATCGACCTTTGGGGACTACGCCGAGGACATCAAACCGATCGTGGCCAGTGGTTCGTCGGATTCGGCGGCGCTGGACTCAGTGTTTGAGGTTCTGGTGCGGGCCGGGCGCTCTGCGCCGATGGCGAAGACCATGATGGTGCCTGAAAGCTGGTCGAAACAGGCGGTTGAGCTGCCGCAGGCCTGGCGTGACATGTATTCCTACTGCAATTCCGTTATGGAACCTTGGGATGGCCCCGCCGCGCTGGCGATGACCGATGGTCGCTGGGTCTGTGCTGGTCTGGACCGCAATGGCCTGCGCCCGATGCGCTATGTCGTGACCGGGGACGGGCTGGTGATTGCCGGGTCCGAGGCAGGCATGGTGCCGATTGACGAGGCCACCGTGGTCGAGAAAGGTGCGCTTGGCCCCGGCCAGATGCTGGCTGTCGACATGAAAAAGGGCAAGTTGTTCCACGACACCGCGATCAAGAACAAACTGGCCGCCGCGCTCCCATTTGGTGACTGGGTGAAGAAGATCAACGATCTGGACAGCACGCTGGCCACCGCTACCGAAAAGCCGCTGTTCACCGGTGATGCGCTGCGTCGTCGCCAAATTGCCGCGGGCTACACCGTCGAAGAGCTGGAGCAGATCCTCGCGCCGATGGCTGAGGATGGCAAGGAAACGCTGGCCTCCATGGGCGATGATACGCCTTCTGCGGTGCTGTCGAAAATGTACCGCCCGCTGAGCCATTTTTTCCGTCAGAACTTCTCTCAGGTGACCAATCCGCCCATCGACTCCTTGCGCGAATATCGCGTGATGTCGCTGAAAACCCGCTTTGGTAACCTCAAGAACGTGCTGGATGAGGACAGTTCCCAGACCGAAATCATCGTGCTGGAAAGTCCCTTTGTCGGCAATTCCCAGTGGGATGAGCTGGTCCAGAACCTGAACGCGCCGCTGGCTGAAATCGACTGTAGCTTTGCGCCTGGTCAGGGATCGCTCAACGCGGCCCTTGCCCGGATCCGCGCCGAGGCGGAAGAGGCTGTCAGCTCCGGTGCCGGCCATATTGTTCTGACCGATCAGCATTCGGGTGAGGGCCGGGTGGCGATGCCGATGATCTTGGCAACCTCTGCCGTGCATTCGCATCTGACCCGCAAGGGGCTGCGCACCTTCTGCTCGCTCAATGTGCGCTCTGCGGAATGCATCGACCCGCATTACTTTGCGGTGCTGATCGGCTGCGGCGCCACTGTGGTCAACGCCTATCTGGCCGAGGATTCGCTGGCCGATCGCATTGAGCGTGGCCTGCTGGACGGCAGCCTGACCGAGAACGTCGCGCGCTACCGCGAGGCCATCGACCAGGGCCTTCTGAAGATCATGGCGAAGATGGGGATCTCGGTGATTTCCTCCTATCGCGGCGGCCTGAACTTTGAGGCGGTGGGCCTCAGCCGCGCCATGTGCGCCGAATTCTTCCCTGGCATGACCAGCCGGATTTCGGGCATTGGCGTAACCGGCATCCAGACCAAGCTGGAAGAGATCCACGCCACCGCCTGGCAGAGCGGTCAGGATGTTCTGCCCATCGGCGGCTTCTACAAGGCCCGCAAATCCGGTGAGACCCATGCGTGGGAAGCGACCTCCATGCATATGATGCAGATGGCCTGCAACCGCGCCTCGTTTGAGCTGTGGAAGCAGTATTCGGCCAAGATGCAGTCGAACCCACCGATCCATCTGCGCGATCTGCTGCAGATCAAACCCATGGGTGAGGCCGTTCCGATTGAGGAAGTTGAATCAATCACTTCGATCCGCAAGCGGTTCGTAACACCGGGCATGTCCCTCGGCGCGCTGTCGCCTGAGGCGCACAAGACCCTGAACGTGGCGATGAACCGGATCGGTGCCAAGTCCGACTCGGGCGAGGGTGGTGAAGATCCGGCGCATTTCGTGCCGGAGCCGAACGGCGACAACCCCTCTGCCAAGATCAAGCAGGTGGCGTCGGGTCGCTTTGGTGTGACTGCGGAATATCTGAACCAGTGTGAAGAGCTGGAGATCAAGGTGGCCCAGGGCGCCAAGCCCGGTGAGGGCGGCCAGCTGCCGGGGATGAAGGTCACCGACCTCATTGCCCGCCTGCGCCACTCCACCAAAGGTGTGACGCTGATCTCGCCGCCGCCGCACCACGATATCTACTCGATCGAGGATCTGGCGCAGCTGATCTATGACCTGAAGCAGATCAACCCGCGCTGTAAGGTGACGGTGAAACTGGTGGCGTCTTCGGGTGTTGGCACGATTGCCGCCGGTGTTGCCAAGGCAAAGGCCGACATCATCCTGATTTCAGGTCACAACGGCGGCACTGGCGCCTCGCCTGCGACCTCCATCAAATATGCCGGTCTGCCGTGGGAGATGGGCCTCACGGAGGCGCATCAGGTTCTGGCGATGAACAACCTGCGTGACCGTGTCACCCTGCGCACCGATGGTGGTCTGCGCACGGGCCGCGATATCGTGATGGCCGCGATGATGGGCGCTGAGGAATACGGCATCGGCACCGCAGCGCTGATCGCCATGGGCTGCATCATGGTCCGCCAGTGCCAGTCCAACACTTGCCCGGTGGGCGTCTGTACCCAGGATGAAGCCCTGCGCGGTAAGTTCACCGGCAATGCCGATAAGGTTGTGAACCTCATCACTTTCTATGCACAGGAAGTCCGCGAGATCCTTGCCTCCATCGGTGCCCGTTCTCTGGACGAGGTGATCGGTCGGGCGGATCTTCTGGCCCAGGTGTCCCGTGGCTCTGCGCACCTGGATGATCTGGACCTGAACCCGCTGCTGATCACCGTCGATGGCTCTGCCAATATCGTCTACAACCGTGACAAGGACCGCAATGCGGTGCCCGATACGCTGGACAAGGAAATTGTGCGCGATGCCGCGCGTTTCCTTCAGGATGGTGAGAAGATGCAGCTGTCCTATGCGGTGCAGAACACGCATCGGACCGTTGGTACCCGCACTTCCAGCCACATTGTTCGCAACTTCGGGATGCGCAATACGCTCCAGTCCGATCACCTGACGGTGAAGTTGCAGGGCTCCGCTGGTCAGTCGCTCGGTGCCTTTGCCGCACCGGGTCTGAAGCTGGAAGTGTCAGGTGATGCCAATGACTATGTTGGTAAGGGTCTGTCCGGCGGTACCATCGTCGTGCGCCCGCCGATGGCGTCGCCGCTCAATGCGAGTGAAAACACCATTGTCGGCAATACCGTGCTTTATGGTGCGACGGATGGCTATCTGTTTGCTGCGGGCCGTGCCGGTGAACGCTTTGCCGTCCGTAATTCCGGTGCGAGCGTGGTGGTTGAGGGCTGTGGCGCCTGTGGCTGTGAATACATGACCGGCGGTATCGCGGTGATCCTTGGTTCTATCGGTGCCAACTTCGGCGCGGGTATGACCGGCGGTATGGCCTATATCTATGATCCAGAGGGCAAGTCCGAGACGCTGATGAACATGGAGTCGCTGGTGACCTGTCCGGTGACTGTCGCCCATTGGGAAAATCAGCTGAAAGGTCTGGTCGAACGCCATCTGGAGGAGACCGGCAGCCGCAAGGCCGCTGAAATCCTGCAGCATTGGGACAATGAGAAGAGCAATTTCCTGCAAATCTGCCCGAAGGAAATGCTGAACAAACTGCCGCAGCCTCTGACGCTTGAGGCGACAGCCGTTCCGGCGGAATAGGCCCCGCCACCTCCTCTGCATGTGCCTTGGATGGGCTCCGACCGCTGCTGCGGCCGGGGCCTTTTCACATCTGGAGGCTGTTGCTGGGCAATCTCTTGCGGGCGAAAGGATTTCCCGGTTGGAGCAAGCCTGATCTCTGCCGTATAGAGACCTTATGGCGAAGGCAGCAAAATCATCCGGGGCAAGAAAATCCTCGACCAAGGGCAAACCCCGCAGCAAGGCAACTGCCAAGGGCAAGGTCCGCGCAAAGCTCTCTCCCCGTCGCCTGTTGCGGCGCTGGTTGGGGCGGGCTGCCTTGGGTTTTCTGGTTGTGACGCTGCTGCCGATCCTTTTGTTTTCGGTAATCAACCCGCCAACCACCCATACAATCTGGTCCGAATATCGCCGCCTTGGGGACATTGATCGTGAGTGGGTGCCGATCGAACATATCGCACCGGCGCTGGGGCGGTCGGTTGTCGCGGCAGAGGATGCCCGTTTCTGCCAACATTGGGGCTTGGATGCGCAGGCTATCCGCGCCGCGATTGCCGAGGGCGGCCAGCGCGGTGGGTCGACCATTTCCCAGCAGGTGGTAAAGAATGTCTTTCTCTGGCAGGGCCGCAGTTGGTTCCGCAAGGCGCTGGAAACGCTGATGACCCCGATGGTTGAGGCGGTCTGGACCAAGCGGCGTATCCTTGAGGTTTATCTGAATGTCGCGGAAATGGGCGAGGGGGTGTTTGGCGCCGAGGCTGCGGCGCGGCATTATTTCGGTGTTGGTCCGGATGAACTGAGCCGCAGGCAGGCCGCCCTTCTGGCCACCGTTTTGCCCAACCCGAAGGAGCGCTCGGCAGCAAAACCCACAGCGTTCATGCGCAAACGCGCTGCGCAGATCATGGATGGTGCGGCCACCATTCGCGCAGATGGCCGCGCCGCCTGTTTCGAGGATTGAAACTTCTGCCGCTTTTGGGCATTGCTGTCTGACCCCAGCCACCCGCAACAGGAGATCCGCTGTCCCATGGCCCGCCTCTATCATGTGCCCCTCTCCCCCTTTTGCCGCAAAGTGCGCCTGTCGCTGGCCGAAAAGCGGATCGAGGTTGAGCTGGTCGAGGAGCGTTACTGGGAACAAGAGGCGGATTTCCTGCGCCGCAACCCTGCCGCCAAAGTGCCGGTCATCCGTCTCGATGGTAAGCTGATGGCCGAAAGCGCGGCAATCTGCGAATATCTGGAAGAGACCCGCCCGGACCCGTCCCTGATGCCCAGCGATCCCGAAGGCCGTTATGAGGTGCGTCGTCTGGTCAGTTGGTTCGACGATAAATTCCACCATGAGGTCACCTCCAAACTGCTCTATGAGCGGGTCAACAAAAAGGTGACAGGACAGGGCTATCCTGACAGCGGCAACGTCAAAGCGGGCGCCCGTGCAATCAAATACCATCTGGATTATCTGGCGTGGTTGCTCGATCACCGCCGCTGGCTGGCCGGAGATCAGATGACTTTGGCAGACTTCGCGGCCGCTGCACATCTGTCGTCGCTGGATTATATTTCGGACGTCGATTGGAACCGCTCCGCTGTGGTCAAGGATTGGTACGCCAAGATCAAGTCGCGCCCGGCTTTCCGCTCAATCCTCGCCGACCAGATCCCAGGCTTCAGCCCACCTGCGCATTACGCCGACTTGGATTTTTGATACGATCTGGATGTCTGATACATGGGGGGGAGGCCATTTGCCCTCTCATCGAGAATTTCGACCTCTGTTCTCTCAAAAGTCAGCGCGCAACAACTTCTGTCAGTCTTTTCTCTGAGATTAGGCGCAGTCGCTTATACATTGGGGCTAAGCAATTGTCATTTGGCGGTAGCCCTTTGCAGCGGATCATATGCCGACGGCACCCTGCCTAGCTCAGGGATCACACACCAATATCGATACGTCTAACAAGGCCGATACCTAGCATTTTTCTCCTATGCTTCGCGCGTTGACTAATCGTTAGATAGCCAAACCTCGCTTGAACCTCTGCAATTTCTTCGGAGATTCCGACGTTGCCACCGGTGATATTGCGGGCGTGTACAGCAAGGACATTGTGCGAAGAGGTGGGTTGTCGGCACAGTTTCGCGGGCGTTGGTTGAATGGCAAGGATACCACCTGCAAGACAAATATCAGGCAGTAATTTGGTAGCGATTCTTGCTCTTTTACTGACGGCTATGGGGTGAGGCTTTGTCGGCCAGTGTCACTGAGCGACCAGGCTGACGTGCCTTCAAAGACAGCTGTGGTGAGCGGTTTGCCGTAGCCCGCCCCTGTGTCGAGGTTGATACGATTGCCGTAATGCGTGGGTGTATCGACCGGTGTATGGCCGTGGATGATTAGTTTTGGATGCTGCTCGGTATGTTTATGGAAGGGCTGGCGGATCCACACCAGATCGTTTTCGGCTTGCTTGTCCAAAGGAACGCCAGGCTTGATCCCTGCGTGGACAAAGGCGAGATCATCGGTCTGGTGCATTGCTTTCAACGCCTGAAGGAAGGTGATGTGGCGATCGGGTACGGCGGCTCTTGCTGCGGCATGGACCTCCTCCAGTCGAGTGCGTTCAGGCACAGCAACGCCATAGCTCTCCAGGGTTTCGATCCCGCCGATACGCTCATGTAGCCAGTGATAGCCAACCAGCATATGGGGATCTTGGCGCGGGATATCTTCCATGAACCATGCAAACATGCGGTCGTGATTGCCAAGGAGCGTGATCCAGCCCCGTCCTTCAGCCTGTCCACGGATCAGCAGATCAATGACACCGCGACTATCAGGGCCGCGGTCGATAAAATCCCCCAAGAACACGACCGGTGCGTCACGACCGCCGTCTGCTTCGATACGTTCCAGTGCCTGTTCCAACATCTCCAGCTGGCCGTGAATATCACCAATGGCGTAGATTGGGCTGGTCGTTGATCTGGTCATAGGGCAGGGGCTCCTCAGGGCGTCATCAACAGAGGTAAAACGGAAAATGCGCCGCCCTTATACTCGGGCGACGCATCTGCTTAAACCAAAACTGAGCTAGACATCAGCTGACATCGAACTGCAGGGGCTTGATCTGGTTGAAAAACTCGGTTTCTGCCAAAGCGGCGCGGGCAGCTGCGGGCACCGGTTCATCAACGTAGAGAAGCGCGATGGCCTCTCCGCCAGCCTCGGACCGGCCAAGGGTAAAGTTGGCGATATTGACGCCCATATCGCCCAGGATCTGCCCCAGTGTCCCAATGATACCCGGAACATCTTCGTTGGTGGTATAGAGCATATGCGCCCCGACCTCTGCATCAATGTTGATGCCTTTGATCTGGATGAAGCGTGGCTTGCCGTCGGAGAACACCGTCCCGGCCACCGAACGCTCGCGCTTGCTGGTGACCACCGTAACCTTGATATAGCCATCGAAAGTGCCGGATTTATCCTGATTGGTGGTGGAAATCTGGATCCCGCGTTCGCGGGCCACCACCGGGGCGGAGACCATGTTCACGTCCGGGTTCAGCTTCTTCATGATGCCTGCGACAACCGAGCAGTTCAGTGCGGCAAGGTTCATCTCGGAGGCAACACCGTCATATAGGATGTTGATCGCCTGAATGGGTTCATCCGTCATCTGCCCGATGAAGCCGCCGAGATGGCCGGAGAGGGCGACCCATGGGCCCATGACGCGGGCTTCCTCAGCGGTCATAGAGGGCATGTTCAGCGCATTCTCGACAGCGCCATCCAGCAAATAGTTGGACATCTGTTCTGCGACCTGCAGGGCAACATTCTCCTGCGCCTCGCTGGTGGCGGCGCCCAGATGCGGGGTGCAGACCACGTTCGGCAACCCAAACAATGGGTTGGTTTTGGCCGGTTCTTCGGAGAAGACATCAAAGGCCGCGCCGGCGACATGGCCAGAGGTCAGCAACTCTGCCAGGGCGGCCTCATCTACCAGCCCGCCACGGGCACAGTTGATGATCCGCACGCCTTTCTTGGTCTTCTCCAGGTTTTCCTTGGACAGGATATTCCGGGTCTGATCGGTCAGCGGCACATGCAGGGTGATGAAATCGGCCCGCGCGAGCAGCTCATCTAACTCGAGCTTCTCCACGCCGATCTTGTCAGCCTTCTCCTGGCTGAGGAAGGGATCGTAAGCGACGACTTTCATCTTCAACCCACGCGCGCGATCACAGACGATGCCGCCGATATTTCCAGCCCCAATTACGCCAAGGGTCTTGTTGGTCAGCTCAACCCCCATGAATTTGGATTTCTCCCATTTTCCGGCATGGGTCGAGGTGGAGGCCTCAGGGATCTGTCGCGCGACAGCAAACATCATGGCGATGGCATGCTCGGCGGTGGTGATCATATTGCCAAAAGGCGTGTTCATCACGATCACGCCCTTTTGCGAGGCAGCATCCTTGTCGATATTATCGGTGCCGATGCCGGCGCGGGCGATCACCTTGAGGTTGGTGGCGTTGTCGAGAATTTTCTGCGTGACTTTGGTCGCCGAGCGGATCGCAAGCCCGTCGTAATCGCCGATGATTGCGGCCAGCTTGTCCTTGTCTTTGCCAAGGTCGGGCTGGAAATCAACGTCGATACCGCGATCACGGAAAATCTGAACAGCGGCTTCGGACAGCTTGTCGGAAATGAGAACTTTGGGAGCCATGGGTTAGGTCCTTCATGCGGGGGCCGGTTGGGCCGAATGTCTGGAGTGACGCCGCGCTAGGCGGCAGGGTATATGGTGCCTGCCCGATGTGGTTGGTCGGGCAGACGGCGTCTTGATCAGGCCGCTGCCGATTGTGCTGCGATTTCGACCTCAAAGGCCCATTCGAGCCAGGGCAGCATGGCCTCGATATCCGAGGTCTCAACCGTGCCGCCGCACCAGATGCGCAAACCAGCCGGCGCGTCGCGATAGGCGCCGATGTCCAGAGCGATGTTCTCTGCTTCCAACCGCTTGGCGATTGCCTTGGCAAAGGCAGCGCCGTCCTGAATGCGGGGATCGGTGAACTTCAGGCAGACTGAGGTGTTTGACCGTGTCGCGACATCCATTGCCAGGTTGGCGATCCAGGGGCGGTTGGCACAAAAGTTGAAGATCGCCTGGGCATTTGCGTCCGCGCGCGCCTTCAACCCGCCCAGACCACCAACAGACCGCGCCCAGTCCAGCGCCAGCAGGTAATCCTCAACCGCCAGCATGGACGGTGTATTGATCGTCGCCCCCTTGAAGATACCGTCGATCAGCTTGCCGCCTTTGGTCAGACGGAAGATCTTCGGCAGGGGCCAGGCTGGGGTGTAGCTCTCCAGTCGCTCCACGGCGCGCGGGGACAGGATGATCATGCCATGTGCGGCCTCACCGCCCAGAACTTTCTGCCAGGAGAAGGTGGTCACATCCAGTTTGTCCCACGGCAGATCCTGCGCGAAGGCGGCAGAGGTCGCATCGCAGATGGTCAGCCCTGCACGATCTGCCGGGATCCAGTCGCCATTGGGAACCCGTACGCCGGAGGTGGTGCCGTTCCAGGTGAAAACGACGTCATTGTTGAAATCGACAGAGGCCAGATCGACCAGCTCGCCGTAGTCGGCAGTCTTCACAACCGCGTCCAGTTTCAGCTGTTTGACAACATCCGTAACCCAGCCCGCGCCAAAGCTTTCCCAAGCCAGCATCTCCGCGCCGCGTGCGCCCAGCAGGTTCCACATCGCCATCTCGACCGCACCAGTGTCCGAAGCGGGCACAATGCCGATCTTGTAGTCAGCGGGTACGCCAAGGATTTCGCGCGTGCCATCAATCGCGGCGAGCAGCTTGTCCTTACCAACGGCAGCACGGTGGCTGCGGCCCAAGGGCGCGCCTGCGAGTTTGGTCAGATCAAATGCGGGGGGTTTGGCGCAGGGGCCAGAAGAAAAACGCGGATTACCCGGCCGCGTTGCCGGTTGTTCAATAGCCATTACTGCTATCCTTCCAGATAAGCGCCTCTCGTTGGGGAGAGGTGTCCCACAGATAGGGCTAGTGGCTGAAATCCGACCCGGCAACAGGAAAAGCGACAGATAGCGGCCATTTTGGGATCATTCACGACCTGTTGTGACGCCTTTCGGAAACAGATGTATCCTAGGGCGGCAGGCTGCTGTGATGTGCGACGCTGGCAGCACAGTTCTGGCATCGGGGTGGATTCGAGGGCTTGGCGATAGCGGGCGTGCGGGCGTATGACGGGCGCAACCCCGCCCAAATGGAGCCTGCCGATGTTTGTTGCCACCCTGCTTTGCAATCCGGAAAACCCCTGCCTTGCGCCTGCGCTTGTCGACTCTCTGCGCAATGCCTGGGGTGGCGGGGACGCACAGTGGCTGGCACCCGATATTGCTGCGGAGTTCTCTTTGGAGCGGTTGCCGGACAACCAATGGGAGGTCTGGGCCGATCTGCAGGATCTTGGCGTTGATCTGGTGGTTCAGCCAAGGGAGGGGCGTCGCAAGAAGATGCTGCTGGCCGATATGGACAGCACCATGATCCAACAGGAATGTATCGACGAGCTGGCTGAGGAGGCGGGTGTTGGCCCTCGTGTTAAGGAGATCACCGCTCGTGCAATGAATGGTGAGCTGGATTTCGACGGTGCTCTTCGGGAGCGCGTGGCGCTGCTGAAAGGGTTGCCTGTCGAAGTGATTGCTCAGGTTCTGGATCGTCGCATTACCTTGATGCCTGGTGGGCCCGCGCTGCTGGCTACCATGAAGGCTGACGGGGCCTATGCGGCGCTAGTGTCCGGTGGGTTCACCGCCTTTACCTCACGGGTGGCAGAGCAGCTGGGATTCGATGAGAACCGTGCCAATACGTTGCTGGTGGCCGATGGGTTGCTCACTGGCGAGGTTGGTATGCCAATTCTAGGGCGCGCTGCCAAGGTTGAGGCGCTGGAACAGATCACCGCCCGCCTCGGGTTGAGCGAGGCGGATGTCATGGCGGTCGGTGACGGGGCCAATGATCTCGGCATGTTGGGCCGGGCAGGTGCAGGGGTTGCTTTGCACGCCAAACCACCCGTGGCCGCAGAATGTGATCTCCGCATAAACCACGGGGATCTGACTGCGCTGCTTTATCTTCAGGGGTATGCCCTGACTGATTTCAAGGGCTGATTTTATGTTCGAAGTGGGGTTTGATCTCCTGCTGCTGTTGATGGCAGCGGGGTTTGCGGCTGGGTTTATTGATGCGGTTGCGGGCGGTGGAGGGCTGATCACGGTCCCTGTATTGCTGCTGGCCGGTGCCAATCCCATTACCGCTTTGGCGACCAACAAGATTCAAGGGTTGTTCGGAGCCGCCACCGCGGCGATCAGCTATTCCCGCGGCGGTCATGTTGACCTGCGGGCGCAGGCCGGGTCGGCGCTGATCGCGGGCCTTGCCTCAATCTGCGGCGCGCTGTTGATATCCGTTCTGCCGACAACCTGGATCCGATGGATCCTGCCGTTATTGCTAATTGGGATCGCGGTATTCTTTGCCACCAAAAAGGGGCTGGATGACAGCGACCGGGCACGGCGTCTTTCGCCGACGCTGTTTGCAGTCACAATCGTGCCGCTCTGCGGGCTCTATGACGGTCTTCTGGGGCCTGGGGCTGGCAGTTTCTACATGCTTGGCTTTGTGTCGCTGGCCGGTTTCGGCATCTTGCGGGCGACCGCACATACGAAGCTGCTGAATTTTGCGTCCAACGCTGGCGCGCTTCTGGCCTTTGCCTTTGTTGCGACCCCTTGGTGGGGTGTGGGGCTGGCCATGGGTGCTGCGCAGATTGCCGGTGCCCGCGTGGGCGCGGGGATGGCGCAGAAACAGGGTGCACGGATGATCAAACCGTTGCTGGTGGTGACGTCGGTCGTACTGGCGTTGCGGCTTTTGTGGGACATGCTGTGACCCTCTGAGTTTCTAAGCAGCGCCAATGTCTTGTCCGGGTGACGGTTCGTTTTAAATTTAACCTATCTATTAATTAACTGATGTGTTAATGTAATCAACATGACACCTCTGCTCAAATCCTTTTCCGCGCTGTCTGACGGCACCCGTATGGCCATCGTTGAACAGTTGATGGAACACGGCGAATTGCCCGCTGGGGATCTTGTGCGCGGATCGGGCATCACGGCGCCGGCAGTCTCCCGGCATCTCAAGGTCCTGCGCGAGGCGGGGCTGGTTGCGCAGCGTGCCGATGGAACGCGCCGCTTGTATTCTGCGCGACCTGAGGGGCTGAAGCTGATCGCGGACTGGACCATGTCGCGCCAGTCGTTCTGGCAAAACAGCCTTGACCGGCTGGAGGCGGCGTTAAGGGAGGAAATAGAATGACAGATCTGCGATTGGAGCGCGATTTCTCCGTGTCACCGGAGCGCCTGTTTGCCTGGATCAGCGACACCGAAAAGCTGCTGCAATGGTGGGGGCCAGAGGGGATGACCGTGCCCGAATACACACTGAATTTTCATCAGGAGGGGCCGTGGTCCACGGTCATGACCAATGCGGATGGGGATCGCTACCATGTATCCGGCGTGGTTACCCATGTCCGGCCGCCGCAATCGATCGGGTTTACCTGGGGGTGGCACGATGAGACCGGCGCGCGGGGACACGAAAGCCATGTGACCCTGACCGTTGAGGCTGTCGCGACCGGCGCCCGCCTCGTCATCGACCATCGCGATCTGGATAGTTCCGAACAGGCCGCAGGTCATCAAAAAGGCTGGGAATCAACCCTGCGCAAACTGGCGTCCAAGATCCAGTAGGTCTGGCAGCTGCAGGCAGCTGCGAGTGATTTTAACGAAGACCCAAACGGGAGAGGAGTACCCAATGCCACAGTTCATTTTTGCGTATCACGGCGGCAAGACACCGGACACACCTGAGGAGGGCGCCAAGGTTATGGACGCTTGGAAAAGCTGGATGGGGGAAATGGGCGATGCGCTTGTCGTGCCGGGCAATCCTGTCGGCATGTCCAAGACGGTTCAGCATTCTGGGGTCGAGGATAATGGCGGTGCCAATCCGCTTTCCGGCTATTCTGTGGTCGAGGCGGTCGATATCGACGCCGCCTGCAAAATGGCAAATGGTTGCCCGATGGTCGCCAGCGGCGACGGCTCAGTCGAGGTGGCCGAAATCATCGAAATGTAAGGACAGACTATTGTCTTGAGCATCGCCCCGGGCGCCATGTGGCTGCCGGGGCGATTTGCATTCAGAACATCATTTCGGCGGATGGTCGGATGGATCCGCAGTCGATACCGCGACGATTGATCAGCGGGGCATTCCGATACTTCAGCGTTGCTGGATGATCCGCATCCAGAACACCCAGCCCCACCAGGATGCTTGCAATGGCGCATTCGCTGGCGCGGGTGGCTCCATCCGTGATCTTGAGCGCAACGCCCAGTTTCTGTTCCGGCAGGATGGCGATGAACACCGCTTCGGCCCCGGTTTTGATGGCGACCTTGCCACCCATAGCACGCATCAGATTGGTGCAGGCACGGGTTTCGCCCGCCACCAGCTCGGGATGGGCCATCATCGCGCTCACCAACTGCTGTGCAGCGTCAGCGTCGCGGTCCGAGCGGTCAGACGCGGCGGCGAACCAGGCCATCGCGCGGGCCAAACCCTTTACGGAGGTTGCGAAATTCGGGGCCGAGCATCCGTCGATACCGTAGCCGGGGCTAACCTCTTCCGTCACCTGTTCAAAGGCGCTGCGGCAGGCCTGCTGTACCGGGTGATCAATCTCGACATACTCCGGTCCGGCGCCCAGATGCTGCGACAGCGTCAAGAAACCCGCGTGTTTGCCGGAGCAGTTGTTATGTACCTGGCAGGGGCTTGTGTCTGTTTTGATCAGCGCATTGCGGGCAGGAATATCGTCGGGCAGTTGCGGGCCGCAGCGAAAATCATGATCGGTCATGGAGAGCTGATCCAGCCAGGCGTTGACGCGGCCTGTGTGGATCTCGGCCCCATTGTGGGAGGCGCAGGCCAGGGCCAGCTGTTCAGACGTCAGCCCGTATTTTGCAGCCGCACCCGATGTGATCAGCGGCAAGGCCTGGATCATCTTGGCCGAGCTGCGGGGGTAAATCACCGCATCAGGATCGCCCCAGCTGCGCACAATCTCGCCCTTGGCGTTACAGACCACGGCATGGCCCAGGTGGAGGCTTTCCAGGAGCGGACCGCGCCATACTTCGGTCATTGGTACGGGGTTGGTCATCACAAAACGCCTTTCCTGTTGGCAATTTCCCGCCAAAACGGGCTTTCACACGTGGCGATAGTTACGATAGTGTGTATGAGTACACAAGCGAGGGGATCGGGACCAGACGGCGAAGGCAACGCCGCATGTCCTCTGGCTTATTTGAGGTAAAGACAGTCTTGGAGTTGGGACAAATGACATCAAAACTCGTCCGCTGCATCGCGGGCCTGTGTCTGGCCGCAATGGCCACCAGCGCATCCGCACAGCAGGCAGAATCTGACAATCGCGTTGCGAGCAATGTCGACTGGAGCGTGTTCCAAGGCGAAAGCCCCAAGGAATGCTGGGGTGTCTCTGCGCCCAAGGAAACCGTGAACACCCGCGACGGGCGGGTCAAAGCGGTGCGCCGCGGCAAAATCCAGTTGTTTGTTTTCTATCGGCCCGAAACCGGCGACAAGGGGCAGGTGACCTTTACCGGCGGATATCCTTTTGCTCCGGGATCGACTGTGAACCTTGCTGTGGGCGACACAGAGTTTGAATTGTTTACCGAAGGCGAATGGGCCTGGCCTGCCACCGCTGCGGATGACGCGAAGATCATCACCGCCATGAAGCGGGGCGCCAAGGCTGTGCTGACGGCGCGATCTGCCCGCGGCACGCAGACGAAAGATACCTTCTCGCTTCTGGGCTTTACCGCCGCGGTCGAAGACGCAGAAAAGCGCTGTAACTGAGGGCATCCGGTCATCGTTCCGGTGCCTCCATCAAACGCTTAGAAACCCCGGCCTTCGCCCGGGGTTTTGTGTTTGCACCACCAGAATGTCACTTCGGTTAGGCGACGACAAAAGGACAGTCACATCATGAGAAAGTACCTGCTTTCCGCCCTTCTTGCTCTGCCGCTGCCCGCCCTTGCGGATCCCGCAATGGAATGCAGTGACACCGGTTCTCAGATTGAGTTGCGCGACTGCTTGAAGGGTGACCAGATTCGCGCGAACGCCGCTCTGTCGCAGGCGCTTGGCTATGCCCGTGAGGCGGCCGCCGATCTGGACGACACGACAGGGCGCCAAAGTGCTGGCCCGGCGTTGGAGGCGGCGCAACAGTCGTGGGAGGCGTTTCGCGATGCGCATTGCGACTTTGTTGGCGCGACCTTCGGCGGAGGTTCCGGTACCGGTATCGCCATTCTGTCCTGCCGTATCAGCCTGACACGGGGGCGGGTTGAGGCGCTGATGGACCACGCAGGATAGCGGGCGGAAAAGGTCAATCTGCAGGATTCCTTTTGATCTTTGTTGAGAATCCTATATAGAGCCGCATCCACCCAAACAGACCGAGTCTTTTTGCCATGACCGCCAATGCGCCGATCACCCAAGACGTCCTGACCCTGCCCCGCAAACTGCCAGAGGGCGGCAAGATCAATCTTGTGGGCCTAACCCGCGACCAGTTGCGCGACACACTGATTGCGCATGGCACGCCGGAAAAGCAGGCCAAAATGCGGGTGGGGCAGATCTGGCAGTGGATCTATCAATGGGGCAAACGCGACTTTGCCGAGATGACCAACCTTGCCAAAGCGTATCGCGCGGAACTGGATGAGCATTTCGAGATTGCGATCCCAGAGGTGGTGAGCAAGCAGGTCTCGACCGATGGCACGCGCAAATATCTGGTGCGGATTGCTGGCGGTCACGAGGTGGAGGTTGTCTATATCCCGGAAGAAGGGCGCGGGACGCTCTGCATTTCCTCGCAAGTGGGCTGCACCCTGACCTGTTCCTTCTGCCACACCGGCACGCAGAAGCTGGTCCGCAACCTGACGTCCGCTGAAATCGTTGGCCAGATCATGATGGCGCGTGACGATCTGGACGAATGGCCTGTGCCCGGCGCGCCCAAGGATGAGACACGTCTGTTGTCGAACATCGTGCTGATGGGCATGGGTGAGCCACTCTATAATTTTGAAAACGTACGCGATGCGATGAAGATTGCGATGGACCCTGAAGGGATCAGCCTGTCGCGCCGTCGCATTACCCTCTCGACCTCAGGCGTGGTGCCGGAAATTGCCCGCACAGCTGAAGAAATCGGCTGCCTGCTGGCAGTCTCCTTCCATGCCACAACTGATGAGGTGCGCGACAAGCTGGTGCCGATTAACAAACGTTGGAACATCGAGGCACTTCTGGAGGCGCTGCGCGCGTACCCCCGTCTGACCAATTCTGAGCGGATCACCTTTGAGTATGTGATGCTGAATGGTGTGAACGATAGCGATGAAGACGCCCACCGCCTGGTCGAATTGATCGAGGGGATTCCGGCGAAGGTGAACCTTATCCCATTCAATGAATGGCCCGGCTCACCCTATACGCGGTCATCAAACAACCGCATCCATGCGTTCGCGAACATCATTTATCAGGCCGGCTATGCCTCGCCGATCCGTACCCCGCGTGGTGAAGACATTCTGGCGGCCTGTGGCCAGTTGAAATCCGCCACTGAGCGTGCGCGTAAGAGCCGTAAACAGATTGAGGCCGAGGCGGGACTCAACCCCTGACCTCGACCTCCAGGCAGGTCCCCGGCTGCCTCAACTGAATATGAAATCCGATCCCGTCAGGGGGTCGGAGTAATTGGTCAGCTCCAGCTCAAACCAATTGGAATAGGAGATGGTGGTGGTGCCGTTGTCTTCTGAGATGTCCAGCTGTTCCAAACTGGTCAACCAAACACCCGACAGATCAATCACATCAGCGCCCCGGCCGAAATCGGTGATCCGGTTGGTGTCGAAGGCATCAGACTGATCAAAAACAAATGTATCCGCACCGGTACCACCGGTCAGGGTATCACTGCCGTCACCACCCACCAGGGTGTCGCGCCCAACTCCACCCAGCAGGTGATCGTTGCCGGATCCGCCGTGCAGCATGTCGTGTCCGCGATTGCCGTAGAGGACATCATTGTCGCTACCACCGGAATAGGCGTCGCCCGTGGTGCCGCCGATCAGAAGATCGGCGCCATTGCCCCCGAATAGGCGATCCTCCCCCAAGCCACCAATCATCGTGTCGCGCCCATCCGCGCCACGTAGTGTGTCATCTGCTTCGCGGCCCTGTACGTGGTCATGGCCGCCCTTGGCATTAATGGTGGTGTTTTGGTCGGTGCCGATCACCGTTTCGGAAGCATTCGTGCTGCGAATGATGATCGGGTCGCTTCCGCCGCCCAAAATTTCCCAACTCGCAAAGCTATCGGAACTGCCATAGAGATGCTGCATTGCCTGAACATCGAATGTCCCCAAGTCGGTCACATAGGCAGGGCTATGATTGTAGGTCATTACGGTGTTCGCGGGCGTATCCGCGTGGTGATCCAATGTCAGACCACCGTCATGAGAGTGTTGCAGCCCGAGAGCATGACCTATTTCATGCAACACCGTGACATAGCCATAAGTGCCTTTTGTCATGACATCCGTATCAACGGTCAGGTCACCCCTGCCGGTGAAGCCATTTCCGGACATTGCGATATTGGCCCAGCCACCAGCACTGCTGCCGGTTGTGCCAAACGCATTGATCATGCCCCGTTCGTCGACTTCTATGAACCGGACACCTGAGATCTCTTCGTAGAGAGAAAGCCCTTCGCGAAAAATATCGCGCTGGTCCTCGTCAAATGACCAGTACTCCGTCGCGCCATAAGGATCACTGACTGCAGGATCTGCAAGGCTGCCGGTCTCTGTGAAACTATATGTGATGATTGCCTGCGTCCCGAGGTCTGCAGGGGCGTTCCAGCGAAAATGATCACCATCAAGATAGTATAGCAGCGCTGAATAATCCGAGACTCTTGGCATGTGACCACTCCACATTGGGTTGCCGTCAATCTCGTCAATGAATGTGGCGCCGATACGCCCAAGATTGGGACTTTTTGCGCAGTTTTCGGCTCGCAAACGACCTGAGAGAGGCAGCAATTACTGTTCCACTCCTGATGGTGTCGCTGCTGATCACTTCTCGAAAATGCAGTTGATTCAATGTAGTATGTCAAAGCTGGAGGGAGGCCCGGCCGCTCCTTTGCATCAACTTTCAGAAAATGACGTTTCTGCGCCGGAAGGTCACATTCAAAACAACCCTCTTAAAGATTGGAGATCGGACAGCGATTCTGATGGCTCTTGGTATCCGGTTGCCAGGTGGCAATTTCGAACTCACTGAGTTGCAGGTTTGGGTGTCGCCCAGAAATTTTCACAATTGCGGTACATTTCCGCCATTTCGGCAGGACAGTTTCCAAATCGTAGACAGTCAATGGAAGGGAAAGAGATCATGGCACGTCACACACCGGCCGCCACGCCGATTGAGCCCACCGTTTTGGATCTGGTGCGCGAAGAACGCGGCAAGGCGCTCAGCCCACGTGAATGGAAATTCTGTCTTCGCGGCTACGGCTATGCGATCAAGGATATCGAAGGGTCGCAAATCCTGACTCGCCTGCCACATGGCAAACCGCTGGGTGTCCTGCCTGCTGAATTTGCCTGACACATTTGCAGGTTTACCGGTCCCCGCCACGCGCGATGTGTCGCGCGACGGGGAAGGTCATATGATCAATCGTCGCGACCGGGCAGGCTGTCGCGCGGCGGCGCTGGTGCCCAGTTGTCGATAATGTGGATTGCCTCCTCGGCGGTTTCCACAAAACGGAACAGATCAAGATCCTCCTCGGAGATGGTGCCCGCATCCGCCAGCGCCTCCCAGTTGATGATCTTTTCCCAGAAAGCACGGCCGAACAGCAGGAACGGCACACGTTCCATCCGGCCGGTCTGAATAAGTGTCAGAGTTTCAAACATTTCATCCAAGGTGCCAAAGCCACCAGGGAACACGGTGATAGCGCGCGCGCGCATCAGGAAATGCATCTTCCGGATCGCAAAATAATGGAAATTGAAACACAGATCGGGCGTCACATATTCATTTGGCGCCTGCTCATGCGGCAGCACGATATTGAGGCCAACAGAGGCGCCTCCGGCATCAATCGCGCCACGGTTGCCAGCCTCCATCACACCCGGTCCACCGCCGGTGACGATGACGTCATTCTTGCCACCGGCGACCATGGATTTTTCGGTCATCAGCTTCGCAAATTTGCGGGCTTCATCGTAGAAATGCGACAGATCTCGCAATGTCTTGGTGCGTGCCTGATCCTTATCCTTAGGGGCCGGGATCCGCGCACCGCCAAACATGACGATTGTGCTCTCGATACCATGTTCATCCAGCATGAGCTGGGGTTTCAGAAGCTCCAGTTGCAACCGCACCGGTCGCAGCTCGTCGCGACAGAGAAAATCCTTATCTGCAAACGCCAGACGATACGCGGGAGATTCGGTCTGCGGTGTCGATGGCACATGCTCGGCGCGATCCCTGTCAGAATGGGCATCCCGGAATCGGCTGTGGCGATCATCATTCATTGCAAACCTACTGTGTTAATTCTGAAAGAAAGCGGAGTTTCAGTTCTACCGCTTTGGCTGTCGTGGCGCTAGTCCGGAATGGCGTGCCAATAAACAGGTGATCCGCAGTGAAGCTTGGTCAGGTGCAACGAGGGCTTGCACCCGCCGGTACAGGGCTTACGGTCAGCGCGCCAATGGCAAAAGGGGACAGCATATGCATTGGACGCAGGATATCAGGGCCGCTGACACGCGGATCCGCCCGTATATTCAACGCACACCGATACTCGAAACCACCGGATTTGGATTGGATTACCCAATCTCGCTGAAGCTGGAGCATATGCAGCACACCGGCAGCTTCAAGGCGCGGGGCGCTTTCAACACGTTGTTGGGCGGATCTGTGCCGGATGCTGGGCTGGTCGCGGCATCCGGCGGCAATCACGGCGCAGCGGTTGCCTACGCGGCAAAGCGGCTTGGGATGCGCGCGCGCGTTTATGTGCCTGAAATGGCAGGCCCGGCAAAAATTGCGCTGATCCGGGCCTGTGGCGCCGATCTGAAGGTTGTGCCGGGTGCCTATGCCAATGCGCTAGAGCAGGCGCAGGCTTATGAACAGCAGACAGGTGCCATGCAGGTCCATGCCTATGATGCAGCTGCAACAGTAATTGGTCAGGGGACCTGTTTCGCCGAATGGGATGCCCAAGGTCTGGAGGCGGATACCCTTCTGATCGCGGTGGGTGGCGGCGGCCTTATCGCTGGCGCGATGGCCTGGTACGGTAACTCGAAAAAGATCGTGGCAGTGGAGCCTGAAACCAGCTCGGCCCTGAACGCAGCACTTGCGGCTGGCGCGCCTGTTGATGTCGAAGTCTCGGGTGTTGCTGCAAATGCACTTGGTGCGCGGCGCATCGGGAGCATCTGTTATGGGCTGGCACAGGATCAGTCTGATACCGTGACCTCTCGTACCGTGTCGGATGAGGCAATTACTGATGCGCAGAACAAACTATGGCAGGAGCGTCGGCTTCCGGTGGAGCCAGCAGGTGCAACTGCGTTGGCAGCGCTGACCAGCGGCGCATATCAACCTGCCCCGGATGAGCGGGTTGCCGTGCTTCTCTGCGGTGGCAATATTGCCCATGATCCGCTGGAGGCACCACATGTCCCTTCGTGAGTGCCGTGTTGGCTTCTGGCTCGCTCACCGATGTCGCGGTGGTGTATCATGAGTGTCAGTGCCACGATCTCTGACCGTATCTATCATGCGTTGAGCGAGCGGATTGTCACCGGCGCGCTGCCTGCAGGTGAGAAACTGCGCCAGGATCATATCGCGCGTGAGTTCAACGCCAGCCATGTTCCGGTCCGTGAGGCGCTTCTCAGGCTGGAGGCACATGGACTGGCCCAGTCCATTCCCCGGAGGGGGATGCGGGTGACCGCACTGGATCCCTCCGAAATACGCGAGGTCATCGAGATGCGTGTCTCGCTGGAATTGCTGGCGTTGCAAAACGCGTTTGCCCACTTGGGGGCGGCGGAGCTGGAGGCCGCAGATGCCGCGAGACTCGCCTGCGACGCTGCGACCGATATGGCAGATTGGGAGCAGAAAAACCGGGCCTTTCATCGGGTAATCCTGTCGCCCTGCGGCATGCCACGTCTGCTGGCGACAATTGATGATCTGCATATCGCTTCTGCCCGGCATCTCTTTGCCAACTGGAAGCACCGCTGGAGCCAGCGGGTCGACACTGACCACGCCTTGATCATGCAGGCCATGCGTCGCCGCGATGTGACAACAGCCTGCGATATTCTGCGTCGTCATTTGCGTCGCGTACGCTAGGTGCCAGCTACCGCGACCGTGATTGGCCGCTGCGGAGAGGAATATTGACGCAATCCGCACATGACCCCGTGGCAAAATGAGGGTATGTAGCAGCGAAACCAACCACACGCCGGAGAGACCCCTGATGTCCAACGCCCAGCTGGAAACCGCAATTGAGGCCGCTTGGGAGGCCCGTGACACCATCACATCTGCCACCACAGGTGAGCAGCGCGATGCGATCGAAGAGACTCTGAACGCATTGGATTCCGGCAAGCTGCGTGTGGCCGAACGTCAGGACAGTGGCGACTGGCATGTCAACCAATGGGCCAAGAAGGCCGTGCTGCTGGGCTTCCGCATTAAGGATATGGAAGAGCAATCCGGCGGCCCGCAGGGCTCCGGCTGGTGGGACAAGGTCGACAGCAAATTCAAAGGTTGGGGTGAAACCCAATGGAAAGCGGCGGGTTTCCGTGCCGTCCCCAACTGCGTTGTTCGCAAATCGGCCTATATCGCGCCGGGCGTGGTCTTGATGCCGTCCTTCGTCAATCTCGGGGCCCATGTCGATGAGGGCACTATGGTTGACACCTGGGCGACCGTTGGCTCCTGTGCCCAAATCGGCAAGAACGTGCACCTGTCCGGCGGTGTCGGTATCGGTGGCGTGCTTGAGCCGATGCAGGCGGGTCCCACGATCATTGAGGACAATTGCTTCATCGGGGCACGCTCTGAAGTGGTCGAAGGCTGCATCGTGCGTGAAGGGTCAGTTCTGGGCATGGGCGTCTTTATCGGTCAGTCCACCAAGATCGTTGATCGTGAAACAGGCGAAGTGATGTACGGCGAAGTGCCGCCTTATTCGGTTGTCGTCGCAGGCTCAATGCCATCGAAAAACGGCATTAACCTCTACTGCGCGGTGATCGTGAAGCGTGTCGATGAGAAGACCCGCTCCAAGACCGGAATCAACGAGCTGCTGCGCGACTGAGTGCGCAGCACAGTCTGGCAAACGGAATGCGCCCCGCAAAACGGGGCGCGTTTTCTATTGTCAGGACCGGGGCTTTGCCCCGGACCCCAGAGTATTTTCTGGAAAGATGACAGGGGGGCTACATGTCACCTTTCTCCAAGTACTCCGGGGTGAGGCCGTAAGGCCGAGGGGCAGAGCCCCCTTGACCTCAGAGGATACCGGGCAGGTTCAGCCCGTGTTCTCGTGCGCAGTCCTTGGCGATATCGTATCCCGCATCCGCATGGCGCATGACTCCGGTCGCCGGATCGTTCCACAGAACCCGGCCGATGCGGCGGTCGGCGTCTTCGGTGCCGTCGCAGCAGATCACCACGCCGGAATGCTGCGAAAAGCCCATGCCAACCCCGCCGCCATGGTGCAGCGACACCCAGGTGGCACCCGATGCCGTGTTTAGCAAAGCATTCAGCAGCGGCCAGTCGGACACCGCGTCCGAGCCGTCCATCATCGCCTCGGTCTCGCGGTTGGGCGACGCCACCGAACCCGAATCCAGATGGTCGCGGCCAATCACAACCGGTGCGGACAATTCGCCATTGCGGACCATCTCGTTAAACGCGAGGCCGGCCTTGTGACGGTCGCCGAGACCGATCCAGCAAATCCGCGCGGGCAGGCCCTGGAAGGCGATACGCTCTTGCGCCATGTCCAGCCAGCGATGCAGGCCTTCGTTCTCGGGGAACAGTTCCTTCATCTTGGCGTCGGTCTTGCGGATATCCTCCGGGTCGCCTGACAGGGCGCACCAGCGGAACGGGCCGATGCCACGGCAGAACAGCGGGCGGATATAGGCGGGCACAAAGCCGGGGAAGTCGAATGCGTTCTCCAGCCCTTCCTCCAGTGCCATCTGGCGGATGTTGTTGCCGTAATCGACGGTCGGAATCCCCATCGCGTGGAACTCGCACATCGCCGCGACCTGCTCCCGCATACTGGCGCGGGCGGCCTTTTCCACCGCTTTAGGGTCTGTTTCGCGCTTCTCTTTCCATTGCGCCATGGTCCAACCCTGCGGCAGATAGCCGTTGACCGGATCATGCGCCGAGGTCTGGTCAGTGACGATATCAGGCTTCACGCCACCCGCCCTGGCACGCTCCACAAGCTCGGCAAACACATCCGCCGCATTGCCCAGAAGGCCCACGGATTTCGCCTCGCCCGCCGCGGTCCAGCGCTCGATCATCTCCAGCGCTTCGTCCAGGGTTTCGGCTTTTTCATCCAGGTATTTGGTGCGCAGGCGGAAGTCGATCGAATCCGGATTGCACTCCACCGCCAGGCAGCTGGCGCCGGCAAACACCGCCGCCAGCGGCTGCGCGCCGCCCATGCCGCCAAGGCCGCCGGTCAGGATCCATTTGCCGGTCAGATCGCCGCCGAAATGCTGGCGGCCGGCCTCGGCAAAAGTCTCATAGGTGCCCTGCACGATGCCCTGCGTGCCGATATAGATCCAGGAGCCGGCCGTCATCTGGCCGTACATCATCAGGCCCTTCTTATCGAGCTCGTTGAAGTGGTCCCAATTGGCCCAATGCGGCACCAGGTTGGAGTTGGCGATCAGCACGCGGGGCGCGTCCTTGTGGGTCTGAAAGACGCCAACTGGCTTGCCGGACTGCACCATCAGGGTCTGGTCTTCCTCAAGGTTTTTCAGGGTCTCGACGATCAGGTCGAAATCCTTCCAGGTGCGCGCGGCGCGGCCGATGCCGCCGTAGACCACCAGCTCATGCGGGTTTTCGGCGACGTCCGGGTGCAGGTTGTTCATCATCATCCGCATCGGCGCCTCGGTGACCCAATGCTTGGCCGTGATTTCCGGGCCGGTGGGCGGGAAGATGTCGCGGGTGTTCTTGCGGGGATCGCTCATGCCGAGGGCCTCCAGTTTTTGAGATCAGTCAGAATTTTGGTGAGATGGGCGCGCAGCCTATCCGCGCGCTCCGGCAAGTAGGTCCAGGGCGCCGCCTCTTCGCAGTAGGTCGCCTGCGCCAGTTCCATCTGGATGGCGTGGTAGCCTTCCGCGGGGCGGCCGTAGTGACGGGTGGTCCAGCCGCCCTTGAAACGCCCGTTAAGGACCGAGGTATAGCCCTCCGCCGCTTCGCAGTTTGCCACAGTCATGGCTTCAATCCCGGGCGCGCAAGTGGTGCCCAGATTGGTGCCGGTGTTGAAATCCGGCAGGCGGCCTTCGAACAGGAACGGAATGTCGCCGCGGATCGAGTGGCAGTCATAGAGGATGGCAAAGCCGTGGATGCCCTTCACCCGCTGCATCTCCGCCTCCAGCGCCGCGTGATAGGGCGTGTGATAGGCGTCGCGGCGGCGGGTGATTTCGGCCTCGTCCGGCTCCTTGCCGTCCTGCCAGATCGGCAGCCCGTCGAAATCGGTCAGCGGCACCAAAGTTGTGGTGTTTTGCCCAGGATAGAGACTGATACCGGCGGGATCGCGGTTCACGTCGATCACATAGCGGTGGATCGGCGTGCGGACGGTTGTGACCTCCTCCGCCAGCCCTGAATACAGGTCGTGGATATGCCAGTCGGTATCGGCCAGCGCCCGTCCGGTCTCGTTCAGGCACTCCCAAATATCCGGCGGCACATCGGTGCCGGTGTGGGGCAGCCCCAGCACCAGCGGCGAGGCCCCTTGGATCACTTCGATCATGCGGAGACCTCCACGCCCGCAGCGGCGGCCACACGGCCCGCACGAACCATGGCGCTGGCGGTTTCAATGTCGGGCGCCAGATAGCGGTCCTCGGCCAGCGCCGGGATGTCCCCGCGCAGCATCGCCAAGACGTCCTGCAGGCGGGCCGAGGTTTGCAGTGGCGCACGCGCCTCCACACCTTGCGCGGCGCAGAGCATTTCAACACCCAGGATCACCGACAGGTTCGCGTTCATCTTGCTGAGACGCAGCGCGCCGTGGGCGGCCATCGACACATGGTCCTCCTGATTGGCGGAGGTGGGCGTCGAGTCGGTCACGCAAGGATTCGCCAAATGCTTGTTTTCACTCATCAGCGCGGCGGTGGTCACCTCGGCGATCATGAAGCCGGAGTTCAGCCCCGGATCTGGCGTCAGGAACGGCGGCAAGTCGTGGCTGAGTGTCGGGTCCACCATCAAGGCCACCCGGCGCTGCGCGATGGCGCCGATTTCGGCCACCGCAAGCGCAATCTGATCAGCGGCAAAACCCACATATTCGGCGTGGAAGTTGCCGCCCGAGACGATGCGCCCTTCACCCACCAGCACCAGCGGATTGTCAGTGACGGCGTTGGCCTCGATCTCCAGCGTTTTTGCGGCCATCCGCAGCACATCCAGCGCCGCGCCCACCACCTGCGGCTGGCAGCGGATGCAGTAGGGATCCTGCACCCGGGTATCGCCCTCTCGGTGGCTTTCGCGGATTTCGGAGCCGTCCATGATCTCCCGCATCTGCTGCGCCACATCGATCTGGCCGGCATGGCCGCGCAGGGTGTGGATATCGGCGATCAGCGGCGCGGTGGAGCCCATGATGGCGTCCGTCGTCAGCGATGCGATGGTCATAGAGGCCTCGGCCATGCGCCAGGCGTCAAACAGCCCGGCCAGCGCGCAGGCGGTCGAGAATTGCGTGCCATTGATCAGCCCCAGCCCCTCTTTGGGGCCAAGAACAATAGGCTCTAACCCCGCCTTTTTCAGCGCTTCCGCGCTGGACATACGGGTGCCGTCATAAGTGGCCTCACCTGCTCCGATCATCGCCGCCGCCATATGCGCCAGCGGCGCCAGATCGCCTGACGCGCCGACAGACCCCTGCGACGGGATCACCGGCACCACGCCGCGTTCCAGCATCTTCTCGATCTGCTCGATTACCAGCCAGCGCACGCCCGACGCACCACGCCCCATCGACAGGAGCTTCAGCGTCATCATCAGCCGGGTCTTGTCTTCCGGCAGCGGCTCCCCCACCCCGCAGCAATGCGACAGGATCAGGTTGCGCTGCAGGGTGGCGGTGTCCTCCGGTGCAATCTTGGTGGAGGCCAGCTTGCCGAAGCCGGTGTTGATGCCATAGACCGCCTCTTGTCCGGCAGCGGCATCCGCCACCATTTGCGCCGCCGCTTCCACGGGTTCACGAGCTGAGTCGTGCAGCCGGGCCGGGGTCAGGTTGCGGTAGATATCTTCCAGCGTGGACAGGGTGACTGTGCCCGGAACCATCTGAATAATCTCGATCATTGTTTGCCCTCATAGATACGGGTGTAAAGCGGGTTGAAGCCAATGCGGTAGGCCAGCTCACCAGGCGTTTCCACGTCCCAGACCGCCAGATCGGCCCGCATGCCGGCAGCGATCTGTCCACGGTCCGTCAGCCCCAGCGCGCGGGCGGCATTGCAAGTGACACCCGCCAGCGCCTCCTCCGGTGTCATGCGGAACAGGGTGCAGCCCATGTTCATTGTCAGCAGCAAAGAGGTCAGCGGCGAGGATCCGGGGTTGCAGTCGGTTGCCAGCGCCATCGGCACACCGTGGGTACGGAAATGCTCAATCGGGGGCGCTTGGGTTTCGCGGATTGTGTAAAACGCACCGGGCAGGATCACCGCAACGGAGCCTGAGGCCGCCATCGCTTTGGCGTCGTCCTCGGTTGCGTATTCCACATGATCGACCGACAACGCGCCGTAGTGCGCTGCCAGCGAGGTGCCGCCCTGGTGGCTCAGCTGTTCGGCGTGCAGTTTCACTGGCAGGCCCAGCTCCTGCGCGACCTTGAACACCCGTTCGATCTGCGCGGGGGCAAAGGCAATGTTTTCGCAGAAGCCATCGACGGCATCGACCAGCCCCTCGGCATGGGCAGCGCGCAAGGCGGGGATGCAGACCTGATCAATATAGGCACCGTCACGGGTCTTGTACTCAGCAGGTGTGGCATGGGCGCCAAGGAAAGTGGTTTTCACCGTCACCGGGCGTAACTCGCCCAGCCGACGGGCGGCGCGCAGCATGTTCAGCTCAGTCTCGCGGTCCAGCCCGTAGCCGGATTTCACCTCCACCGCCGTCACGCCCTCGGCGATCAGCGCATCCAAACGCGGCAGCGCGCCCTGCACCAGATCCTCCAGCGAGGCCTCGCGGGTGGCCGACACGGTTGAGACGATGCCACCACCAGCACGGGCGACCTCCTCGTAGGACGCACCATTGAGGCGCATCTCAAACTCCATCGCCCGGTTGCCACCAAAGATGATATGGGTGTGGCAATCGATCAGACCGGGTGTGACCAGACGCCCTCCCATAAAGACGCGCGTCCAGTCGGCGTAGTCCTTGGGCAGCTGCGCCTCAGGCCCCGACCAACGGATCCAGCCGTCTTGTACAACGATCAAGCCGCCAGGGATCAAGCCATAGGCAGGATCACTGCCAGCCATCGTTGCCAGTGTCGCATCACAGATCAGATAGGAATGGGGGCTGTCCATGGCATCCTCGCAAAAACGCTTGATAGGCATAATGTATGAATCTAATATTATTATGTCTATACATAAGAGGATCTGATGCAGACAATTTTTGCACATCACGCGCGGATGCCTCAGGGCTGGGTCACCGATCTGCGCCTCACGATTGAGGCGGGAAAGATCACAACGCTTGAGCCCGGTGCGGCTGTGCAGCCGCAGGACCATCGGGTCGGGGCATTGGTGCCGGCATTGGCCAATCTGCATTCTCACAGTTTCCAGCGGGCGATGGCTGGAATGACCGAAACCCGCGTATCAGGCCGGGACAGCTTCTGGTCCTGGCGTAAGCTGATGTATCAATTCGTCGACCACCTGACGCCTGAGCAGTACGAGGCGATTGCCGCGCTTGTTTTCATGGAGATGCTGGAAGCGGGGTATGCGTCGGTCGGGGAATTCCACTATGTGCATCACCAGCCGGGAGGTCAGCCCTACGAGGCACTGGGAGAGCTGAGCAATCGCGTGTTTGCGGCGGCGGATTTGACCGGAATCGGGCTGACCCATCTTCCGGTGCTGTATACCTACGGTGGCGCGGGGCAGGTCCCTTTGAGCGGTGGACAGCAGCGGTTTGGCAATGATGTGGCGCGCTACGCAGATCTTCTGTCCGACTGTCGCACTGCTGCGTGTAAGCATTTGCCACCGGATGCGCGGGTCGGCATTGCGCCCCATTCACTGCGTGCGACCGCGCCGGAGGAACTGGCCGAGGTGCTCACACTGCGTGCGGGAAGCCCGGTTCATATCCACATCGCTGAACAGCCGCAGGAGGTCGCAGATATCAGCGGATGGCTGGGAGAGCGACCAGTGCAATGGTTGCTGAACAACTGCGCGGTCGACACGGATTGGTGTCTTATCCACGCAACCCATATGACGGAGGAGGAAACCCATGATCTGGCCCGCAGCGGTGCGGTGGCTGGGCTCTGTCCGATCACCGAGGCAAATCTGGGCGACGGGCCATTTAATGGCGCGTTGTTCCAAAGCGGTGGCGGTCGCTTTGGTGTGGGGTCGGACTCGAATGTCAGAATTTCCCTCAGCGAGGAACTGCGGTTGCTGGAATATTCGCAACGGCTACGCGATCTCGCCCGCAATGTGATGGTGCCAGGGGAGGGATCGGTCGGTGCGGCCCTCTATCTTGGTGCAGCCAGCGGCGGGGCTCAGGCTCTGGGTCGTGACGCCGGTCGTCTTGAGGTTGGCGCATTGGCGGATCTGATGGCCTTTGACACAACTGATGTGGCGCTCTGCGCATTGCGTCCGGATCAGTTGCTGGATGGGCTGTGTTTTGCTGCTGATGATTCTGTCGTTCGCGATGTCTGGTCGGCGGGACGCCATGTTGTGACCGGCGGGCGCCATGCGAACCGTGCACAGATCATCGCCCGCTATACCTCTGCCGTGGCTTCGCTTCTGAGAGCGCTTTGACAGGTGGGACTGGAACACATGGGATTGGGACACATGGGGTTGCGGCACAGGATGGCCTGTGGCAGCGGTTGAGCAGGGCACAAGAGGGGTAGAGGCATGGCAGAGCGGACAAAAACCGGCTTTCAGGACGTCCGTGATGAGGTGCTGAAACGCATTCAGGACCGGGTCTGGGGGCAGGGTGATCTATTGCCGACCGAGCAGGAGCTTGCAGAAGAATTTGGCTGCGCCCGCGCCACGGTAAACCGCGCGCTGCGGGAACTGGCAGATCGCGGCATCATTGACCGCAAACGCAAAAGCGGCACACGGGTGGCAGTGTTACCCGTGAAACAAGCCAAGCTCGAAATCACCCTGACCCGCCAGTTGGTCGAGGATCGCAATGCTAATTACCGCTATGCGCTGGTCCACCGGGAGGAGGTCCCGGCGCCGGGATGGCTATCATCGCAGCTTCAGCTGGCGGCTGACACCCCCGTGCTGCACATCCGTGCGATGCACTACGGTGACAATCACCCGTTTCAGTTCGAAGATCGCTGGATCAATATTGCCGCTGTGCCCGGCGTTACTGCGGCTGACTTCAGTACCGTCGGGCCTAATGAATGGCTATTGGCCGAGGTGCCGTTTTCGACGGCGGAACTCAGCTTTGGGGCAATTGCAGCGGATGCGGCGCTTGCCGAATACCTTGCTTGTCCGATTGCTGCGCCATTGTTTCAGATGGAGCGCACGACGTGGTTTCAGGCGCAGCCGGTGACTTTTGTCAGGATGAGTTTTCATCCGGGCTATCAGATGCGCAGCCGCTACTGACCGGGCGCGTTGCTGCGCGCGGCAGTTTGGCTTGTATTGACCAAACCCCCGTCACAGGGATATGGCGAGCGCATGGAAAAAAAGAAAATCTCCCGTCAGCAGGTCTACACACTTGTGGTGCAGATCGGGCGCAAGGAAGGTGATGGCCTTCCCGAAGGGGCCACTGGTGCAGCCCTGATGATCTACGCCTCCGGCGTTGATGAGGCTGAGGCCGTGCGTGAAACCGTTGCTATCCTGAAGCAGGCTGACACAGCGCCGCTGGATGTGACCGGCTATGGGACTTTGGCTGACCGTGAGGCCGAGGATCAAGACATCTCGGATGAAGAGCGGGCGCTGATGCAGCGGGCGCTGGACGAGAATTCGGTGATTGTCGCGCAGATGACGCCGTTCTTTGAGGACGGGCCTGCAACTCTGCACTGATGGCGGGCGGGCCTCTGGTATCTCTGACATAGTACGGTCCTGGGGCAGGCTTGGATGCAGGCCGCCCTGGTCACGTGTGGTCAGGGCGCCTTGCCAAACCACTTACGGTAGATGTCACCATATTCGCCGTTTTCGCGCAGGGCCAGCAGGGCGCGGTTGATCTCTTCCAGATGTGGTGAGCCGTCCGGCAGCAACAAGCCATAGTCCTCGCGCAGGAACACCTGACCAACCGCGCGCCCATGCAGACGGCCGTTGTCTTCCATATAGTGATCCAGCACGGGGGCATCGAACACCACAACCCGTGTATTGCCGCTTTCAAAATCGCTCAGCAGTGAGGCCAGATCCGAGAACCCGCGATAGCTGATATCGCGCCGCTCGAGGAAGCGGGCGGCTGTGGACTCAGCGAGGGTGCCGACGTCTTTGTCATAGAGGTCATTGACAGAGTTGATAGACCCGCTGATCGCCTCAACCGTCATAACGGCGGTGATCTTGGCAACGAAGAGGGACACCACGAACAATGAGGACACGACAAGAATCACGCCAAAGATCCGCCCGATCGGCGTGCGCGGGACCCGCTCCTCAAACCCGCCGTTGACGACAAGGTTCAATGCCCACCAGAACGACGGGAACCAGGCCTCTTTCAGGGGGCGGTCGAAATAGGGCTGTGCGCGCCGTTCCAGCCCCCACATCAGCATGCCACCCCCCATCAGCAAGACGACCGCAATCGCGATAGCAATCATCAGATCGGCGGAGAACAGCACCCGGATCAGCGAGGGTGAACGCACATCAGCCGCCGCCACCATGATCCGCAGACCACTCTCAAAGATGGGGTGGCTGAAATCCATATCGGTTTCGCGCGCTGCGGTGATGGAGATATTGGCCGCCGCCATATCCACCTCACCCGTGCGCACCATTTCCAGCATCTCGCCAAAGGTATCGGCGCGGATCAGCTGATAATCCCACCCCAACCGGTCAGTCAGGCTGCGCACCAGATCAATGGAAAACCCGGTCTCACGGTCCCCTTCCATCATCGAAAATGGAGGCCGCGTTACGGTGCTGACGGTCAGGGTCTCGGCAGTCGCCGCCAGCCCCCACAACAGGTAGATCAGGACAAAAGGAGCAAAGAAGCGGCGCAACGGAACGATAGAACCCCATGAGACATCATTCGTTTTGTCCTTAGAATGTCCCAAAGCCTCAGGCAAGTGTCGCAGTCAGGCGATGCGCCGTTCTGCCAAAACTGCGGCATCAAAGCTGCGCAATAATGGGGCTGGATCCATGGCATGTTCGGGGAGTGTATTGCGATCCAGATGGGACAGCGCGCTGGCCTCACAGGCGCTGCGCTTTCTTCGCAGGCGACCCAAATACAGGCTTTCGACGGCCGTGCCCGCTGCGATGAAGCGCTGATGACGTGGCAGTATCAGTTGGGTCAGTTCAATCAATGGGCAAGGACCGTCAGGTCTGCTGTGCAGCGCAACCGTCGTTGGTGCGGCCACCGCAGTTCCCTGAAGCATCTCCGCTGTCAGGCGAACATCCGGGCGACCAAAGAGGTAATCCACATCCGTGCCGGAAATCACCAACCGCTGCTGTGGCGCCAGCAAAAGATCCTCAGTCAGCCCAAAGAATGGCGCCCTCAGACGCATGGGGGCATCGTGACCGGTGGCTGGGACGCGGCGGTCGATGCGATGCAGAACAGGCACGGCATCGCCCTCGGGTGTCAGCACCAGATCTCCGCGCCGCAGCTGTCCCAGCGATGTCTCTCCATCGGGGGTGGCAATCTTTGTCTCTGGTATCAGCCCGGCAAGCGGCGTTAATGGCACGATGTCGGAGTTCAGCGAAACGGCCCGCAGCCCGCAGACCTCCGCCGTGGCTGGCAGCAGCGACAGCAGTGTTTTTGCGTCCCGTACCCGCAATGGTGGAGGCGATGAAATCTCCACGGTCGCGATGTTTCCGCCCGAACCGGTCATCAGCGCCAACCGCCCCCAGCGCAACAGGCTGTCCCAGGAATAGATCAGCCGCGCTGCATCGCTTTCGGTGCTCGGAGCGGTGCCGGCAATGATCCGGTGCTCTAGTTGGCAGCCCGGTTGGCAAAGGGTCAGCGTGATGCCACGGCCCAGATTTCGCTTCACACGCAGCAGGAGGGGCCAGTCCTCTGGATCCTTTATTGTTCGCTCCAGCAGAAGCAGATCACCGCTTGGGCGCGACTCATTCAGAGATAAATCCAGACAGAGGCTGCCCCTTGTCATCAGGGCGTCGTCGGGGCGGGCAGGACTGCAGATGTTCTGCCGCATCGCCAGTGCGCCCCCCTTCCGGTCGAGGCTATGTGCCGCCACCCAACTCATCAGATCAGCGCTCACCAAGCGTGGCTGAAAGCAAACGCGCCTCGTAGCTGCGCAGACTGGGGCGGGCTGCCGGGCCATAGCCCTCGCCGGTGCGGGGGTCGAGGTCCGGGAAGAGCGCTTGCAATTCCTCTAGGACACCAAGGTCGAACTGCCGATTGATTTGCGGTCCGGGTAGGAAGCTCTCGGTCACCAAACCTTCACTGATGACCAGCTGATGATCATCGAACAGCACATGGACATAGGTGACCTCGCCACCGGGCTTACGTGTGATCGACCGGTCGTTGACCAAATCTTTGGCCGCGACCAGGACTTCATGCGCGCCAAACAGCATTTCGGCCATCCCGTTGCTCAGCAGCACGCGGTGCTGCGGCGACACCCAGAGGTCACCATGATCGCCGAGCGCACCAGCCCTGATCTGGATCGGTGCAAAACGCCCTCGCGCCTGTACCTGCCGCGAGCCGATCCAGCGCAGGGGTTGCAACCCATCGTCGCGGGTCATGACCAAATCACCGGGTTGCAGGGTTTCGACAGGGACCAGTCCCCGGTCTGTCAGCAAACGGCTGCCGGCCACAAAACAGGGAATGCTTGTTGCCTCCACATAGCCGACATCACTGTTGGTGCCATTGCTGGCCGTATAGGTGAAGGCGAAGTCTTCCACATCGCCATCACCGATTAGGGTCAAGGTGCCATTTGCATTGAGCTGGACCTGCTGGCCGGTGCCCAGCGTGATCACATCTCCGGCAACCACTGCGGTGCCGTTGATATGTGTGATGGTCAGTGCCGTTGCAGAGTTGTTGGTATCATTGGCCAGTACATTGACCACCCGCGATCCATTGGCGTCAACGCGGACAGTATCTGTTTCCGCGATCACTTCGGTCTGCGCCGAGTCGGCGGCGATCAGCAGGTTACTGTCGTAGCTGCCGTCCGACACATCGGCGATACCGATCCGTATGGTGTTTTCCACACCGGGATCGACCTGCATGGTCAGCGTCATGGTGACGGTCAGACCGTCCATTTCGGTGTTGTAATCGTCGTTGGCGTTGTCGAGGTAGATGTTGGAGTTATTGCCGGAGTTCACATTGCCCGGATCAGCGTCGCCATTGCCGATCTCCAAGTTCACCATCTGGCCATTGACCCAAACGCCGACGAAATCCTGAAACACCGAGTCTTGGTACTCAGGGTACTCCTCAGAGGCAAAGACAAACTGCATTGTCATGACGGAGCCATCGGGCACAAACGTCACATCCAGATAGGAGGCGTCGAATGTCCGTGTGCCCGCTGCCGCGTTGAAGGCCGGATCTCCGTTCGGACCATTGCTGGCAGTCGACTGATTGTTGGACTGATTGGCCTCACCGGTTGAGTTGGTATAGGCGCTGGCTTGGCCTGTGGAGAGGATGATGCCGGTATCGGAGGGCGTCGCGCCGGGTGCGATTGTGTCACCGTCGGAATAAATCGCCGAGGCGCGGGTGTCGCCGGTGTAGCTGGCGTTTACCACCTGCACGCTGTCGCCAAAGATGGTCTCGGCCATCTGTTCCGCAGTCGCGTTGATATTATATGTCAGCTCGGATGCTGCAACCATTGCTCTGTCCCATCTCTGCACGATGAGGCACCGCATGGTCCAGGATCGTGGCACCGCTACGGCGGCTGCCAGTTGCGTCTCGCTCTCCTATAGGGAGAATGAGATAACGCTCTGCCCTGTCTGCCCTGTGGCCCCGCTGTTACGGTGGTTCCACAGCATCTGATGCTCTGCCTCGAGTCGTAATTAAGATTTCATTAACATTTCCACCGTCGGTTTGTCCGGCCCGCTTGGACGGCACGGCGGAATAACGCAGGTCTGCGCGGCATTTGCGCCACAAACTGGTTGCCGAGGCTCTCGGGTTTTCGAGCGGTGGAGCGGGCATGTGGGATCGACCCTCGTAGGTCGTGGAGATTTGCACCATGGCCCAAACCGGGGTAGCCAGTGGTCGCAGACCAGGGCCAGAGACGCACCGGCCCATATCCGGAGGACCCAAATGACGCATTCGCCACTCGACCCGCAACAGCTGACCGCCGATTTGATCCGCTGTGCCTCTGTCACGCCGCAGGAGGGCGGAGCGCTGGTCCTGCTGGACAAGGTGCTGAGTGCGGCTGGTTTCACCTGCACCCGTGTGGATCGTGGCGAGGTCAGCAACCTAATCGCCCGTTGGGGTGACAAGGGCCATCCCCGCACCATGGGCTTCAACGGCCATACCGATGTGGTGCCGGTTGGCGACACCGCCGCCTGGACCGTTGACCCTTTTGGGGCTGAGGAGAAAGACGGCTTTCTTTATGGGCGAGGGGCGACGGATATGAAATCCGGCGTTGCCGCCTTTGTAGCTGCGGCTGTCGATCTGGTGCAGACCACACCGCCTGAGGGGGCGATTCTCTTGACCATCACTGGCGACGAAGAAGGTGATGCCATCGATGGCACGACCGCGTTGCTGGACCATATGGATCGCGTGGGTGAGCAAATGGACGTCTGCCTGGTGGGAGAGCCGACCTGCCCCAATGAGATGGGGGAGATGATCAAGATCGGACGTCGTGGATCACTGTCCGCCTGGTTCACAGTCACCGGCGTGCAGGGCCATTCAGCCTATCCCCACCGCGCCAAGAACCCGCTCAATGCCATGGTGCGCCTGATGGACCGCCTTGCCAGCCACGAGTTGGATCAGGGCACGGATCATTTTGATGCCTCTACCCTTGCGGTGGTGACCATCGATACCGGCAACCCGGCGACCAATGTCATCCCGGCGCAGGCGCGGTCCACGGTCAATATCCGCTTCAACGATGCTCATTCCGGCGCGGCGCTCAGTGATTGGCTGCGCGCAGAAGCGGCGCGTGTCGCAAGCGATTTCGATGTTGATATCGGGGTTGAGATCAAAATCTCCGGCGAGAGTTTCATCACGCCGCCGGGGCCGCTGTCCGATCTTGTCAGCGCCGCAGTCGAGGCCGAGACCGGTCGCAAACCTGAGCTGTCCACCACTGGCGGCACTTCTGACGCGCGGTTTGTCAAAAATCACTGCCCGGTGGTTGAAGTGGGTTTGGTTGGCAAAACGATGCATCAGGTCGATGAACGGGTCGAAATTGCCCAGATCCATCAGCTGAAGTCGATTTATGGCCGCATCCTGCGCGATTATTTCGATCAAGGCTGATCGAATATAGAAACTGATACCTGAACAGCGCGCGCCCGGGCAATGACGTCTGCGGCGTGCTTTTCACGATGACCTTGGGGGCTGGGCGTGGTAGCTCAGGCATATGACCCGTATTCCTTCCAAGGCCGAGATCCTCGACTGGATCGCAGCCCATCCGACCCATACCTCCAAACGCGACATCGCCAAAGCTTTCGGCATCAAAGGCTCCGACAGGATCGATCTGAAACGGATCCTCAAAGAGCTTGAGGCCGAAGGTCATCTGGAGAAGCGTAAAAAGACCTACCGCGACCCTGAGCGTCTGCCTCCGGTCAGCGTTCTGCAAATCAAAGCGCCGGATGGCGATGGCGATCTTTTTGCACGGCCGCTGGAATGGCATGGGGAAGGGGTCGAACCTGTCGTTCTGGTGATGCCGCGCGCATCAGACCCCGCGCTGGGCGAGGGGGACCGCATTTTGGCCCGTCTAACCGTGGTTCAGGATGCCGATTATCACTACGAGGCCCGGTTGATCCGCCGCATCGGCACCAATCCGCGCCGGGTGATCGGGATCTTCCGCAAGGGTGACGAAGGCGGGCGTATCGTGCCCATCGACAAATCCGCCTCCACGGAGTGGGCCGTTGCGGAAAACGCCACCCACGGCGCGCGCGACGGCGAACTGGTTGAGGCGGAACAGGCCGGACCGAAATCGCGCCTTGGCCTGCCACGCGCCCGCGTGGTGGAGCGGCTGGGCGATCCATCTGCGCCCAAGGCGGTGTCGCTGATTGCGATTCATCAGCATGGTATCCCTGACCATTTTCCGGATGAGGTCATCGCCGAGGCTGATGCTGCCAAACCGATGGGTCTGAAGGGACGTGAAGATCTGCGAGATCTGCCGTTGATCACCATCGACCCTGCGGATGCGCGTGATCATGACGACGCTTGCTATGCCCATGCCGATGATGATCCCAAAAACCCCGGTGGCCATGTCATCTGGGTCGCGATTGCCGATGTCGCCGCCTATGTGCAGCCGGGGTCAGCGCTGGACCGCGAGGCGCGCAAACGTGGCAATTCAAGCTATTTCCCGGATCGCGTTGTGCCCATGCTGCCGGACCGGTTGTCAGGTGACCTGTGCAGTCTGCACGAAGGGGTGCCGCGGGCCTGCATCGCGGTGCGGATGCAGATTGATGTAGATGGCAATAAAATCGCTCATCGCTTTGTGCGGGGGTTGATGCGATCGGCGGCGTCCCTGCATTACGCTGAGGTGCAAGAGGCGATGGATGGCGCGCCAACGGATCGCACAGGCCCCTTCCTGGAACCTGTGATCAAGCCGCTCTACGCCGCCTACGCTGCGTTGGTCAAAGCCCGGGCAGAGCGCCAGCCGCTGGATCTGGACCTGCCGGAACGCAAAATCGTCCTGGATGAGAAGGGCACAGTCGTTTCGGTGAATTTCCGCGACCGTCTGGACGCGCATAAATTGATTGAGGAATTCATGGTGCTGGCCAATGTGGCAGCCGCGGAAACCCTGATCAAGAAACGCACGCCGTTGTTGTTCCGCGTACATGAGGAACCGGCACCGGAGAAGCTGGAAGCGTTGCGTGAGACCGCCCGTGCCGCCGGCCTGTCGTTGGCGAGGGGGCAGGTCTTGCAGACCCGCCACCTGAATGCGCTGCTGAACGGGGCCGCCGGGACCGATGATGCGGAGCTGATCAATATCTCCACCCTGCGATCCATGCAGCAAGCCTACTACGGGCCGGAGAACTTCGGCCATTTTGGTCTGGCCCTGCGCAATTATGCGCATTTCACCTCACCCATCCGCCGCTATGCCGACCTGATCGTGCATCGTGCTTTGATTACCGCTCATGGTTGGGGTGATGACGGGCTGGACAGTGCCGAGATCGAACGGCTCGAACAGACTGCCACCCATATTTCAGAGACCGAACGCCGGTCGATGATGGCCGAACGGGACACCACAGATCGCTATCTTGCCGCCTATCTGGCGGAACGGGTCGGCAATGAATTTGAGGGGCGTATCAGCGGCATTGCCCGCTTTGGCGCCTTTGTGAAACTGGATGAGACCGGGGCCGATGGTCTGGTGCCGGTGCGCTCGATCGGGCGGGAGTTTTTCCATTTCGATGCCGAGGCCGGAACCCTGATGGGCGCTGATACCGGCATGATCATCGCCATCGGCCAGCGGGTGAAGGTGCGTCTGGCACAGGCCACTCCGGTGACCGGAGGGCTGGAACTGGAATTGCTGTCGATCGAGGACAAACCGATGCCAGCGGGCGGCGGTGGCGGGCGGCGCAGCCCGGCGGGTCGATCTGTGAAACGCAAATCCGCCAAGGCAAAGGCCAAGCGCAGCAAGATCAAGCGCAAGGTGGAACGCAAGCGCCGCAGCTGATTTGATTGCGCCTTGCAGCCCTAGTTGAACCGGTCCGGGTCCCTGCGGGCCCGGTCCGCAGCAGCCTTGGGTTTGTGATAGGTCAATGCGTGGCGGATCAGCCAGCCGTGGCGCAGAGGTTCCACCTCCTCGACACGGTTGAACAGGACGCCACGGGTTCCGTCGAACCGGTCCCAAGCCGGAAAACGATTGGCAAAATTGTCGATTACTCGGCTTTGGCAGTGAACCAACAACGCAAATCGCGCCTGATTGGACCGGCCCAGACGCAGTGGGGTGCCCAGCCCGGCACGCGCCGCGACATAGGAGGGCTGCCCCCATTTCAGGGTCTCCGTGACCGGTCCGACATCCGGATCGCTTTCAGCCACATCAAAGATCAGCGCGCGCAATCGCAACAGGCCTTCCCGCGTGCCCGGTGGCGCCTGATCAAAAACGGCAGAAATTTCAGCGCTGGCAAAGGGGCGGGTCATATCAATCTGGCTCCTGGGAAGATGCGTTACCCTGTTCTAGAGGTTGCTGATGACAGAAACTGTCATCAGGGATAGAGATGATGGGGCCATGTCCCGATCTCATCGTCTTTTTCAGGTTATGCAGCTGCTGCGTCAGGGCGGTGGTCCTCACACCGCCGCTAAATTGGCGCAGGACCTTGGTATTTCTGCCCGAAGTGTTCACCGCGATATCGCTACCCTGCGTGAGATGGGAGCGATTATCGACGGCGAGGCAGGCTATGGCTTCACCCTGATTGAGGACAATGCGCTGCCGCCCATGGGGTTTCGCGACACTGAGCTGGAGGCGCTGGTTCTTGGCCTTCGTGAGGTGCAGCAGATTGGTGATCCCGAGCTGGCCGATGCCGCCGCTGAGGCCTTGCGCAAGCTGCAGGCGCGGCTGCCCAATCGTCAGGCTCATCGGCTGCGACATGCGGTGTTGTCTGCCTATCGGTTTCAGCGTCCACAACCGCCGGGGATCGCCCTGGCCGATCTGCGCCGTGCGACTTGGGATGAGGTTGAGGTACGGTTGGATTATTGCGATGCCAGGGGCGCCGTCACCCAGCGACAGGTCAAACCCCTTGGCTTGGTCTATTTTGATCGCTCCACCGTGCTGATCGCCTGGTGCGGATTGCGAGATGACGTGCGGGTATTTCGCGTTGACCGAATTGCGGGGTTTGAGGCCACAGACGTCAGTTTTCGCCCTCATCGGGTGCCAATGCTGCGGGATGCGCTGGCTCAGATGCGCGCTGACCGTGCAGCCTGCGCGCCGCAGGCCGACGTGGAGCCTGATGCGCCCGAGGGGTAGCGCGGTGTTTTTGATACGTCGGCAAGCCTCCGCACATTGGCACGCCACTGCTTTGAGCGAGGCAGGGATGGGGGTAGACTGAGGCAGAGCAGATAAAAATGAGGTGTAAGATGCAGTATGATCTTGGCGCCCGCAGGCACATAGCCCTGACAGCAGCGATGTTTGCGGCCCTTGTGGCGACCGATGCCAGCGTTGCAGCCAGTCCATTGCCCACAGCCACTGGACCGCTTGTTGAGATTGCGGCGTCACAACCGCCGCAGGTGTCCTTGCGCCCAACCGCCCGCCCGGTGACGCCATCGAGCGTGGCAGCTACCCCGTTGCGGCCACGGATACGCCCGGCGCAACAGACCCCCACACCTGAGGAGCCTCGGGCCTCCCCGGCCACGCAGCGCGCCTTTGAGGCCTGGATCACCGCGTTCAGCGCCCGCGCCCGGGCTGAAGGACTGTCGCAGGCTACTCTGGATCGGGCGCTCGCAGGTCTGGAATTCGATCCGAAGATCATGCAGCGTGATGGCAACCAATCGGAGTTCGTAACCCCGATCTGGACCTATCTGGAGCGTGCCGTGTCCGACGCGCGCATTGAAAACGGACAGGCTGCCCTGCGCGAGCACGCCCAGACATTGGCCCGCATCGAAGCCAAATATGGCGTCGACAGGGAGGTCGTCGCGGCAGTCTGGGGCATGGAGAGCAACTACGGCACCTTTCGGGGGGAGCGCGATATCATCCGGTCGCTGGCGACGCTGGCCTTTGACGGCCGGCGCGCTGCGTTTTTTGAAAGCCAGCTGATCGCAGCCTTGCAGATCCTTCAGGCGGGTGACGTGACGCCAGAGGCGATGACCGGCAGCTGGGCCGGGGCCATGGGGCATACGCAGTTCATGCCGACCTCCTATTTGGCCTATGCGGTGGATTTCACCGGCGATGGCAAACGCGATATCTGGTCCGACGATCCCACTGATGCGCTGGCATCAACCGCCGCCTATCTGAAGCGTTTCGGCTGGGTCAAAGGCCAACCCTGGGGATTGGAAGTGCGAATTCCGCCCGGGTTCAACTACGCGCTGGCGGATCGTAAAATCGCCAAATCCGCGCAGGCCTGGCGGCAGCTGGGGGTGACCCGCGCCGATGGCGAGGCCCTTCCGGATCATGGCAAGGGCGCCTTGCTGCTGCCCGCCGGTGCGCAGGGGGCTGCCTTCATTGTCTACAGAAACTTCGCCGTGATTGAGCGATATAATGCAGCGGATGCCTATGTGATTGGTGTCGGGCACCTGAGCGACCGGTTGCGTGGCGCGGGACCGATCCGCGCCAGCTGGCCGCAGGACAGCCGCCCCCTGACCTCTAAAGAACGGCGCGAGTTGCAGCAGCGGCTGACTGGCGCGGGCTATGGTACCGGCGGTGCGGACGGGCGGATCGGGCCGAAGACCCGCGCCGCCCTGCGCGCTTATCAGCTGGCCATGGGGCTGACCCCGGATGGCTATCCGTCACTTTCGGTGCTCAACCGCCTGCGCTGATGGGTCTAGCTGAAGGCGGCTGCAGCAACAGCAATCGCCATCCCCAGCCCCAGACCGCAGAGACCCGGTAGCACCCAGCCCGTCTTGCCGGACCGGCGGTTGCGGTCATCGGTGTCATGGGTCTGGGCGATCAACGCCTGTTCCACAAGCGCGGGCAGACGCGGACCAAAACGGGCCATCACCTTGGCCGTGCTCATCAAATCATTGACGATTGCCCGGGGGCCGATGGATTTTTTGATGTAATCCTCCACCACGGGGCGGGCCGAATCCCAGATGTTGATATGGGGGTCCAGTGACCGCGCCACACCTTCCACCACAACCATGGTGCGTTGCAGCAGGATCAACTCGGTCCGGGTTTCCATGCCAAAGCGCTCGGTCACTTCAAACAGGTAGTTGAGCAACCGCCCCATGGAGATATGGGTGGCATCCATGCCAAAGATCGGTTCCCCCACCGCGCGCAGGGCGCGGGCAAATTCATCGACATCGCGGTCCGCAGGCACATATCCGGCCTCAAAATGAACCTCGGCGACACGCTTGTAGTCTCGTTTGATGAAACCAAAGAGAATCTCGGCGTAGACCCGGCGAGTGTATTCGTCGATATGCCCCATGATGCCAAAATCATAAGCGATGATATCACCATTGGCCGCGACCTTTAGGTTGCCCTGATGCATGTCCGCATGGAAATAACCATCGCGCAGCGCATGGCGCAGAAACAACGAGAGTACACGCTCCGCCAACACCCGACGGTCATGTCCGGCGGCATCCAGCGCGGCGTTGTCACCAAGCGGCAGCCCGTCGGCCCAGCCCAGTGTCATCACGCGGCGTGCGGAGTGATTCCACAGAATCTGGGGCAGCTGAAACCCGGTGTCGTCCTTGGTATTGGCGGCAAACTCGGAGGCGGCCGCACTTTCCAATCGCAGATCCAGCTCTCCTTGCACAACCCCGTCGAAATGTTTGATCACGTCCATCGGCTTCAATCGCCGCGCACCGGGCGCAAACAGGTCGGCAATGCGTGCCGCAAAGTAGAACGCGTCCACATCTTTGCGAAACGCGCGTTCGATGCCGGGGCGCAGAACCTTCACCGCAACTTCGCGTTCGTTATCGACCAGACGCGCCCGGTGGACCTGCGCAATGGAGGCGGCAGCGATCGGTTCGCTGAACTCGGAATAGATCTGCTCGACCGGCTGACCCAGTTCCTGCTCAACCTGCGCCATGGCTTCCGCACGCGAAAACGGCGGTAGCTTGTCCTGTAGCACGCGCAATTGTAGCGCCAGATCATCGCCCACCACATCGGGCCGCGTCGACAGGACCTGTCCAAATTTGATGTAGGCAGGCCCCAGCGCGGTCAGCGCGCGGGTGGCCGGTGGCATATTGGGGTCGCCCTTGTAGCCTAGCCATTTGAAGGGCCAGCCAAGGGTGCGGGCCAGAATGCGCAGGGGTTTTGGCGCTTCAAACGCATCCAGTACGACATTCATGGCGCCCGTGCGCTCGAATGTGGCGCCTGTGCGGATCAGGCGGATAATGTTGTGGGGGCCACGCATGGTTCAGATCTTCCAGCCGGAGTGCAGCGCCGCAATGCCCAGCGACAGGTTGCGGTATTTTGCGTTGGCAAACCCGGCTTCGCACAGCATCGATAGGAACGTGTCCTGATCCGGGAAATTACGGATCGATTCGACCAGATATTGATAGCTGTCATAGTCGTTCGCGATCATCTGACCCATGCGGGGAATGACGTTGAAGGAATAGAGGTCATAGGCCTTCTGCATTGCCGGGTTTGGCAGTTGGCTGAATTCCAGCACCATCAGCCGCCCGCCGGGTTTCAGCACCCGGTAAGCCTCATTCAGCGCTTCCTGAGGGCGGGTGACGTTCCGAATGCCAAAGGAGATGGTGTAGACGTCAAAGGTATTGTCCTTGAACGGCAGCGCCATGGCATCACCGGTGACCCAGTCCAGACTGTCGGCCATCTGCGCGGCCTCAGCCCGTTTGCGGCCCTCTTCCAGCATTGGCGCGGTCAGATCCAGTACGGTGGAATGGCCATAGCCCGCGCGCTTCAGGAACCGGAACGAGATATCGCCGGTCCCACCGGCCACATCCAGAAGGCGCTGTCCGGGACGCGGTGAGAGCCAGTCCATCATCGCGTCTTTCCAGATCCTGTGGATGCCCATGCTCATGACGTCATTCATCACGTCATATTTTGACGCGACTGAGTTGAATACGCCCTGCACGCGCCCCGCCTTTTCCGACTCGGGCACGGTTTCAAACCCGAAATGGGTGGTATCTTCAGATCTCTGGGTCATGCGGCTTGCCGTTTGTTGTGTGTCGCCCCAGTTATAGGGCGCTGAGAGGGCGGTACAATGCGGCCCTTCGGCCCCATGTTGGTGCAATGTGTCAGGAGGGATGTAATGCCAGAATTGCCCGAGGTCGAGACGGTGCGCCGCGGATTGTCCCCTGCGATGGAGGGGGCGGTGATCGAAAAGGCTGCCATCAATCGACCAGATCTGCGCTGGCCCTTTCCCGAACGTATGGCCGAACGGCTGACCGGGCGCCGTGTCACCGCGCTGCGACGGCGCTCCAAATACATCCTGGCCGATCTGGACAGCGGCGAGACGCTGCTGGTGCATCTTGGCATGTCGGGGCGTATGACCGTGTCTGGTGATCCTCTGGGCCAGTTCGTTCATGATCACCCGCAGGCGCAGAAACACGACCATGTGGTGTTCGACATGGACAATGGTGCGCGCATCACCTTCAACGATCCGCGCCGCTTTGGCGCTATGGACCTGCTTGAGACGGCCACTGCGGATCAGCACAAGCTTCTGGCGGTTCTCGGGCCGGAACCGCTTGGCAACAGCTTTCACGAAGAACACCTGATCGCGGCCTTCAAGGGGCGCAATACGCCGGTGAAATCGGCGCTTCTGGATCAGGGAATCATCGCGGGTCTTGGCAATATCTATGTCTGCGAGGCGCTCTTCCGTGCGGGAATATCGCCCAAGCGCAAGGCCGGGCAGATCGCCGCGCAGCGGGTTAGCGCCTTGGTTCCGATCATCAAGGACGTGCTGACGGATGCCATCAAGGCGGGTGGCTCATCACTGAAAGATTTCCGCCAAGCTGATGGAGAACTTGGATATTTCCAGCACAGCTTTGATGTCTATGGCCGCGAGGGAGAGCCCTGCCGACGGGCGGGATGCGATGGTACCATAGGTCGGATCACCCAGTCGGGGCGCTCTTCCTTCTACTGTGGCAAATGCCAAAGATAGCTTGAATGCGATGTGTCGCGTGATAATGACTCTTCCCTGAACGGAACAACCGAAAGCGACTATCATGGCCTATGAGACGATCAACGTCGAAGTGCAGGACCACGTTTGCCAAATTAAACTGAACCGGCCCGAAGCGTTGAACGCGCTCAATTCCGAGCTTTTGAGTGAGCTTTGCACTGCCCTGGAAGAGGCGGACGCCAGCGACAAGGTGCGCTGCATCATCCTGACCGGGTCGGAGAAGGCCTTCGCCGCAGGCGCCGATATCAAGGAGATGTCGGAAAAGAGCTTTACCGAAGTGTTCTCAACCAATCTGTTTGCTGGCGTGAATGACCGCGTCAGCGCGATCCGCAAGCCGATCATTGCAGCGGTGGCAGGCTACGCGCTTGGCGGCGGATGTGAGCTGGCAATGCTTTGCGATTTCATCATTGCCGCAGATACCGCCAAATTCGGCCAGCCCGAGATCAATCTTGGCGTGATTGCTGGTATCGGCGGCACCCAGCGCCTGACCCGCTTTGTCGGGAAGTCGAAATCCATGGACATGAACCTGACCGGACGCTTCATGACCGCTGAAGAGGCTGAGCGCGCAGGGCTGGTGTCTCGCGTGGTGCCCGCCAAGAAGTTGTTGGATGAAGCCACCGCAGCGGCGCACAAAATTGCCGAGAAATCCTTGCTGACAGCGATGGCGGTAAAGGAAACCGTGAATCGCAGCTATGAGCTGCCGCTGAGCGAAGGGCTGCTGTTCGAACGCCGCGTTTTCCACTCGATGTTTGCCACTGAAGATCAGAAAGAGGGCATGGCCGCCTTCTTGGAAAAGCGCGAAGCTCAGTTCCGCGACAAGTAAGCCTGTTCACAGGCTGTGGCGACGCAATCTGCGGCGTCTCTTTTCGAGATATGAAACGGGCAGGCGCTGGCGTCTGCCCGTTTTCCGTTGGTACTGCGGCAGCGTGCGGGAACCGGGAAGGGCGAGCAGCTCCGACATGGCTTGCATTCCTCGGGGTTTGACGTTACTACCCGCCGCCATACATGCGCGTGCAGCCCGCTTGGCTAGAATCACACCGGTGGATCGGATCCGGGTTCGGCTGGCATTGCGCCTATTGAAAACACGAAACCAAAGTTAGGTCCTACACCATGGCAAATTCGCCTCAGGCAAAAAAGCGCGCCCGTCAGAACGAGAAACGCTTTGCTGTCAACAAAGCCCGTCGTTCGCGCATCCGTACCTTCCTGCGTAAAGCTGAAGAAGCCATCGCATCTGGCGATAAAGATGCAGCAGCAGAAGCTGTGCGCGCTGCTCAGCCTGAGCTGATGCGTGGCGTGACCAAAGGCGTTTACCACAAGAACACTGCAGCGCGGAAAATCTCCCGCCTGACCGCACGCGTCAAAGCGCTGGGTTAAAACCGGGTATTCGAGGGAGCGGCTGATTCCATCGCACCCGCGCTGAGCGCTCCCCCGACAAGCCGTAAAAATGACAAAGGCGTCGCGTTCCGCGGCGCCTTTTGCATTTTGGTCACAGCTGATGCGACCTCGGCGGGCGCAGGGGATTCTTTGCGACCAATCCCTGAGTCAACATCATAGTTTCGTTGCTGCGACCCCTTCCGAATTGCTACCACTGTTACAGCGATTCACTCGCTGGGGGGACAGGCTGCTCAAGGTATCCTTGATGGGACTCAAGGACGCTGATTGCGCTGGTACACAGGCATTTCAATGCTCCGTGCACCGCGCTCCTGCTGTGTTTCTGGATCAATCCAGACGGCAGGCCTGTTCCAATTGTGTATGTATTTGGTTCGTCTATTCGACCGTTGCAAATTTGCTTGCCGGTTGATGTTAACGCGATCCCGAACTTTGCCTTCTGCGAGGCAGTGCTGCTCCGGTTGCCGGTCAGTACACACATCCGCTGTGCGTGAACGTCGTCTGGGTTTTGAGCCAGGCTGGGGATGAAACAAGAGGCCAAATAAGGGCCGATGCTATTGGGACGCGTGAGGCGCAGAATGACGGAAGATAACTGGGGACGGTTGCGACAGCGTTTGTTGAAAACCGTGGGGCAAAATAACTTTACGACGTGGATCGAACCTCTGGAGTTTACCTGCGTGGAGAATGGCGTTGCTATTTTCAACGTGCCGACAAACTTCATGGGCAACTATGTCAGCCAGAACTTTGCTGACCTGATCCTACACGAACTGAACATGTCCGGTGAACCGGTTCAGCGGCTGGCCTTTAGGGTTGCAGCCAATACAGCTGCACGCCCGGTCGCTGTTGACACCGCAGGTGCTGCTGATGACCTGCCGCTTGATTTGGATGATGAGGCGCTGACCGATCTGCCGCGCGCCCGCGCTGCCACAGGTCACGGTGCCGCTCCGAAGGATCCGGGCGAGACATTGCAGGCCGCACCGCTGGATCCGCGTTTCACTTTTGACAGCTTCGTTGTGGGCAAGCCCAACGAGCTTGCGCATGCGGCTGCGCGCCGCGTCGCTGAAGGCGGGCCGGTGACCTTCAACCCGCTGGTGCTCTATGGTGGGGTTGGTCTGGGTAAAACCCACCTGATGCACGCGATTGCTTGGGAACTGACCGCCCGCAATCCGGAGCTGAATGTGCTCTATCTGTCGGCAGAACAATTCATGTATCGCTTTGTGCAGGCGCTGCGCGAACGCAAGATGATGGATTTCAAACATCTGTTCCGCTCCGTGGATGTGCTGATGGTCGACGATGTTCAGTTTATCGCCGGCAAGGACAGTACCCAGGAAGAGTTCTTCCACACCTTCAATGCGCTGGTGGATCAGAACAAGCAGATCATCATTTCCGCTGATCGCGCTCCGGGGGAGATCAAGGATCTGGAAGACCGCGTTCGGTCACGTTTGCAATGTGGTCTGGTGGTCGATCTGCACCCAACGGATTATGAGCTGCGCTTGGGCATCCTGCAGTCCAAAGTCGCGCAGCAGATGCAGACCTACCCGGATCTGCGTATCGCGGATGGCGTGCTGGAATTCCTAGCTCACCGTATTTCCACCAATGTTCGTGTTCTCGAGGGTGCGCTGACCCGTCTGTTTGCCTTTGCGTCGCTTGTTGGTCGTGAGATCGACATGGAGCTGACACAGGATTGCTTGGCGGATGTGCTGCGCGCCTCTGAGCGTAAGATCACCGTCGAAGAGATCCAGCGTAAGGTGTCTGAGTATTACAACATCCGCATGTCCGATATCATCGGCCCCAAGCGCTTGCGCTCTTACGCGCGTCCGCGTCAGGTGGCGATGTATCTGTGCAAACAGCTGACCAGCCGCAGCCTGCCGGAAATCGGCCGCCGCTTTGGCGGGCGTGACCACACCACCGTGATGCACGGTGTGCGCCGCATCGAAGAGCTGAAGACGGTCGACGGCCAGATCGCCGAAGATGTCGAAATGCTGCGCCGCTCTCTGGAGGCCTGACCTCTCTCTGTGTCAGTCGCAGATTTTGCCCAGACGCCCCGTCAGTTGGCATTCCCAACAGTCCCGCATGACCCCGGCCAGTCCGGGGTCTTTTGCCCTCCGGGCTCAAGAGACTGCGGGTGAACACAGATCGGGTGGCCGCGGGCAAGCAATGCCGGAGAGCCACGTTTGCCGGGGATAAATCGGGCAAGGGGGCTTCCGCCCTTGACGCTGCGCACAATCCCTTGGACAAATCCATAAAAAGCCTTGTGCCGAAGGGTTAAAGCGTTACGTTGCTTCTCCCGGCCAGACGTTAGAGGACTTAGGGACATGAAGATCAGCATCGAACGCGGCACCTTGTTGAAAGCCGTGGCTCAGGCCCAGTCAGTGGTCGAGCGCCGCAATACCATTCCGATCCTGGCAAATGTGCTGATTGAGGCCGAAGGGGACACCGTTCAGTTCCGCGCCACCGATCTGGATATTGAGGTGGTCGACAAGGCCCCGGCCCAGGTCGAACGCGCAGGCGCCACCACCGTTGCCGCCACCACGCTGCATGAGATTGTGCGCAAACTGCCCGATGGCGCGCTGGTCACCCTGACCGCAGATGCCGCCAGCGGTCGTCTGACAGTGGAGGCCGGCCGCTCGAACTTCTCGCTGGCCACCCTGCCGCGTGAAGATTTCCCGGTGATGGCCTCCTCCGAATATCACTCCAACTTCACCGCCAATGCAGCCGTCCTGCAGCGGCTGTTTGACAAGTCGAAATTCGCCATCTCCACCGAGGAGACCCGCTACTATCTGAACGGTGTCTATATGCATGTCGCGGATGGTGTCGAAGGCGGCAAGGCGCTGCGCTGTGTCGCCACCGACGGTCACCGGCTGGCGCGGATTGATGCCAATCTGCCGATGGGTGCCGAGGATATGCCCGGTGTGATCGTTCCGCGCAAAACCGTGGGCGAGCTGCGTAAGCTGCTGGACGACGATGAGATGGACATTGCCGTTTCTGTCTCTGAGACCAAAGTGCGCTTTGCCACGCCCAATATCACCCTGACCTCGAAGGTGATCGACGGCACCTTCCCCGACTACACGCGGGTTATCCCAGCAGGCAACACCCGCCGTCTGGAAGTGGATGCCTCCGAATTTGCCCGTGCTGTGGACCGGGTCGCAACCGTGTCCTCCGAACGGTCGCGCGCGGTGAAGCTGCAGCTGGACGAGGATCGGCTGATCCTTTCTGTCAACGCACCCGACAGCGGTGCGGCTGAGGAAGAGCTGGCAGTGGCCTATCGTGACGAGCGGCTGGAGATCGGTTTCAATGCAAAGTATCTGCTTGAGATCGCCAATCAGGTTGATCGTGAAAATGCGGTCTTCATGTTCAATTCATCCGGTGACCCGACCCTGATGCGGGAAGGCAGCGACGAAAGCGCGGTTTATGTCGTCATGCCGATGCGGGTGTGATCTGCCGGACGGTGCGCTTGCCCCTCTTGGCGTCTGAGCTATCCGCCGGGCGGGGGAATTTGAGTATTTTTGGAAAGATGACACGGGATCCCGCCTTATGCTGGCGTTGACGACCCTGACACTGTCGCACTTCCGCTCGCATCTGCGGGCGGATTTGCATTTGGACGGTCGCCCTGTGGCCATCCATGGTGCCAATGGCGCGGGCAAGACGAATATCCTTGAGGCGGTATCGCTGTTTTCCCCTGGTCGCGGTCTGCGCCGTGCCAGCGCTGCTGATATGGCGCGTCGGCCTGAGGCTTTCGGCTGGAAGCTGAAGGGCCAGCTGACCGCCGCGCGGCAGAGCTATGAGGTGGAAACCTGGTCGGAAGCGGGCAAGGCACGGCAGGTCAAGATCGACAATAAAGCCGCCAGCCAGATTGATCTGGGGCAGATCTGCCGCGTGGTCTGGTTGATTCCTGCGATGGATCGGTTGTGGATCGAGGCGGCCGAAGGGCGGCGGCGGTTTCTCGACCGCATCGTGCTGAGTTTCGATCCCGGCCATGCCGAGGCGACATTGCTCTATGAAAAGGCCATGCGTGAACGCAATCGCCTGCTGAAGGAACAGATCCGCGATGCTGCCTGGTACCGGGTCTTGGAAACGCAGATGGCCGAAAGCGGCCATCGCATCCACGCGGCGCGCACTGCAGCGGTGGATCGTCTGCGCATGGCGCAGGACGCTGCCGAAACGGCCTTTCCCACGGCTGAGCTGGAACTGATCCAATCCGATGGCGGGCTTCCGGATACCGCAGCAGATCTGCAGGAGGCCTTTGAGGAGGGTCGGTTTCGCGATTTGGCGGCTGGGCGTACCCTGCTGGGGCCACACCGCACGGATCTTCTGGGCACCTATCAGGCTAAGGGCGTGCCCGCGCGCGATTGTTCCACAGGGGAACAGAAGGCGCTGCTGGTGTCGCTGATTCTTGCCAATGCGCGGGCCTTGATCGCAGAAGGCGGTGCGCCACCAATTCTGCTGCTGGACGAGGTTTCGGCACATCTGGACGTGACTCGTAGGGCCGCACTTTACCAAGAGATCGTGACGCTTGGAGCGCAGGCCTGGATGACGGGCACCGGCCCTGAATTGTTCGATGAATTTGACGGCAGGGCGCAGATGCTCACCGTTGAGGACGGCGCCACAGGATCCGAAGTGGTGGCGGGATGAGCGTGTCTGCCTGGGATCTGACACTCTATGCAGGTGGGTTGTTTGTGTTGTTTCTAACGCCGGGGCCGGTTTGGCTGGCGGTGATGGCGCGGGCGATGTCGGGCGGCTTTCCCGCGGCCTGGCCACTGGCCTTGGGCGTGGCTTGCGGTGATATTCTCTGGCCGCTGGTGGCGGTGGCGGGCGTGTCCTGGATTGTATCAGAGGTCACCGGCCTGATGGAGGTGCTGCGCTGGGTCGCCAGTGCGATGTTTCTGTTCATGGGAGGGATGTTGCTGCGTCACGCCGATGCCCGGATTGAGGCCAATAGCGCGCTGACTCGTCCGGGACTATGGGCCGGTTTCATCGCCGGTATCGCTGTCATCCTGGGCAATCCGAAGGCGATCCTGTTCTACATGGGGGTGCTACCGGGGTTCTTTGACCTGACGGCTGTCACCCATCTCGATATCCTCGCCATTGTGGTGCTGTCCTTTCTGGTGCCTCTGGTGGGGAACCTGTGCATGGCTGGTCTGGTTCACCGGGTGCGCTGGCACATCACATCCCCGGCGACACTGCGCCGGATCAATATCGTGTCGGGGTGCCTGCTGATCGGGGTCGGGTGCCTGATCCCCTTTGTTTGAGGTCTGCACCGATGCTATGCCCCGGATGGCAGTTCCAGCCATGGGCTGAGATAGGTCAGAAGTTCCTCGCGGAAGCTGCCAAGACTGCCATGTGCGGCACAGAATGACAGGGCCAATATATGGTTTAGAAAGGCCTGCATCCCCTCGGCTAATACATTCGCTGGCTGATCCTGACGCAGCATGCCAGTGTTCTGCAAGTCAGTGACCCAACCGGACCAGAGAGAGATCTGGCGGAAAAAGCTTTGTGTGATGACCGCATCGGTTTCGGTGCCCGTGGTGCCTGAATAGCGCAGTAACAGATCGAAAATCACTCGATCCTGCGCCACGAACTGCACCACAGGCAGCAGCCGATCAACCAGATCATCCAGCGTCTGAGGCGCGGGCAAGGCTTCGGTATCATCCAAAATAGCCATGATTTTTGGGCCGATCACAGCGGCAAGAAGCCCGGTCTTATCCCCGAAATGCGAAAACAACGTGCCCTTCGCGACCCCAGCTTCTGCAACCACATCCTCTACTCGCAGGCCGCTATAGCCCGCTGCGGCAATCTGCGCGGCAGCCACCTCCAGCAGGCGGGCGCGGGTTTCCAGTCGACGTTGTTGCGGAGCGCGGGACATGATGACCTCTCATAAATTTGACCGTGGTCAATTAATTTATTGACCGCGGTCATTTTCTCAATAAATTGACCTCAGTCACTTTTAAGATTCGGAGGTCCCCATGTCCACGCGAAAAATCATCATCCTCAACGGTCACCCGGCGCCCAGCTCGCTGTCCCAGTCGCTTTGTCAGACCTATCAAACGGCGGCAGAGGCAGGCGGCCATAAGGTGCGCTACCATGACCTGTCGTCCATGCAATTTGATATCGATTACGGGCAGACGGGGTATCAGAATGTAAAACCGCTGGAACCGGATCTCGCGGCTTTTCTCAGCGATCTGGAATGGGCTGATCACGTTGTGATGGCGACACCTATGTGGTGGGGCGCGATACCGGCAAAACTGAAAGGCGTCTTTGACCGCGCGCTCTTGCCGGGCCGCGCGTTTGATACACGCAACGTCAATGTCCTGGGGCTGCCTGCGCCGATGCTCACGGGCAAGACAGCGCGGGTATTGCTGACGTCTGACACGCCCGCGCTCTGGCTGCGGCTGATCTACGGCAATGCGATCAAGCGGATTATCAGCAGCCAGATCCTGGGATTTGTCGGGATCAAACCGACGCGTTTCTCGTCTTTTGCACCAGCGACAGATGCTGCGGAGAAGACCGTCCTTTCCTGGCAGCGCAAGGTCGCGGACCTAGGCGCCAGAGCAGCCTGATTCCACCAAGAAAAAAAGGGGCTTGCGCGTGACATTCCCGGCCAGACTTCGTATAAAATCCTGAAGCAAAGACAGGAAGATGTGAATGTCCGGAAACGAGCAGGCCCCCGCAGACTATGGCGCGGATTCCATCAAAGTTCTCAAAGGCTTGGAGGCGGTTCGCAAACGCCCCGGCATGTATATCGGGGACACCGACGATGGGTCGGGGCTGCACCATATGGTGTATGAGGTTGTCGACAATGGCATCGACGAGGCCCTGGCCGGTCACGCGGACCGGGTGGTCGTGAAAATTCACGCCGATTCCAGCGTCTCGGTGAACGACAACGGGCGCGGGATTCCGGTCGGGATTCATGAAGAAGAAGGTGTTTCAGCGGCTGAGGTCATCATGACCCAGCTCCATGCTGGCGGTAAGTTTGACAGCAACTCCTACAAGGTTTCCGGCGGCCTTCACGGCGTGGGCGTTTCTGTGGTGAACGCGCTGTCAGATTGGCTGGAATTGCGCATCTGGCGCGATGGCAAGGAACATGTCGCGCGGTTTGAGCGTGGCGATACGGCTGAACACCTGAAAGTTGTTGGCGAATGTGGTGATCAGACCGGTACCGAGGTGCGCTTTCTCGCGTCTACGGATACGTTCTCCAATCTCGAATATTCCTTCGAGACGCTGGAAAAACGCCTGCGTGAACTGGCATTCCTGAACTCAGGCGTTCGGATCATCCTGATTGACGAGCGCCCGGCCGAACGGCTGGAGGTGGAGCTGTTCTACGAGGGTGGCGTCAAGGAATTTGTCAAATATCTTGATCGGTCGAAGTCGCCCGTGATGGAGGCGCCGATCTATATCACCGGCGATAAGGACGACATCGGGGTTGAGGTCGCGATGTGGTGGAACGACAGCTACCATGAAACGGTGCTGCCCTTTACCAACAACATCCCGCAGCGGGACGGCGGCACCCATGTTGCTGGCTTTCGCGGTGCGCTGACCCGCACCATCAACAACTATGCGCAATCTTCCGGCATCGCCAAGAAGGAGAAGGTCTCCTTTACCGGGGATGACGCCCGTGAGGGGTTGACCTGCGTACTGTCGGTGAAAGTGCCTGATCCGAAATTCTCCAGCCAAACCAAAGACAAGCTGGTTTCCTCCGAGGTGCGACCGGTGGTCGAAAGCCTGGTCAATGAAAAGCTGGCAGAGTGGTTTGAGGAGAACCCAAATCAGGCCAAGCAGATCGTCGGCAAGATTATCGAAGCCGCCCTCGCACGGGAGGCCGCCCGCAAGGCGCGCGAGCTGACCCGCCGCAAGACGGCGATGGATGTGAATTATCTGGCGGGCAAATTGAAAGATTGCTCGGAGAAAGATCCATCCAAGACCGAAGTCTTCCTAGTGGAGGGGGACTCCGCAGGTGGCTCCGCCCAGACCGGGCGCGACCGGATGACCCAAGCGATCCTGCCTCTGCGAGGGAAGATTTTGAACGTGGAGCGCGCGCGTTTTGACCGGATGCTTGGCAGTCAGGAAATCGGCAACCTGGTGATGGCTCTGGGCACCGGCATTGGCCGGGATGAGTTCAACATCGAGAAGCTGCGTTACCACAAGATCGTCATTATGACTGACGCAGACGTGGATGGCGCCCACATCCGAACCCTGCTGCTCACGTTCTTCTATCGTCAAATGCCGGAGCTGATCGAAGGCGGGTATCTCTATATTGCGCAGCCACCGCTATATAAGGTGTCACGCGGCAAATCGGAGGTCTACCTCAAGGATCAGGCAGCCCTTGATGAATATCTGATCAATCAGGGCGTCGACGGGGCGGTGCTGAAACTGGGCAGCGGCGAGGAACTGGTAGGTCAGGATCTAGCCCGTGTTGTCGATGAGGCGCGTCAGCTCAAGCGTGTTCTGGACGCTTTCCCCACCCATTACCCGCGCCATATTCTGGAGCAGGCCGCAGTTGCCGGCGCCTTTGTGCCGGGTGCTGTTGATGCTGATCTGCAGGGCGTCGCTGATAAGGTGGCGCAGCGTCTGGACCTGATTGCGTTGGAATATGAACGTGGCTGGCGTGGGCGGATCACGCAGGATCACGGCATTCGCCTGTCAAGAATCCTGCGCGGGGTTGAGGAGCTGCGCACCTTGGACGGCCCCATGTTGCGCTCCGGCGAGGCCCGGAAAACCGGCAGCTTTACCAATAGCTTGCAGGAAATCTACGGGGCTGCGGCCTCCCTCGTCCGGCGCGACCGCAGTCAGGCGATTCACGGCCCGCTTGGCCTGTTGAAAGCCATTCTTGAAGAGGGCGAAAAAGGTCTGGCGCTGCAGCGTTACAAAGGTCTGGGTGAGATGAACCCGGATCAGCTGTGGGAGACCACGCTAGACCCTGATGCGCGCACCCTGTTGCAGGTCCGCGTCGAAGACATGGTTGAGGCGGATGATCTCTTCACCAAGCTGATGGGTGACGTCGTCGAACCCCGGCGCGAGTTCATCCAGAAAAACGCACTGAGCGTGGAAAACCTGGATTTTTGATTTCAGTCGCGGGCAGCATGTTGTCGCTGCCCGCGCCCCACCTGCCCGCGACGGATCACCTGAGCTGGTGAAGGCGCTGAGGCTTAGGGCGATGCCACCTGGCACCGGTTTCGGTCTCTCTGCGATTTGACTCGCACATAACTCTTCTCATGATTGCATCTGGGGTAAGCGGTGATCCGTTCGGCGCGCGCGTGTGCGGCGGATATGATCGTCATGCGTACACCAAATAGCTTGGTTCTGTATATTGAGGGATTGCCCGGATAGCCTCTCAACATGAGCTTCCCCACAGCAAATCCTGTAGAGATTTACCATTCTGCCGCAGAATGTTGACGCAGAATCGCTCGAACGTTAAGAATCGGTTAATAAAACGCGGCTCGACCGCGATTTTCGGAGCAGCCGGGGGTAGTGTGTGCCGATGTTGAGCGTAAAGAAAGACAGTGAAACCGGAACAGAGGTTGCTGATGCCGGTGATCGCCCGGTGCGCTCGGTCCAGATTGATGGTGTGATCTCCTCAAGCAACAGCGCGCTTCGCTCTCCTCAGGCGGGAAAATCCCGCGCCAAGGCAAATATCGCGGCGGTGACCTCCGTTGCAACGGATCGGTCAGACATCAATCCGGACGTCAATAAGGGGGCTGGTGGATCATTGAACGCTGCAACCGGGAAGGCTGATGGCCGTAAGCCTGCTCCGGGTCGTTCCCTGGCCCAGATGTCGCCGATTGTGAAACTGGGGGCCGCAGCTGCGGTCCTGGGTTTGTTTGCCGTGGGTCTTGCGGTGCTGCAGTTCGGACCTGATGAGACTGCCGAAACGGCTGTTGATCAGCCCCGCGTGGCACGGTTGCTGACGCCGCAGGCGCTGGCGGGCCTGGATCCAAGTGCCACCCCGAGCGAGCGCGCTGCGGCTGAGGAGCTGCTGACGGCTGCAGTCGAAACCGCCGCGCCGCTCAGCGCCGAGGATGCCATGGTTGCGCAGATGACCGCAGGAACGCTGGCAGCGCTGCGGCGTGGCAGCGCCGTGACCCCGTCTGCGGACGCAGAACAGCCCGCCGCCCCGGCGTCGCAGGCCCATACCGCGCTCTATAGTCTGGTGCTGCGGGCCGTCGGGCAGGGGCAATCGCCCGCCTATATCGACCAAATGGTAAATGACGCCTATCGCAGCGAGACCATCACCGTACCCGCGGCGCTGATCGGCGCGGATGGGCGCGTCGATACCGCAACCATTCTGGCGCTGTTCGTCGGTCAGTAGCGCCAGCGCCGGGCCGGTGTTGCTGCGTGCGCCGATGCGCTCGACCGAAACGCGGCAGAGCGCCAAGATATAAGCTTTCCAACCGTTCTAAGACAAAAGAGGCGGCGCCGATGATCGGCGCGGGACGCCCGAGTTCAACCCAAGAGGGATATTATGAAAAAACACCTGATCGCGGCGCTCTGTTGCGTTACCGGCCTGCTGGCTACGCCTGTCGTCGCCGAGACCTGCGGTGGCACATATAAGGTGCGCCCCGGGGACAGCCTGTCGCTGATTGCTGATCGGCTTTACAAGGATGTGGGCATGTGGAGCGCGATCCACAGCCGCAACATCGACGCGATTGGCCCGCGCCCGAATGCGATCCGCGTCGGCATGGAGCTGACGATGGCCTGTCTGAATGGTCTGCCGACAGGGCTGCCCGGCGGCAAGGCGGTTGCGGATGCGCAGCCGGTGGTCGCGGCACCGGTCAAGGTACAGCCGGGCACCGCCGCCGTGCGCAGCAAGATCAATCTGCTGACCGGGGATGACTATGCGCCCTTCACCTCCAAGACTGCCCACAATGGCGGGCTGATCACCGAGGTGGTGAATGCGGCGATGACCGACGCCGCCCCGGCGCAGGGCTTTGCCATCCACTGGGTGGACGACTGGGCCTCCCATTTCGATCCGCTGCTGTCGAACGCGCTGCTGGATCTGGGCTTCCCTTGGTATCGGCCGGATTGCGACACCATGCCGGAGAGCTATCGCTGCGTGAACTTCCTGTTCTCGGACCCGATGTTTGAGACGCTGATGCTGCTCTTTGTCGATAAATCGCGCCCCTTCACCTTTGAGACGGACGCGGACATTGAGGGCAAGACACTCTGCCGCCCGGCGGGGTATCTGACCTTCGATCTGGATGGCTACGGGCGCCGCTGGATGGAGGAGAAGAAGATCACGCTGAAGCAGCCGCATAAGGTTGCCGATTGTTTCGAGATGGTCGCCAAGGGGGAGGCAGATGCCGTTGCGATCAATGAATTCACCGGACGCAGCGTGATGAAGGAAAACGATCTGCTGGATCAGTTTGAGGTGCTGCCACTGCCGCTCTCAGTGCTGGGTATCCATGTGGTGGTGCATAAGACCCATCCCCAGGCCGATGACATGCTGACCATGATCAATACCGGTCTGCGCAATATCCGTGAGAACGGTCGCTATCAGGCCATTATCGAGGATCACATGGCCAGGATCTGGGCCGGCTTCTGAGGGAGGGCGCCATGTTGAAACATCTCGCAACGGCGGCCATAGCGCTGCTGCTGGCCATTGGTGTCGCGCCACGCGCGGCGCAGGCCATCTGCAATGTCGATTACCGGGTACAGCCCGGCGACACGCTCTTCTCGATTGCTGAAACCCATTATAGTGACCGCAGCCGCTGGACGCTGATCTACTATAGCAACCAGCATGTGCTGGAGGGGCCGAGCGTCATCCCCGGCAAAACCCTGCACATCCCCTGCGCGCAGCAGGCCTCCGCGCCTGATGCCACGCCCCTGCGCAAGGATGACGCGGAGATGAAGTTGCTGACCGGTGGTGGCTTCGCCCCGTTCACCGATCAGACGCTGCCCGGTCAGGGGATGGTGACCGAACTGGTCAATGCCGCGCTGGAGCTGACTCCTGCGCCGGTGTCCTATTCGATCACCTGGGAACAGGATTGGTCGAAACATCTGTTCCCGATGCTGGATGAGAAACAGTTCGACATGGGGTTCCCATGGCTGAAGCCGGATTGCGCGGCAAACCCGACAGATGAGCGCTGCGTGAACTTCCATTTCTCGGAACCGCTGATGACCATCCCGATCATGGTCTTCGTGCGGGCAGATGCCGCCTTCGCCTTTGACAGCGACGCCGATATGCTGGGCAAGACCCTGTGCCGTCCAGAAGGATACTACACCCACGACCTTGATCGCGGCGATCGTCGCTGGTTGAGCGAGGGCAAGCTGACGCTGGTTCAGGCCGCGGATCCCGGCGCCTGTTTCCGCAAACTGATGGCGCGGGAGGTGGATGCGGTATCCCTGAACCTCTTCCTTGGCGCGAACACGCTGATCTCAGAGGGGCTGCGTGATCAGGTGATCCCTCTGGAGCGTCCACTCTCCGAAGAAGGCCTGCATGTGGTGATTTCCAAACGCCACTGGCGCGGCACCTCGCATCTCTATCGCATCAACGCAGGTCTGAAGGCGCTCAAGGCTGATGGCCGATTTCAGGACATCGTCTCGCGTCATCTGGAACTGTTCTGGGCGCAACTCCAGTAACACCAGACGGACCACGCCCCACCGGGGCGGGGTCTCCCGCCAGAACCGAACCTTTGGTCCTATTCTGTTGGGCCAGGCGCCGCGCCCCTTGCAGGGGTGCGGCGTTTGCAGTCCGAAAGCGCGGCGCATTTTTGTACGGTGCGGGTTTTGACCTTTGGTCTGCCCCGGTCACCGCCCAGTTCGGTCTTTATACTATGATGAGAGGAGGGGGACGCCTGCGGTTCGTCTGGCCTTTGGCGACACCATCCAGATGAACCTGCGTTTTTGGTGATTTTGGTTGGTTGGCTTGTTTGTGTGTTGGGCGAGTCTGTGGATATGTGGG